>NZ_JAGGOL010000070.1 GCF_018614525.1 Streptomyces sp. ISL-11
GACGATCGAGAGGCCGTTGACAGTTTTGCAGGCTGTGATCGGCAGACAGTTCCGTGTCACCTGCTCTGTCGCGGGGGTGTGGCGGCTGCTGCACCGGCACGGCTGGTCCTGGCAGTGCCCGGCCCGCCGGGCACTGGAGCGCGACGAGCACGCGGTGGAACTGTGGAAGAAAGATGTGTGGCCGCAGGTGGAAGCACCGCGGCGGCGCTCGGGGCCTACATCGTCTTCGAGGACGAGGCCGGGTTCGCGATGACGCCGCCGAAGGCACGCACCTGGGGCCGGCGCGGACACACTCCCGTCGTGCGGGTCCGCGGCCGGTCCCGGCGCCGGATCTCCATCGCGGCGATGTGCTGCTACAAGCCCGGCGAAACGCCGCGGCTGATCTACCGTCCGCGCTTCCACATGCCCTCAAGGGCGCCCGAAGGAGCTTCGCCTGGACGGATTACCGCAACCTCGCGGTCCGGGCACACCTGCAACTCGGCGCCCCGATTGTTTTGGTCTGGGATAATTTGAACATCCACCGGGCTGCCGGGATGCGTCAGTACGCCGCCGATCACGACTGGCTCACCATCATCCAGCTGCCCAGTTACGCGCCGGACCTCAACCCCGCGGAGGGGATCTGGTCGCTGCTGAGGCGGGGCCCCCTGGCCAACACCGCCTTCACCGACCCCGACCACCTCGAACGCACCCTCCGCCGGGGCCTCAGCCATATCCAGCACCACACCGAACTCATCGACGGCTGTCTCACTGAGACCGAACTCACCATCACCCCCCCACCAACCGACATGAACCCGAAAAGGTCAGTAGGTAACGTATTGCCGTGCGCTGCGCCGCTGGTCACGAAGCTCGGCCATGGCATCGAGGAGCTCGAGCCCTTGGAGGCCGCCGGACCGGTTCAACGGACAGGCGCCCAAGGATGCAGGTGTTGTTGTTTTAGCGTGCAGACACATTCCTGGTGGGCTTCCCGAGCTTCACGGAGCTCGCGCGTCAGCCCTTCCCCGCAGCGCCGGGTACTGGCCCGGTGGCCGCCTTGTCGACCGGGTCGCCGGGTCCAAACCGTACCCGTGCGGCCGCTTGGTGCCGTCTGCCCGGAGTGCGGGGAAGCCGCCACCAGACAGGTGAAGATGTTGACATAGCGTTCAAAAGATTATGACCTCGGGAAGCTTGGATGCGTCCTTGATGTCGATGCTCGCCGCGGGGGCGTCGTCTGTGCGCGGGAGGTGGCTGTGCGAAGGCTTTCTGAGCGGTGGCCCGCCGGGTGGGCTCGACCGGTGAGGCTGTTGTGCCGTTTGGCCAGTGTGCTTTTGGTGGCGCTGCCGGTGGCGGTGCCGGTGCGGGCGTCGGGGAGTGCGCGCGCCGCGACGGTGCTGCTAGATGGCGGGAGTACGCAGTTCCATATCGTTGACTCCCTGGCCGCGGTACTGAACGGAGCGAGCATCACGGTGCGTCCGGCGCCGCCGGCGGGGGCGCCCTCGGACGGCAAGCCCGGCAGCACGGTCATGCTGGAGTCCGGCCAGATCACTCTCGCGCCGCTGGGGGGTTCCCTCACCTACGCGGGCGGTGGGTTCCGCTTCGCTGACGGCCAGGCGCACCAGCTGGACTTCACCCATGGACAGGCGGATCTGTCCGGCGGCATCGCGACCGCGTTGGTCAACGGCAGCCCCGACAACCGGATCCCTTTCGCGCGGTTCAAGCTGGATCCTGCCAAGGTTCGCCTCGAGCCGGGCAAGGCCGCCCTGTCGGGCACAGTGACCATGACCTCCTCGACAGCTGTGGCACTGAACCTCGCCTTCGGAAAGACGATTTTCCGCGCCGGCGAGCCGTTCCTGGAGTACAGCAGCGAGTTCACCATCGCCCCCGTCACAAGTGACAGAGAACCCATGCCCAGCGCGCCCACGGCACCGGGCTAGGACTGGTTGTGGCGGCTCCTGACCTGTCGGCCGACGCAGCGCGCTTCGGCGGCGCCGAACTGCACCGACTGTCTGACCTGTTGCCGGGGGGCTTGTGGATCCACCCCGATAGCCCTGTCGCTGAGGCTCAGGCCGCGGCATGGGCCCGTGACACCGGTCTCGCGCCGCCTGGCTCTTCGGCACCCAGCGCACGTCTGGGTGAGCTTGCCAGCAGGATCTTCCCCAGCGTCCCGCCCCACGCACTGACCCTCTTCACCTGCTGGCTGACCTGGCTGTTCAGTTTGGATGACGAGCTCGACCAGCCGGTGCCCCCGGCCGCCGAGGCCCTCGACTGTCTCTACGAGCGTCTGCTGCTCGTCACCCGCGGATCCCCCCGGCGCCCTGGGCCCGCCACGCGGTCCCACGTGCCCCGGCATACCTCGCTGGTCACCGCCTTCGCGGACCTGTGGCACCGCACCGCGCCCGGCTCACACCCCTGTTGGCGCGCCCGGTTCCGCCGTCATCTGCGTCACCACCACCGGGCGGCCCGCGCCGACACGCTCGCCCGGCTACAGCACCGCATCCCCGACCCAGGCCGGTTCGTGGAGCTGCGACGGCACGGCAACGGCCTGTTCATGTTCGACCTCGCCGAGCCGATCACCGGCCTGCACCTGCCACCCCCCGCCGCCCGGACCCGTGCCTGGCAGACGCTGCTGCACGGAGCCTGCGATGTCACCGCCTGGTGCAACGACATCGCCTCCTACCCCGAGGAACGGCAAACCCGGCAAGTCAGCAACTACCTCTTGGTCCTGCAGGCGCACCAGTCGGCGAGCGCCGAACAGGCGCTGTCCACCGTCGTCGGGCACATCACCACCCGGGCAGAACAGGTCGGTCAAGCCCACGCGACACTCCTCGGCCACAGCCGGGCACAGCCGTCCCACCGCCGCCACGCCATCGCGAGCATCGCCGGCGTGTTGCACGACAGCACGGGAGCCCACGCCGCCTGGCTCACCCGCTCCGGCCGCTACACCACCCCGACACCCCAGGGGGCCGGACGATGAGCACCCCACATCACAACAGGACCAAGTCCGGAGTCGACTACGTGGTCATCGGCTCCGGTTTCGGGGGGAGCGTCGCCGCACTGCGCCTGGCCGAGAAGGGCTACAGCGTCACCGTGCTGGAGACCGGCAGCCGCTTCACCGACGACCAGCTGCCCCGCTCAGCACGTCAGGCCCGGCGCTTTCACTGGAAGCCGGCCCTGGGCCTGCATGGCATGCTCCGGCTCACCTGGCTGGGTGGCGCCCTGGCCATCAGCGGATGTGCCGTCGGCGGAGGATCCCTAAGCTACGGCGCTGCCCTCATGCGGCCACCCCCTGCCGCCTATCGGGACCCAGCCTGGCCCGTCTCCCACTCTTGGGAGGCAGAGCTGCGCCCCTACCTCGACCGAGCCACCGCCATGCTCGGAGCCGTCACTTTCGACGAACCCACCCCCGCCGCCGCGCTGCTCGACGCCTACGCCACCGAGCACGCACACCCCGACGCCGCTCACGCCCCGCACGTGGGCATCTTCCTCGCCGCACCCGGCACTACCGTGCCCGACCCCTACTTCCACGGGCGCGGCCCCCACCGCACCGGGTGCCTGCGCTGCGGAGCGTGCATGACCGGATGCCGCCACGGTGCCAAGAACACCCTGGAGAAGAACTACCTTTACCTGGCCGAACGCCTGGGCGTGCGGATCCTGCCCCGCCGCACCGCCATCCGCCTGCGTCCCCGCCCGCCCGGCGACGGCAGCAGCGGATACCAGATCACCCACCAACGCTCCGGTGCACGCCTGCGCCCCCACCCCGAAACCCTCCATGCTGCGGCAGTCGTCCTGGCGGGGGGAACCCTGGGCACCACCTTGCTGCTCACCGAAGCCCGCCGCAGCGGCGCCATGCCCCACCTGTCTCCCACCATCGGCCACCACGTGCGGACCAACAGCGAAACCATCACCGCCGTCACCTCACCCGACCCCCGCACCGACCACACCCATGCCATCGCAGTCCAGCGCTGCGCCCGCCCGGACGCCGACACCCACATTCAGCTGGCCACTTATGGGCCCGGCGCCAACGCCCAGTCCTGGCTGTTCTGGGCCGGCCACCCCCTGCGACACGCCCGCCGACGCCTCCTGCACCGGCTGACCGACGCCCTGCGTACCGCCCGGTACCTGCTCACCACCCGCAACTGGGCCCGCCGCACACTGATCACCCTCACCATGCGCCAAGATGCCCACGAACTGACCCTGCACCACACCCGCCACCGCCTGACCGGCAGGCTGCGCCCACGCATCCCCCGCGCTGCCGCGGCCACTACCGCGGACCGCCCCGGCGAGCACCTCACCCGGTGGCTGGCACGCAAAACCGGAGGCACCGTCCAACACCCCCTTTCCCAGGCCTTGGCCGGTGCGCCCACCACCGTGCACCTGATGGGCGGGGCCGTCCTCAGCGACACCCCCGCAACCGGCGTCACCGACCCCCACCACCGCGTCCACGGCTACCACCACCTCTACATCTGCGATGCCTCCGCCGTCCCCGCCAACCTGGGCACTAACCCCGCCCTGACCATCACCGCACTCGCCGAGCGAGCCATGGACCACATCCCGCCCAAACCACCAGCCCCTGACTGGGCGTTTCATCCACTGATTCGTGTTTGATCCCGCTATCAGGCGTCTCTCCAGTTCGGTGTGTTTTCGCCGGTGAGGCGGCGGGCCATGAGGTCGATCATCGCGAGGTGGATCACGGCTTCGGAGCGGTGGGGGTGGGTCTCGTAGTCGCGCGCCAGATCCGGCGGTGGTGCATAAACCAGCCGGTTGGGTCGGCCGGGCGGCGAGGTGTCTGCCAAGGTAGGTCCTTTTCCGCACGGCCTCCCGCCGAACCGGACGTGATGGTTTCCCGATCATCCGGCTCTCCAGTGATCACCGCGTGAGTGATTCAGCCGATCGTGCGACATGGATACGATCGTGGCAGCTGACACAGGCCACAACTGTCTTGCGGCGCCGGTCGAGCATGACGCGTGCCCAGTCGGACGGCGGCCACCCGGAACGCGTGAGATCGGCGAGTGCACGAATGTGATGCACTTCGACATCGCCGGTGCTTCCGCAGATCTCGCAGGTATCCGCAAGGAGCCTTGTGATCAGCTCTTTCTGCGGATAGTCCACCCAGACGGGGCGGCGGTCGACTACCTTCGCCGATCGCTGCTGCTGGAGTGGAATCCCACCGAACCTTGCCACCAGTGGTTTCCTGTTCTTCCGTTCGACGCGGGCCTCGAAACAGACTCGGGGCCCGTTGGTGGTGTCGATTCTGGCCTTGTGCTTGGCTGCCATTTTCGACACCGTCGAGCGGTGCTTGGCCGCGAGGGTCTTGAACATGGAGGTCTCCACGACCCATTGCATGCGGTGCAGCCGGAAGACGTCTCCGGCAAGAAGGTAGTACTGGACAATGCCCCGGTAGACAGCTCCGTAGGTCGCAACGATTGCGTGATCGCCGCTGTTGAGCAGAGCGTTCCTTCTCGCGGGTTTGCCGCGGAATAGGTAAGGGGCACATTTGGGTTTGATCACGTCTCGCGGGACACGTAGTGAGATCTGGCCATTGACACGTCGGTAACGGCCGGTCTTCTTCGTGTCGTTGTGCTGAGTCGTGATCTCGTAGCCGAGGAACCTCGCGGCCCCGGTGCGGGCATGGGTGATCAGCGTCTTGTCCTGGGAGAGTTCCAGCTTAAGTTCGTCGCGCAGGAATTCCGCCAGGCGGTGCTTGATCTGCTCGGCCTCGGATTTGGGTCCGGTGAATCCGAGGAGGTGGTCGTCCGCGTAGCGGATGTAGCGCAGTCTCCGGTATCCCGGATCGTTGGGATCCGAGCTCGGCAGGCTGACCATCTGCTGGCGAAGCGTCCAGGCTTCGGCCCGGTCGCCCCGCCGGCGGGCTTTCGCCAGGAGATTCTGCAACTCCAGGTAGGCGGGGTTGCGGGCCCGGCGGTCCCCTCGGGTGTATTCCGGTATCAGAACTGTCTCGGCGAATTCGTCCAGCTTGTGCAGGTATATGTTGGACAGGGCCGGGGAGGCCACTCCGCCTTGCGGTGCTCCGGAGAGTGTGGCTCCCCACTTCCAGTCCTCCAGGTATCCGGCCGTCAGCATGTTGCGCACCAGGCGCAGAAACCGCTGGTCATGGATCTTCTCGCCGAGGATCGACAGCAGGACCTGGTGGTCCAGGCTGCCGAAGCAGTCGGCGATGTCGCCCTCGATGAACCAGGACGTCCCGGTCCACGTGTGGGCCACTTCCCGCAGGGCGGTGTGGCAGCCCCGACGGGGGCGAAATCCATGGGACCGGTCGGAGAATGTCGGGTCGTAGTACGCCTCTAACAAGAGGCGGACGACTTCACCGACGAGTTTGTCCGACCAGGTCGGCAGTCCCAGCGGACGCGTTTTCCCATTCTTCTTCGGGATGAGCACGCGCCGGACCGGGTGGAAGCGGTATCGCTCGTGACGTACCGCTTCGATGATCCGGCTGATCTTCCGCTGGGACATGCCGTCCACGGTTTCCGGTGTGACCCCGGATGTCATCGCGCCGTGGTTGGCGTAGATGCGCCCGTAGGCCATCAGATACAACTGCGGGTTGAACAGCTGTCGATACAGTTCATTGCACGGCAGGCGATGCCTGCCGCGTTCACGCAGGACACCCAGCACCGTTTTGGCGCTCTGCATTACGCATACCTCCCAGGTCTCGGTGTCCGAATCACCTGGCCCCCTTCGCCCTGCGGACGGCTTTCCCGTCCTCCCTGGCCGGTCGTGACTCCGGCGACTACTACGGGGCCTCCGTCGCCATAGGATTCGCATCCCGTAGGCGATCCCACGTTCGTCTCTATCTGTACGTTCTAGCGCGACGTAGGCGTCCCACTCATCTCCTTGAATGTCCTCGCTGGACATCGCCCCGTACCCCGGAAGTGCACCCCCCAACCAATCGAAGGCGGTGCAGAGCACGGCGCCGGTTTCAGTCATCTTTCCGGCGGATGGGAACTTGCATCTTCTGGAGATTGGGCTTCAAACAATCCAGTCTTCGCCATATCGCGCGGGCCGCCCAGTACACCGTCCCTGACAACTGGGCCCGGTTACTGGTTTCCTGACATGCTGTTGTCCCCTTCACCTTTCGGATCCAGGTAAGTCATTCGGCCCAGGAACCTCCTTCCGAGTTCCTCCCGGCTCAGCCGGGGATACAAACAGAGCGCCTCGTGGCGCACATGGTCCGCTCGATCACCCACCTTCGACGGCCAAGCCGTTCCGAGGACTCGATTCCTTTACGGGCGATGCGGACGCCGATGCGCTTGCCACGGAGCTATTTCCGCAGCTCAGGTATGTCATAGGCCTTATCGGCGTGCAGGCGCTGAGGCTTGAAGTTCCGGCCGCGGTGGGGGTCGTGTCTCCTTACGTTGTTCCTGGGTTGATTCCGGTCACTCGTAGGATCGGAAGGCCCAGGGATGCTGGGTGTGGCTGCGTGTCTCCAGCCCAGTGGTGGCTTCAAACGATTGGCCGCCTGGCATCCCGCGACGACTCGACCACTCATTGGGATGCGCGCGACAGGATCGCTCGGTAAGGACAAGCTGGCGATGTCGTCTGCTGGGACAAATACAGGCAACGACTTCGGAGGTGGCCGTGCCCGAGCTGTGGGCTGGTACGGACGCGGGCAAGGCCGAGCATCACTGCGTGGTGATCGACGCCGACGGCAAGCGGAAGCTGTCGCGGCGGGTGGCCAACGACGAGACAGCACTGCTCAATCTGATCGGTGACGTCCTCGCACTGAGCGAGGGCGGCCCGGTGACCTGGGCGATCGACCTCAACGCTGGCGGGGCCGCGCTGATGATCGCGCTGTTAACTGACAACGGGCAGCAGGTCTTATACATCCCTGGCCGCACCGTCCACCATGCCGCCGGCTCCTACCGGGGTGAGGGCAAGACGGACGCGAAGGACGCATTCGTCATCGCGGACCAAGCCCGCATGCGTCGTGACCTCCAGGTGATGCGCCGTGGCGATGAGATCGCTGTGGACCTGCGCATTCTGACCTCGCGCCGCCTGGACCTGGCAGCGGACCGAACGAGGGCGATTAACCGGTTGCGGGCCCAGATGCTGGAGTACTTCCCTGCCCTGGAACGTGCTTTCGACTACAAGACCTCCAAGGCCGCGCTGGTACTCCTCAGCAGCTATCAGGCCCCGGCTGCCTTGCGCAGGATCGGCAACAACCGGCTTGCAACGTGGTTGAAGAACCGCAAGGTCCGCAATTACAAGGTCGTCGCAGCCACCGCGCTTGAGGCCGCCGAGGCCCAGCACACTGCTGTTGCCGGGGAGAAGCTCGCCGCCGCGGTGGTGGCGAAACTGGCGAGGGCGGTGATGGCCCTCGACGAGGAGATCGCCGAGACTGACGCCCTGATCGAAGGCCGGTTGCATGACCACCCACACACCGAGGTCATCCTGAGCATGCCTGGCGTCGGCACCGTCCTGGGCGCCGAGTTCATCGCCCATACCGGCGGCGACATGAGCGTTTTCGGCACCGCCGACCGCCTCGCTGGTGTCGCCGGCCTGGCTCCTGTCCCCAAGGATTCCGGTCGCATCAGCGGAAACATGCGCCGACCACGGCGCTACTGCCGACGCCTTCTGCGCGTCTTCTACATGTCCGCTATGGTCGCCGCCCGATGCTGTCCCGTCTCGAAGGCGTTCTACGAGCGCAAACGAGCCGAAGGAAAGAGCCACAAGCAGGCCGTCATCGCCCTCGCACGCCGCCGCTTGAACGTCCTGTGGGCCCTCATACGTGACGGCCGCACGTTCGAGATCACCGCACCGCCGAACCCCATTGGGCTGGGCTGATCCACTCACAGCAAGTCACCAGCCTGGCTTGACAGCTCCATTGGGAATCGTTTGGTGACCGAGCACCATGGGCTTCAGGGCCTGGCTGTCGTGGACGTTGGCCGCGGAGAGTCCGACGAGGAGGGGCAGTCCGTTCGAGTCCGACAGGACGTGCATCTTGGAGCCCGGTTTGCCCCGGTCCACGGGCGACGGGCCTGTGAGTTCGCCCCCCCTTTTGGCGCGCACGTGGGCGGAGTCGAGGACGGCCCGGGAAAGGTCGAGCAGGCCGGCGTCGTCGAGCCGGTGAAGGATCTCCTCGTGGAGCCGGCCCCAGGCTCCGGCTCGCGACCAGATCAGGAATCTGCGGAGGGCGGTCGACTTCGATATGCCAAAGCATGGTGGCAGTGACCGCCAGGCGCACCCGCTGACCAGCACGTAGATGATCGCGGCGAACAGCGTCTCATCAGGCGTGTCCCGCGTACCGCCGCCCTGCGGCCGCACCTTCGACGGAGGGATCAGCGGCTCCGCAATCTCCCACAGTCCGTCCGGAACAATCCAACTCCACGTACCCCGCCCCATGCGAAGCTCAACGACGCCTCACGGCATAGGACGCGGTCTTAGTGATATGGCAACGTGCGCTGCTCGACGAAGAGTTCGAGGTCAGAGCCGTGACATTGGACCGGCGCGCCAATCGTCCAAGTTTCCCCGGCGCGCAATCAACTGACCGCCCGTAACCCATACTTATCGGCCTGCGTTACTCCGATGCACAGGACGGCAGGCCCCTGCCGCCCTCCCCGGTCCGAGCTTGAGGAGTCCCCTTGCGTTCTCAACTGCGTCGCACCCTCGCCGTCGTCTGCGCGGCTGCCGTTCTCTCCCTCGCAGGTGTGGCGAACGCCGCAGTCCACCCGCATGCCAAGCGGTCCACCATCCTCGACCTGGACATGAGCAAGCAATCGCTGCTCAACTTCCACCAGATCCTGCACGCCCACCTCACCAACGAGAGTGGCGAACCCGTGCCCGGCGCGAACATCCGCATGTTCACCCCCGGCCACGCCTTGCTGTGTGAGCGTGTCACCGACACCCGCGGTGACGCCACTTGCGACGCACCGCTCGCGGCACCCCTCGAGCTCGTCAATGAGAACGTCAACGGCTGTAACGCCCGCTTCGACGGCAGTGACCACTACCTTCCCTCCGAGGCCCACGCCCCCGCGACCCTCGTCATCGGCGACATGTAAACCGCACCTCGCGGCTGGCTGCGGCCCACGGGCTAAGCGGTCTCGGTGAAGGAAACTCTCCATGCCGGTAGGAGCTTTGGTGGGAGTGGTGGTGATGCCGAAGATCCTGACGGTGGAGTTGCCCCCGGGCAGCGGGCCGAGGTGCGTCGGCGGCTGGCCGGGCGCGACCTGCCGCGTAACGAGCGGCGGCGGTTGGAGTGCGTCCGGTTGCTGGGCCGGGGTCTGACCGTGCCGCAGGTCGCCGACCTGGTGGAATGCACCCCAGAGTTCTCCGCTGGTGCACAGCCCCGGCCCCCGACTACACCAGGGCGGCGGCCACGGTCTCGAGGATGGCACGCTGCTGCGGGTCGATGGGCGCGTCGGCCTGGCGCAGTGAGCGCAGCGTGGTGCCTTTGGCGCACAGCCTGCACAGCCCGAACACCGGCATCGGACCGGCACCGATGAGGGTGTGCGAGGTGGAGCTCTCGTAGACGGGCCGGTAGCAGCCGGGGCACAGCTGGCAGTCCTCGGGCTCATCTGCCAGCGGCGCGTCGGGACCGAGCAGCGGGACGATCCGTCGGACGTTCTCCCCGGCCTCGGCCCACAGCTCCATCGGCCGCTCCGCGCGGCGCTCGGAGGTGACACCGGTGTCCGGAGCTTCGGCGATGCGGACCCGGGCGAGCGTCCCGACGCCTTCTTCGGGATGGTGGGGGATGAACACCAGGGCGGTCTCGAAGCCCGGCCCCTTCTCCACGGAGATGCCGTGCGGCCGTCCCGCCGCGAGGGCCGCGCTCAGCTCGCCCAGGCCCTGGCCGTTGTCGTCGTTGGGCAGCCGCAGCGGCCAGGCCGCCGGGACACCGTGGACCTCGGCAGGCGAGGACGTGATCAAGATGCCGCTGCCGGACTGGCGCACGTCCAAGTGGTGCTGTCGGCGTACACACGAACGGGGTCTGTCAAGAATTTCGTAGCCGGAGATCATCTCGGTGACACGGTCGGCCGGTCCGTATAGCGGCGGCGTAGGTGGGCGATCAGGACGACTCGGCGGCGGAGAAGTGGGACGCCTGCACGGCCGGCCATGAGGCGATTTTGCAGTTTGACGTCGGTGATACGGCCTTCGTTGACGCCGGAGTTGTAGCGGGTGGCGATTCCCTGGGCGACGGCGTGCCGGTCTTCGCGCAGGGCTCCTGCGAGGCCGGCGAGAAGCGCCAGTTCGCTGTTGGCGAGGTCGGTCAGCTAGTCGGGCAGGGGAGTTGCGTCACGGTTGTCGAGCATGGTGGCGAATCGGCGGACCAGGTCGTGGGTGCGCCTGAGTTCTGGTCAGTGGTCGAGGAGCCGGGGAAGGCGGTCGTTGATGTGCGGGTTGCGGCGGTGCGGGTGGGTGATGATCCACCGTGCGGCTTCGCGTGGTGAGGGCGGTCGCTCGCGTGGTTCGTCCAGGGGCAGGTTCCGCCTGAGGGGTGCGACGGCCATTTTCACGCGTTGGTAGTGTCCGAGGTAGCCCTTGGTCTGGAGTTCCTCGTGAAGGATCTTCGCGCTGTGTTGTCCCTCGTCCCAGCGTTGTTGCAGGTAGTCGAGGTAGGGGTCGAGAGTGGAGGGCTTGCGGGGTGGGCGGCGCATCACTTCCTGCCAGGTGTGGGCCCGGGCGTATTTGCTGACGGTGCGGCGGTTCAGGCCGAGTTCCCGGGCCACAGAGCTGTGGCTCCGGCCAGAACGGGTCAGGGCCTGCACGGAATCGAAAAGCCTTCGGGCGTGGCGCCCGGCCCGGGTGTTCGCCGCGGTGCTCTCGGCCGGCTCCTCGACTGGTGCAGGATCGGTGTTGCCGACCGGGGGCAGTGCCGCTGGCAGGCATGTGCGGTGGACGGAGGCGATGTCCTGGACACGGCGGGAGAGGCCCTGCCAGAGATGGAAGCGGTCGCTGACCTGCACTGCTTCGGGAGCGCCGGCCGTGATGCCCTGCCGGTAGGTGAGCGAGCCGTCGCGGCAGGCGACCTCGACACGTGGGTGCTCGCGGAGCCACCGGGCGAGCTGTTCGGCATCGCGCCCTTCCCAGAGTGTGAGCGGGAGCCGGGTGGTGGCGTCGACCAGGAGCGTGCCGTAGGTGTCGCCGTAGAGCGCTAAATCGTCCACCCCCAGCACCCGGGGTGTCTCCAGGAGCGGAAGCGGCACGCGCATCAGCTGGGATAGGACAGCACACCGCGACAGCCTGATGTTCAAGATGCGCAGCATCCGGGAACCGCCCCGCCCTGCCAGCACCACCCCGGCATCCTCCACCAGGCGCTGCAACTGTGGTGTGCGCCGCTGGTAGCGCATCGTCAGACCTGGCACTTGCTCGGCGAAGGTCACCTTCGGGCACGTCGTGTTTTCGCAGTACAGCCGGCGTACTGACAGGTCGATGCGCAGAGGTCGGCCTGCGAGCGTGACGTCGGCGAGACGCCGTGCATAGCGGCTGTGGCACCACTCGCTGAGCTGTCCGCATCCCGTACATCCCGCCGGTTTCCCGGATCTCGTACGGGCGCGGACCGACACCCCAGCATCGGAGACATCAGTCGACTCCACCAGCACATCAGACAACTGCGGTAACAAGATGGGTAGTTCAACAGAGCACAGCTACAGGCTGCCCGCTATACGGACCGGCCGACCGTGTCACCGCGATGATCCTCGGCGAGGGCGTTGTCATAGCTCGAGCCGGGTTGTCAAGTTGGGGTTCGGGCTGCGGCCTCTGGGATGATCATCGGGTTGACCGTGCTGCTGGGGAGGTCGTTCGTGGAGGCCGGCGGAGATCATCTCCCACTGCGTATGGCTGTACCACCGCTTCGCCCTGAGCCTGCGCGACATCGAGGAGCTGGTGCCCGAGCGCGGCGTCACGGTGTCCTATGAGACGGTGCGGGCCTGGTCGATGCGGTTTGGCCCGGACTACGCCGCCGCCCTGCGCTGGCGCCGCCCGAAGCCGGGCGACAAGTGGCATCTGGACGAGGTGTTCATCAAGGTCCACGGGCGCCAGCGCTACCTGTGGCGGGCCGTGGACCAGGGTGGTCAGGTGCTCGACATCCTCGTCACGAACACCCGGGACGCCGCCGCGGCCAGGCGGTTCTTCCGCAAGCTCCTCAAGGGCACGCAGACCGTGCCCCGGGTGATCGTCACGGACAAGCTTCACTCCTACGGCGCCGCCCACCGGCAGACGATGCCGTCGGTGGAACACCGGTCCTCGAAATACCTGAACAACCGGGCAGAGAACTCCCACCTGCCCGCCAGGCGGCGCGAGCACGCGATGCAGGGCTTCCGCAGCGTCGGCGCGGCCCAGAGATTCCTGGCCGCCTTCTCCCGGATATCACCCTACTTCCGGCCCCGCCGCCACCTGATGTCCGCCACCGAGTACCGCACCGAGATGACCCACTGCTTCACCACCTGGAACACCATCACCGGAGTCACCCCCATGACACCGGCGGCCTCAGCGGAACCACCCACACATCATCAGAATGCCCCAACCCGCCAGCCACACCAGCAACTTGACAAGGCCCCTGGTGCAGCTGCCGGGGATCGAAGATCCCCACACCGTGGCCAAGCGCCTGAGAATCTCCGTCCACTGGGATTTGCTGAGAGCCCGTGGGCTCATATCGCCGGGCGGAAGGCAAGCACCGTGTTGTGGCCGCCGAACCCGGACGAGGCGCTGAGCGCGAGGTCCACCGTCTGTTGCCGGGCCCTGCCCGACACGAGGTCCAGCGGTCGGGCGGCCGGGTCCACGGCGCACAGGTTGGCGATCGGGGGCACGAGACCGTGCTGCAAGGTCAGGACGGCCAGGACGGCCTCGATCGCACCGGCCGCCCCCATGGTGTGACCTAGCGCTCCCTTCGCGGAAGTGACAGAAGGCGCCACCGCGGCGAAGAGCCGCGAGAGCACTCCAGCCTCCATCCGGTCGTTGAGCAGGGTGCTGGTGCCGTGCGCGTTGACGTGATCCACGTGGCGCGCGGTGGCGTCCGCGTCGGCCAGGGCGAGTTCGAAGGCCCGGTGGAGCCCTCGCCCTTCCGGATCGGGAGCGGTCACCCCGTGGGCGTCGGTGGTCGCCGCGCATCCATCGAGCATGCCGTACGGGCGAGCCCGTCGCGCCGCCGCATCCGCGGACCGTTCGAGAACCAGGATGCCCGCCCCCTCGGCCAGGACGAAGCCGTCCCGCTGAGTGTCGAACGGCCGTGAGGCAGATTCGGGTTGCTCGTTGCGCCGCGACAGAGCGCCCATCTTGGCAAAGGCCGCCGCGCACAGCCGGGTGATCATGGAATCGGCTGCCCCCGCGATGGCGATGTCGCAGAGGTCGTCACGTAGCAGCTGGGCGGCAGTTATCAGGGCGGTGGCGCCGGAGGCACAGGCAGTGGCCGTGTGCAGGGATGGGCCGCGAATACCCAGTTCGATGGCCAGCTGGCCGGCGGCCATGTTGGGAAGGAAGGCCGGGAGTGTCAGAGGAGAGATGCTCTCAGGCCCGGTCCTCAGGAGCTTGGCGTGCTGCTCCTCGTAGGTACTGATGCCGCCCGCTGCCGATCCGAGGACGACGGCGACGCGCGTCCCCGCCCAGGCACGGGGATCCAGGCCCGCATCGGCGACCGCCTCGCTGGCCGCGAGGAGGGCGAGTTGGGTGTACCGGTCGTGCCGCCATGACCGGGGACCGGGAGCGGCGTCGAGCCCGGGGACCCGGCAGGAAAAGGTGACAGGTAGTCCGGCAAGATTCTGGTCGGTGGCGGCGGTGGAGCGAGCCGTGCACACCGCCTCCCAGGTACGGGCGGCGCCGACCCCCGCCGGCGTGACCAGACCGACACCAGTGACGGCTATCCGTTCCTGCGCCAGCTTCACAGCCGTTCCGCCCGGCCCTCAGCGTTGAGTTGGGCTCGTATCAAGGAGACAATGTCCTTCAAGGACATCTCCGGCCGCGCTTGGCTGTCGTCGAGCTCCACGCCGTAATGGTCCTGGAGGGTGATGAAGAGCTCGACAACGGCGAGCGAGTCCAATTCGAGTTCGGCGAGCGTCGTACGCGGATTCATGTCCGCGACGGTCGACTCGAACTTGTCGGTGAGTACGTCTACGAGGTGCTGGTACGCGCTGTCCATGTCGACTCCTGGGTAGGGGATGACAGGGCCCCCGCACTGTCGGCGGTGGGTGTGGGTGCTTGATGGAGCGGTCGCACGCCGGGCCGGCGCGGTATAGACGGGCTTCAGCGCCTTCGCGATCTTGTCCCAGCCCTGGCGGGCCGCGTATCGGAACGACGCCCGCAAAAAGTGAACTACACACGTTTGCACAACGGTACGGGGCCGCACTTCGCCGACCGCGTCGGGCAGCCCCTTCAACCCGTCGCAGACCAGCATGAGGACGTCTTCAACGCCCCAATTCTTCAGCTCCGACAGCACACGCAGCCAGTGTTTCGCGCCCTCACCGCCGTCGCCGGTCCACAGTCCGAGGATGCCCCGGTGCCCTTCGGCAGTGACCGCCAGAGCCACGTAGATCGACCTGTTCGCTACTTGGCTATCGCGAATCTTCACGTTGACAACGTCAATGAAGACGATGGGGTAGACGCGGTCGAGCGGCCTGTTCTGCCATTCCGCCATGCCATCCATCACCCTGTCGGTGATTGTGGTGATGGTCGTCTTGGACACGTTGGTGCCGTATACGTCGGCCAGGTGCGCGGAGATCTCCCCGCGAGTGAGGCCCTTCGCGGACAGCGAGAGCACCATCTCGTCCACGCCGGTCAGCCAGCGCTGCCGCTTCTTGACGATGGCCGGCTCAAAGGACCCCTCGCGGTCGCGGGTAACGTCGATCTCGACCGGGACGATGTCGGTCAGCACGGTCTTGGAACGGGTGCCGTTACGGCTGTTGCCGCCGTCCTTGGCCGCCGGATCGTGCTTGTCATAGCCGAGATGGTCGGTGATCTCGCCTTCCAGGGCGGACTCGAGAACCGTCTTCGTCAACTGCTGCAGCAGCCCGCCCTCGCCGGTCAGCTGCAGCCCCTTGCTCTGGGCCTGCTCGACGAGCTGGTCGATGAGCCTCTGCTCGACCGCCGGGGTCTCCAACGACGGCTCCACCTGGTCGTCGGCAGCCACGGGCTCGGTCACGGTGTCAGTCACTTGATGTCTCTTCCTTGATCATCAATTACACCGGAGACCGTACAGACCCGACCGATGCGGGGGGGGGCAACGTGGGATCGGCCGCAGCGAGGCCGAGGGTATTCGGTTGCCACAGGTCCTTTTCCGGGCCATGGGGGGCAGGCAGCAGCAGTTGGTCGGCCAGGCCGCCGTATCGGCGCCGCAGGATTTCACCGGTCTGGTGGGGCTGGTCAGCAACGGCAGCGAAAGTCCTGATTGCGGCGTCGTCGAGCAGGTCGGCCGCATGGCGTTGGCCGTCGGGGCTGTCGCTCTGCATGAGCTGTGACACCTTGTCCGCGAGGCCTCCCAGGTCGTAGAGCTCGAAGACATGCCGGTAGGCCCGGGTGCCGCAGAACAGGGCGAGCGTCATGCGTGTGCGGGTTTCCAGCGCGGCCCGTTGCTGGGCGGTACGGCCGGTGATGATCAGTGGCGGACACACGACGCTGATGTCGTCGTCGGTGCGATCTGAACGTGCCAGTCCCCGGTCGAGGGCGGGCAGCAGTACCTCGGAGAGGAGGCGTGGTGGCGCGTAGGGCGGTGCGATGAGTCCGTCGGCCAGCTCTCCGGCGAGTTCAGCCATGCGCGGGCCGGTGGCGGCGAGAAAAAGCTTCGGCGGTCCCCAGGGGGAGGGGGGAGGGGTGAAGAACGGGTTGCTGAAGATATGGGTGTAATGCCTGCTGCGAAAGGCTAGTGGGCTGCGGTTGTTCCAACTGGCCCAGATGGCGCGCAGGGCTTGGATGAAGTCCCGCATGCGGGCGAGGCGATCGTTGGCGGGCATGGCGTAGCGATAGGTGAGGTTGGCTTTGACCTGAGATCCGATGCCCAAGGTGAGACGACCCCGGCTGTGCATGTGCAGGTCATGTGCGGCGTGGGCCAGGGTCATCGGGTTGCGTGCGAGGGCCACCACTGCGGCGGTGCCCAGGGGCAGCGAGGTGTGGGGTACGGCCTGCGCGAGCGCGAGCAGGGGGTTGTGCCGTTGTTCGGCCGCCCAGAAACCTCCGTAGCCAGCGGCTTGGCAGGCGGCGGCTGCCTGAGCGAAGTCGGGGTAGTGCCCGTCGTGTTCGAAGGTGACGGGTGTGGCCAGACCACTGATGCGCACGGCTGGAGGCAAGGGCTGGGGGGCCGGGTCGGGGGTGCGGGGGCGGATCCGGTGCAGGCTGCGGGGGGCCGCAGGGCGTGTGCGGGGTAGCAGGTGGTCGACGAGGTGGCCGAAGAATGCGGCGGTCCAGGGGGTGGGGTGTACGCCGCGCATGCGCAGGGCGGTCCAGGTGGCTTCGCAGCTGATGTTCGGCATCCGTTCGTCAGCTCTCCCCAAGAAGGGGCTGCTGATGGCGCGTAGGGCCGCGATGGGACGTACGTCTGGGTTGTCGATGTGTCGTTCGACGTGCTGCCACCACTGGGTGGCAGGTACCTCCTGGATGGGATGCCCGGCTCGGCGCAGCGCCGCGGTGACGTCGGCGAGGCGTAGCGGGGCGGGGGAGATCAGGTGGTAGGCGCGGCCTGGTTCTGATGGCTGGTCCAGGAGTGCGGCGATGGAGCGGGCGACGAGATCGACCCGGTCGCCGGGCAGCTGGATGTTTCCCGGTGGGAACACTCCTAGGGCGACACCGGCTTTGAGGAGCGGCACCAGAGGGTCGGTCGTGGTGATCCGGCCGGTCAGAGAGTGACCGGTGATGACGCCTGGCCGGTAGATGGCCAGGGGCAGCCCGTGCTGGAGGGCGGCTTGGCGGAGCCTTGCTTCGGCGTCGGCCTTGCTGCGCGGATAACCGTGAGGGCCGCAGGTGGCGTGGGAGACGGGAGTGCTCTCGTCGACAACGTCCAGCCCGGCCGGCCGGGCTGTCAGGTAGACCGCCACGGTGGAGATGTGGTGGATGGCGGCTGGGTGCGATGTCAGGGCTGCCCGGCGACGAGCCAGAGCGACGATTTGCGTCAGGGACTCGTGATTGGTTCCCGCCAGTTGCTGGTAGTCGGCGGCGAGGTTGACCGAGGCAGCGCAGTGCACGATGGCATCGACGCTCTCGGCGAGCGCGTCGAACGCCTGGGGGCTGAGGCCAAATCGAGGGGTGTTCAGGTCGCCCGGGACGGCGGTCAGCCGGGGTTCGGGGTGTCGGGGTGCCGGATCGAGATCGTCGAGGCGCTGACGCAGCCGGTGGAGTGCCTGCGCGGTGCCGGGTGCGCGGACCAGGCAGTGCACGGTGGCGGAGGTGTGCTCCAGGAGCATGGCGCACAGGTGGCTGCCCAGGTTCCCGGTGGCCCCGGTGAGGAGTACTGACCGGGGCCGGAGCAGCTGCCTCTCGACGCCGCTCACGTCTGGGTCCGGGGTTCGGCCGCGAGTTCGGTTGCCAGGGCGTGCAGGCTGGGGGCTTTCAGGACGCGGGGCACGGTGATGTCGTGGCCGTGTGCCGTGCGCAGGCGGGTGGTGATCTCCGCGGCCAGCAACGAGTCGATGCCGAGCCGATTCACCGGCCGTGAGGGGTCAACGTCCCCGGCCGACATGTCTAGGACTCGGGCGACCTGCTGGATCAGCCACTGTTCCAGGACGGAAGCGGTGTGCGCCGGGACGGGCTGTGGCCTCGGGTCAGCAGAGGATCCGTTGTTCTGGCTGGGCAGCGGCTGGGCCGGTGGTGTCGGCGCACTGTCGGGTGGTGTCGGCGGGGCGGGCGTGATCGCGGCGGGGCGGGGCGCGGGCTCGAGCTCAGGCTGCGGGGGGTGGCGGTCTGTCGTGTCGGGCCGTGTCCGCTCGCCGGGGGCGTGAAGCGAGGCTGTGGCGTGACGGCCGAGAAGCGTGCTGAGGATGGGAGCAGCGGCGTCTTGCGGTGCCGCTTCGATGTAGGCGGGCCAGTCGGCCGGCAGACAGCACAAGTCGGCATCGGCAGCGAGCACGGCGGAGAAGAGGTCGGGGGCCTGGGCGGGGTGGAGCGCGCCGATGCCGTCCGGCCGTACGGAACGGCCGTTCTTTTCGCTGAGACGGTGAGCCATGCCTGTCTCGGACCAATAGCCCCAGTTGACGACAGTGGCGGGCAGACCCGCGGCACGACGGTGCACGGCCAGGGCGTCGAGAAAGCCGTTGGCTGCCGCGTAGGCACCCACCTGGCTGCCGATGCGCAGGCCGCTGAGGAGGGAGAGGGCGGAGGAGAACAGGACGAAGAAGTCCAGGCCCTCGTCGGCGAAGAGGCGGTGCAGTACCCAGCCACCGGCGACTTTAGGCCGCAGCGTCCGGTCGAGGTTTTCGTCGCTCAGGTCGACCAGGGGCCGGGGATCGAGGGTGAGCGCACTATGGACGACACCCGCCACCGCAGGCAGGCCCTGCTGGGCTCGTTCGCGAAGGACGCGCTTCATCGCCGGCTCGTCGGCCACATCGACGGCCGCGTACTGCACCGACAGCTCCGGGCGGTCGCTGAGCGAGCGCAGCAGGCGGGCGCGTGGGTCGGTGGGATCGGTGCTGGAGATGTCGCTGCGGCCGGTGATGAGAAGATGGGTCGCGCCCTGGGCGGCAAGCCACTGGGCGAAGAGGGCGCCGATCCCGCTGAGGCCCCCCACGACGAGGTAGGTGACGTCGGGACGCACCGTTGCACAGCGGCTGGACAGGTCAGGAAACCGCAGGACGAGTTTGCCGGTGTGTGCGGCGCGAGCCATCAGCCGCATGGCGTCACCGGCCTTTTCCGCCTCGAAGACCGTCACCCGGGGCGGAGACCATTCCTGACGGGTGAGCAGGCTCCCGACATGACGCAGCGTGTTGCCGAGGATGTTCGGATCGTGTTCGTGTACGGCGGCCAGGTCCATCACGTGGTAGGAACGCTTGGGCAGGAGCAGACGGGCGGGGATGTGACCGCTGTGCGCCTCGGTGCAGGCGGCCTCCACGTAGTGGCCGAAGGGCGAGAGCAACTCGAAGTTGGCCTGCATGGCATCCGGGCCCGCCAGGGTGTTCAAAATGACGTCGACACCGCGCCCGTCGGGATCACGCAGCTCATGCGCGAAGTCGGTCGAGCGGGAATCGGCAACTTTCGCAGCGCCCAGCTTGAGCAGCAAGTCCCGTTTGGCTTCCGTCCCGGCGGTCGCATAGACGACGGCGCCGCGCCACCGGGCGATCTCCAGAGCGGCCATACCCAGGCCGCCGCTCGCCGAGTGGATGAGGACCCGCTGGCCGGGTTGGAGTCGAGCGGTTTCGATCAGCCCCTGGTAGGCGGAGCCATAGACGACGGGCACAGCGGCGGCCTCGGCGGGCGTCAGCCCTTGCGGCCGTTTGACGACGCAGGCTGCGGAGACGACGGCGTAGGAGGCGGGCGGCGAATACATGTAGGACATAACCTCGTCGCCCGGTTGCAGCCCTTCCACCCCCTCGCCGATGTCCACCACGGTCCCGGCGCATTCGCAGGCGGTCAGCACCTGTTGGTGGCCCGCGAGCATCCCCACCGTCTGCAGGACATCACGGTAGTTCAGCGCGGTGTGGGTGACTGCGATGCCGACCTCACCGGCACCTGGGCGCGGGCGGGCGGTCAGCGGTTCAAGCGTGATGCCGTCGATACCGCCGGAGGTGCACAGAGTTACGTCCTGCGAGGGCAGCGAGGGCAGCGAGGGCTGCCGGGCCGCGGCGGTAAGGCGGGGAGCGTAGACGTTCGTGCCGCGCAGCGCCATGCGGTCCTCGGCGCCGGCTGCCCGGAGGAGGGGCCCGAGCGGGTCGGCTTCATCCTCCGGCTCGTTGGAGTCGAGGTCGACGAGGACGGTGGGGCACTGACCCATTTCTAGGGAGATCGTCTGGGCCAGGGGCCACAGGGCTGCCTGCCACGGCGCCGGCACCGCGTCGGCGTCGACAGCGGCCTGGGCGCCACGTGTGAGAACGAACAGCCGCGGCGGCTGCGGCAGTTCCGCGCTCGCCACCGCACGGGCCACGGACAGCAGTCCCGCACACAGGTCCGTGGTCACCCACTGCACTTCGCGTGGCGACGCATCCGCTGCGGTGGCCCCGCCCAGTGCGCCAAGGTGCACGATGCCGGTCAGCGGTGCGCCTCGCGATGCCTCACGCATGACCTTCGCCAGGTCTTGCGGCGAGGTGAGGTCGGCCCGGTAGCGACCGGGGGCGACCACCTGATAGCTACCAGCTTGTACGGACTGGACGGTGTTTCCGCGCCGGACAAGTGAGGTGTGCAGTGCGCGGTCGAGCGGGGGGGTGCCGCCGATGAGCAGCCAGTTGCCGGTCCCGTTTGCTGTGGCCGGCGCGAACGGTACGGTTTCCCAGCGTACTTGGAGCCAGGGACTGCTCGCGGGCGGGGCCGAGGTCTGAGGGGAGTCGGCGGCGAGGGTCTTTCCCCGTACTCCGCTGATCTCAGCGATGAGGGTGCCGTGTTCGTCGAAGACGGTGAGGTCGACGCAGAGCTGGCCCACTGCCGACGCGTCGTTGCGGACGGCGTGCACCCACAACCCCCGGACATCGGGCTCCTGGTACAGGCTCAGACGATCCACTGAAGCCAGGAGAAACCCGCGCTGTGGGGAGTTCTCATGGGTCAGTGAGGCGAAGGCTGCCTGCAGACAGCCGTCCAGGGCGCCCGGGTGGATGAGATGGAACTCATCATTTACGGGGCGCAGGCGCACGAGAGCTTCGTCGCGGCCGCGGTGGATCTCGGCCATGCAGCGGAACGGCCCGCGCCAGTCGTTGCCCTCAGCCAGCCGGTCGCGGTAGAAGTGCTCTCCTGCCTGCCAGGCGGGGCACCTCTGGAGGAGACTGTCGAGATCAACCCGCGTGGAGGGCGCCGCGGCCGGATCGGATGGCAGGCGCAGTGAGACGTGCGTCTTCCATGCCGCGGCTGGTTCCGCGCGGCTGTCGATCGTCAGACGGGATGAGCCCGGTGCGACTTCCTGAACCCGCAGCGAGAGACTCCCCCTCGCATCGTCGTCCAGGAGCAGTACCTCCTGAAAAGTGATGTCACACAGGTCGGTGGGACACCCAGCCTTCTTCGCTGCCGCCAGTGCCAGTTCGAGGAAGAAGGCGCCGGGTACCACGGGCCGTCCCGCCACCCGATGGCCCAGAAGCATGGTGTATTCGTCCGTGTCCACCGTGCGGCTCAGCGACAGCACGGTGTCGTGTGCCGGTTCTTCCTCGGTCGCCGGACTCGGGGGAGTGTGCGGGATTACGGGTGGGGCGGCAGGATCGGTCACCGTAACCTCCGGGGGGTCGGTTTCGATGGCAGGCCAGGAAAAGTCTTCGGACTGGTGCCAGTACCGTGAGCGCTGCCACGGATACAGCGGCAGGGGCACCCGCGCGGGCGGCGGGCCGACCACCTGTTTCCAGTCCGGGTTCACTCCGGCCGTGTAGAGGGCCGCGAGGGCACTGTAGAGCGTGGTCATCTCGTCCTGGTCGCGGCGCAGCGACGCCAGCGGCAGTGCGTTGTCCCCGCGCAGTGCGGCGCTGAGCACGGGGTGGGCCGAGATCTGCAGGAAGACCGTGCGCTGTTGGTCCCGCAGCTGCGTGCTGATGGTGGACTTCAGCAGGACTGGTTCGCGCAGATTGCGCCACCAGTACGAGGCGTCCAGTGCGGTTCCGGGCAGTTGGGTACCGGTCACGGTGGACAGGAAGGGGACGGCCGTCGCGCGGGGCCGTAGGTCGGCGAGCTGCTGCTGGAGGGGGCGGCGGACGGGGTCGACACTGGGGCTGTGCGCCGCGTAATCGACCGGCACGGGCATGCAGGAGATGTTGCGCTGTTCGCACGCTTCCACGAGGACGTCGATGGCCTGCGGGGTGCCGGCCAGGACGCTGGAGGTGGCGCTCTCCTCGACCGCTGTCTGGGCATCGACGCCGAGTTCGGCTACCAGCTCGGCCGCTTCCCCGGCCGGAAGTTGCAGCCAGCACAGCGCACCTGGCTGAGCCAGCTCTTCGATGAGCCGGGCGCGCAGACAGCTGATGCGGCCGGCTTCCTCCAGGGTGAGTGCCCCGGCCACATGGGCGGCGGCGATCTCGCCCTGGCTGTGTCCCACCACCGCGTCCGGCGAGATGCCCCAGGACTGCCACAGCGACGCCAGCGACACCCCTATGGCCCACAGGGCCGGCTGGATGCTGGAGGTTCGGCCCAGCCACTCCTCGTCCCCTTGCTCGAGTGCCGCGCGCAGCGACCAGCCCGCGTGCCGGCGGATGACCGCGTCGCACTGTTCCAGCGTTTCGGTGAAGGCTGCGTTTCGGTCGAGAAGGGTGTGGCCCATTCCGGCCCACTGCGAGCCCTGGCCGGGGAAGACGAAGACGACTCGGGGCGCCGACCACACCCCGCCGTCCGATGTGAAGACACCGGCAGACTCCTCGGTTGCCAGGTGGGCCCGGAGTGAGGCCGCCAACCGCTCGGGCGTAGCAGCGGTCACGGCGAGCCGGTGCTCGTAGTGATCGCGGCCGGTGGCGGCTGCCGCGCAGACATCGGCGGCCGAGGCGGCCGGGATGTCGGCCAGCAGGCGACTGTAGCCCGCGGCCAGGGCGCGCAGAGCGTCTTCGGAGCGGGCCGATACGGGCAGAAGCAGAGCGCCCGGGGGGCGCGGCGCCGCGGCGGCGGCGCTGTCGGGAGCTGCCGACAGCACCAGATGCGCGCCGACACCGGAGGCCCCGAACGAGGTGACGCCGGCCAGTGGTGTGCGCCGGCCGGTCGGCAAAGGGGTGACACTGCGGGGCAGGTGCAGAGGAGCAGTGTCCCAGTCGATCTTCGGGTGGAGGCGTCGCAGCTGGGTGTTGCCGGGCATCAGGCGGTGCTCCAGGCACAGCACCGCTTTGATGAACCCGGCTACCCCCGCGGCTCCTTCGCAGTGCCCGATGGCCGTCTTCACCGAGCCCACCAGGCATGGCTCGGTATCCGGGCGCGGACCCAGCACCCGTGCCAGCGCCTCCAGTTCCACCGGATCGCCCGCGGGCGTTCCCGGGCCGTGTGCCTCAACGAGACTGATCCCCCGGGGGTCGACGCCCGCAGCACGACAGGCCAGCCGCAGAATGGTCTCCTGGCTGCTCACGGTGGGTGCGATCATGCCCTGTCCGGTGAAGCCGCTGCCGCCCACTGCACCGCCCAGAATGACCGCGCGCACGCGGTCCCCGTCGGCCAGCGCGCGGGCCAGCGGCTTGAGCAACACCACACCCACTGCCTCGGATTGTACGTATCCATTGGCTGACGCATCCGCGAACTTGCTACGGCCATCGGGCCCCAGCGCCCCGGCCCGGGCAAGCGCGACGGAATTGTACGGTGCGAGCAGCAGATGGGACCCGCCGGCCAGGGCGTAGTCGCACTCGCCCAGCCGCAGCGACTGACAGGCGGTGTGGATCGCCACCAGCGACGATGAGCACGCCGTGTCTATCGTCAGGGAGGGTCCTCGCAGGTCCAGGGCATAGGCGATGCGCCCGTGCAGCGCGCTGTGGGTTCCTCCCTGCAGCGCCAAGAGATCCAGCCCCTCCAGGTCCCCGATCTGGCGGAGCCAGTAGTCACCGCTGAAGGCGCCGACGAACACCCCCGTACGGGCCCGGCTGAGCTCGGCCACGGGTATTTGCGCATCCTGCGCCGCCTCTGTGGACGTCTCCAGTAGCAGACGCTGCTGCGGATCGATGCGGCGCGCCTCGCGCGGGGAGATGTCGAAGAACCCGGGGTCGAACCGGTCAAGTCCGGCAAGGAACCCGCCACGCACAGTCGGCAGCTTTCCGGGAGCGCCGGGAACCGGGTCGTACAGGTCGTGCATCCAGCCCCGTTCGGGCGGAGCGGTACTGATGCCGTCACGGCCCTCCATCAGTAAGCCCCACAGTTCCCCCACGCTCCCGGCACCCGGGAAACGCCCGCTCATTCCCAGCACGGCAATCTCTCGCCCTGAAAACTCATTGACCTTCACCGGGCCTCCTCCGCAGGGCTCCCTGTATTCCAGACCTGTTCTCGCGCAACTAGAAGAACAAGGTCGTGCTCGAAGGGTGAATGCATATCGATGACCGAACGGGTGCCGATGTTTCTGTAGTTCGCCAGGAGATCACATTCGAGATGGAGCCGCCCTACATGCCTCCTGCCGTAGCAGGAGGCATGTACAGGCGCACGAGCCACGATGGCAAGAATTTCCCCAGGTGGTGCCCGAACTCTTTGCCCCTGCCCTCACCAGCCTGTACGGCTGAGGCAAGGTCATGACCGTGGCTCAATTCGACCTATTGTCGTGCAGTGACGGCGGCCGTGGCAAGCTCCTTGCAGGCGGCTACTTACCGCGCATTTTATGGCCATGGATCCCCCCGGGCATGGCCAGGATTTCTCCCCGCTCACCCCGAGTAGGCCCACTCGGCGACGCCGGAGCGGGGTGAACAGCAGCGAAGTGATCCTGCGATGTGGATACACCTAGCAATGGATCTTGATGAACCAGGAAAGTGTAGACCTGCATGGCAAGGCCCTCGAAGTACAACGCGGAGTTCCGGCCCGACGGCGGTGGTGTTGTGGCGGACTGCGACCGGCCGGCGAACGTTCAGGGACGTGGCCGCCGATCTGTATGTCAATCCCGAGACGCTGCGCATGTGGGTGCGTGACGCCGAGGCCGGCACGGCGCCCGGCCGCGAGCCGGAGCGAGTCCAGGCGAAGCTGGCCCGGGCTGCGGGAAGAAAGTGCCCGGCGGTTGAAGGCAGAGAAGGAATGGCACCTCGAGCGGGAGATACTGCGCCGAGCAGCTGCCTGTTTTGCGAGGGGGTGAAGTAAGGGCCCGCCGCGGGGACTTCGTCTCCGACCACGCCGAAACGTTCGGCGTTCAGCGGATATGCCGGGCCCTTGAGATCTCCCGCCCCGGCTACTACTGGTGCAGCAACCGCTGCTGCGGATCGATCCTGCGCGCCTCGCTCGGCGTATAGATCAAAGAAGCCCGGATCGAAGAGATCGATCCCTTCGAGGAAGCCACCGCGGATGGTGGGCAAGCGGGCCGGGCTTCGGCGGCTCGGAGGGCCCATCTCCCGTAACCAGGAACGATCACGAGGTGTGTCAGTTATCCCATCTTGACCTTCGGACCCCTAGGCGCCAGAAGGCTTCGGTGTTCGACCCCCCGCTCATTCCGACGACCGTTATGGCCTGGCCGGAAGGAAGATCGGCTGAATCCGTCAAACTGCTCATGATGTCCTCCTGGAGGGTCCGCTCATATCCTTGGGCGGGCGGCTGCCTGCCCTTTGAGACCCGGATCGAGGCACCTCTTGGCTGGTCGGTTACCTGGCATCAGCGCCTCCGCTCTCTGAGTGCGTGGTAGACGAGGGCGGCTACGGCGAGCAGGAGCAGACGAGGTGACTCGTCGGAACGCGCGCCGGGAATCCTGGATCGTTGGTGCAGCGCGGTGATATGGATGCCCAGTTTCTGGTTGGCCAGATCTCTAAGGATTTGCCGGCTGTCCGTGGGGGCCGTGCCGGCACTGATGATGAGGTCCAGAGCAGCGCGAGCGGCCTGCCCTTCTGACAGAGCACCTAGGGCAAAGTGGCGAAGAATGCCGCTGAGTTCTCGCGTGAATACTTCCGTCACAGCTATCTCGGGCGCCAGATAGCGGATGGAACCGTCAATGTTGGCGAATGACTTCCCGAGAATGGAAACCATGGGGCTGGTCTGTATTCCGCGTTTCGTACTCGACTTCAAGGCCTCGGTCAAGATGGTGCCGAAGTTCAGTTCCCCTAGGGTGGCCTTAGCGATCTTCGGCACGAGTATCGAAATGTCTGTGACGAATCCGGTGAGATTGGCCCATGCGGTGGGGTTTCCCATCTCTATCCAGGCTTTCGCAGCTCCAAGGCCGTCGTTTTCGGCGATGCAGATGAGGATGAGCGCGAGGGACATGCTCATACCGCGATCAACGCGTCCGACCATCCCCCAATCGATAATCGTGGCACCCTCGTCAGGGTCGATGAAGATATTGCCTGGATGAGGGTCGGCATGAAAGAAGTTCTCGACAAAATAACCACGGTACATGAATGCCAGCAGGTCCTGGCCGATGGCGATGCGGTCAGTGTCCTTGAAGTCATCCAGGTCCACGTCACGAATGCTCTTGCCCGGGGCAGGTGTCTGGATCAGTACTCGTCGGGTAGCGTCCACGGCGTAGGGAACGGACAGGCGATCGAAAGTGCTGGCCATAGGTCGGGCGGCATCCATGTTATGGGCCTCGACTTGAAAGTCCAGTTCAGGGCGCATGGCGTCGAAGATCACGGAGAGCATGGTTTCGATTCCAATGGTGGCGTCGAAACGTGGAGCGCCTTTGGCGATTATGCGTGCGGATCTGCGCATCATGCGCATGTCGTCGTCCATGACCGCCTGGATGCCAGGGCGTTGTATTTTCACGACCACCGTTTCACCCGTAGTGAGGCCGGCTCGGTACGTCTGCGCCAGCGATGCTGTCCCGAGTGGGTTCTGTGTGTCGATGAAGGAGAAACGGTTGCGCCAGGAACGCCCGAATTCTTCCTCGAGCACGGTCTCCATATCGCTGAATGGAAGGACGAGGGCCTGGTCGTGAAGCTTTTCCAGTTCGCTGATGACCGTCGCGGAAACGAGGTCCGGGCGGGTGGAGAGCATCTGGCCCACCTTGGTATAGAGGGGGCCTAAGCGCTCGAAGGCTTCCCTCAGTGCCACAGCGCGCCGTTGCTCAGACGTGAGAATCGGCGCCCCTGGGTCGGGGGCGGTCCGGGGCCGGTGGCGGCCGATTGCTTCCCGCGCCATGAGTCCTCCGGCCACCCGGGCCAGGAGGCGTGCGCGGGCGGCGCTCACCGGAGCAGCCGTGATGCGGGCAGACCGGCGTGGGGGGCCGCACGTCCGCCCAGCTGCCGGTAGGGGTGAGGCATGCCTTGTCGCGAGGAGAGTGGTAGCGGGTTGTCACCCTCGAGCGGCTGGCGTGCTGAGCAACGCACCGGTATGTCTCCTCTTCGGCCAGATAGGTGCATGACTACTGATCGGCGGCCGGTTGCGGGGCCAAAGAGGCGGCCAACGAGTACAGGGCCGCCGTTACCCGGAGCCAGGCTGCTGGCTGGCCAGGGAGGACACGGGCGACACTGAGCCTGGACCGTGCCTCCCCCTGCGCCACCGATGCGCTGAGGCAACGCCAAGTGATTTTGGAATGCGGCCCACCTGACATCCAACATCCAATTGTGCCCCGCTACGTCTGGTGAGAGCTAGCGGCCACTGCGCACCGGCCCCTGGCCAGCCGCTCAGCTCACGACTCTAGGTTTCTTTCTTGCTCCGAGGCTTGTGTGGCCCGTCGTCGTCACTGTGCCCGTCTCCGCAGTGGCAGCGGTGGCGCTCTTCGCAGCCGCACCGGCGATCCTCGTGGTGGCACGGCTCACGGTGGCACTCTTCGCAGCCGCACCGGCGGTCCTCGTGGTGGCGCCGCTCCCGATGGCGGAACCGGCAGTCATCGCACCGGCACCGGTCAGGGTGATCATGCCGGCAGCGGTCTTTGCGGCAGCCACAGTCGTCCCAACGGTCACCGCAGGAGATTTCATCCATTTCGCGCCTCCACTCTCGGGGCGCGTCGTAGACGCGGTTCATGACTTGTTCAACTACGCCCTGGGTGACGTCGAAGAACTCGTCGATTACCCGACTCATTCCAGTGGATCGTTGCACAGGAACTTCCTCCTGTCAGATGTCGTGGAGGGTATTGGTTTCTGAGTCACGCTAAATACATGAACGCGTGACTCAGAAACCAGCGATTGGGGCAGGCGGCTACGGCCGCTGGTTGCCCGGTTGGGTTCACGGCCCACTCGTGAAACGTGGCCGGTCACAACTCTTTCCTTCTGCGTTGCTGTTGCCGAGATCATCGAGCTTAGCGACCTAATAGATCTTGTTGCTGCCGTATCGAGTTCACATCACACAATGGAGCCACCCGTATTGACATGTCAAGTGGGCGACCTCAAAATCCAATCTAGACGAGCGGATAGCCCGTTCAAGGTCAAAACGCCCTGGGCCGTCGTTAGCCAAACAGGAGGAGGCGGATGCATCGGCTGCCACATTGTGCAACAACAACCTCAACAAGTGATTCTAACGTGAATCGCACATCGAAGCGAATATCGCTCCTATGTGCGCATGGAAGCATTCAAGCGATCTTAGGAGGAGATGGCCGCGCGTATCGTTCCACGTCGGCCCGCACGCGACCCGGTTGGATTTCTTCCCGGCGAGAGTGTCCCGGTCCCATCCCGCCGCCGCCTCATGACTATAATGACACTTTTTCGCCCGAGTGTTCTTCCCGGCCACGTTCATGCTGGTGTGCTGAGTGCTGGTACCTCGAAGGAGCTCTCCGTGACCGAAAAGACACACCGTGCAATTCGGCGCTTATCGGCAGTATTTCAAAAAGTACTCTTCTGGCCGCCGCAACTGGCGACTTCCGTGTCTGTCGATTATTCCGGCCGCGCCGCCAAATGCTAATAGACTTCGTCAGCAGTGCTGAACCTATCCTCATCCCGGCAAGCGTGTATCGGTGCTCTCCGCGGCGAACGAGGCGATGGCAGCCATTGCTTTGGCGGCCCGCAATTATGCATTGCTATTAGCGCCGCCCCAATTTATCAACTTTCCCTAGAGGGAATGGAGGAGAGGTATGAGTGGAACGCAACATTCTCGCCAACCTGCTGTAAGGAAACACTGGCTGCACGTGCAGGGGGTACGAACACACTATCTTGAGGCCGGTCAGGGGCCAGCGACCCTGCTGGTACACGGCGATGGCGGCGCAGCCGACGGCTGGCTGGGGGTCATGCGAGGACTCGCTGGTACCCGCCGTGTCATCGCAGTAGAGCTACCCGGCTACGGCTTGACTCAGCCGATTGGGTGCCTCGAGCCTGCAGTGACCGCAAATTTCCTGTGGAAATTCGCGAAAGCAGTGGGTTTACGCCGCCCCACCGTCGTAGGTCACTCTCTAGGGGGAGCCATCGCTGTGCACATGGCCCTCCAACACCCCGACCGTGTCCCCGAGCTGGTGCTGGTCAGCTCTGTGGGAATGGGCCGAGCCATCAACCCGGTCCAGATACTTCAAGCGGCTACTCCCTTGGGAGAGCTGTCCTTGTTCGCATCCAGACTGCCTTTCGGCCCGCAGCTCCTTACCGCCTGGGCAGCAGCAGAAGGCAGCTGGAATCCAAGGCGGCTCCCTGCCTCGTGGTGGCGGGCCCAGACAAAAGCAGCCTCCTCACACCGGGCCTTGAACACAGCGCTGCGCGCAGGCCGCATCGTCACCGGCCCCTTGGGACAAAGGCACCCTCTGCTTGATCAGTTGCACAAACTGCCGATGCCCACCCTGGTGGTATGGGGAGCAGAGGACCAGCTGCTGCCCTCCTGGCAAGCCAAGGCCGCGCTCCGCCACCTGCGCCACGGGCACCTGGCGGTCTTCCCCAGGTGCGGGCACCTTGTGCCGATTGAAGCAGCGGGCCGGCTGCTCAAAGCTCTGCGCTCGTTCCTTGCGCACGCCGAAGCAGAGCGGACACGACACTGCCGCACCGTCTCGAGATAACTCCCTCGTTGAGCAGTGTGACAGCAGTGCCCCTTTCATCAGCAGTTTGCAGGCGTCAAATGCCGGCTGATAAGCCCATCTGCCCTGGGTCACACCACAACTCGAAAGCACCTTGGTCCCAATCCAGGGTCGAAAGGACTCACTGATGGCATCTCCTCAGGGGGCGCCCGGTGTTAACTACAAGCGTCAGAGCAGGCGTCGGAGGGCACGGTGAAACGTACGGCCGTTGTCCGTGGACTCGGCTCCTGGCTACCACCGCGGTTGGTGACCAACCACGACCTGGCACAACAGCTCGACACGTCCGACGACTGGATCCGCAGCCGGACCGGTATCGGCGCACGTCACGTCATCACGCCGGGGGTGGCCACCTCGGACCTCGCCGTGCAGGCTGGCGCCAGAGCGCTGAAGTCGGCGGCCATAAAGGGGGTGGACGCCGTCGTGCTGGCCACGACGACACCGGACTACCTGTGCCCGGCGACGGCGCCGCTGGTCAGCGCCAGGCTTGGGCTGGGCAACGTACCGGCGTTCGACGTCGCGGCGGTGTGTACTGGTTTTCTGTACGCACTGGCCACAGCAGCCGGCCTGATCTCCTCTGAGGTGGCCGACTGCGTCCTGGTGATCGGCGCGGACACTTTTTCCACCGTTCTCGACCCACAGGACCGCTCAACGCGAGCCATCTTCGGTGACGGCGCGGGAGCGGTCGTCCTCGCCTCCGGCACCGCCGACGAGATAGGTGCACTCGGCCCCGTGCGCCTGGCGAGCGACGGAGCAGCCGCCAAATTGATCTACATCCCGTCGGGAGGCTCTCGAGACCCATTTCGCACGCCCACCGCCCGGCAGGCTGACCCGTTCTTCCGCATGGAAGGAAGGGCGGTCTTCCGCCAAGCCGTAGAGCACATGACCAGCTCGTGCATAGCGGCGTTGCACGATATTGGCTGGACGGTTGACGATGTCGATCTCCTCGTTGCACATCAGGCCAATCTGCGGATTATGCATGCGGTCACAGATCGGTTGGGAGTTCCTCGGTGCCGGTGCGCGGTGCACCTTGACAGAGTCGGCAACACTGCCGCTGCCTCCATCCCGCTGGCACTGGACAACGCGACCAGGAGCGGATTGCTGCTTCCCGGTCACCGGGTGCTGATGACCGCGTTCGGCGGCGGATTGACGTGGGGCGCCTGCACCATGCGCTGGCCCGACATCGAGCCGGGATGACCACCCCTACAACGAGATTCAGGGAGACATATCCTATGAGCGACACCTACCAGCGTCTGGCCAGCCTGCTAGTGAAGCACTGTGGGCTGGAAGCAGACGAGGTCACCCCTGACGCAACATTCCGCTCATTGGAGGTGGACTCCCTTGCCCTGGTCGAACTCAGCCTGGCAGCAGAGCAGGAATTCGCAACTCAGATCGGCGAAGATGATCTGGACCTGGATGGGACAGTAGCGGACGCCGCCGCAGTCATCACAGCAAAGATTGCCCAAGGCTCCGGGACACAGGCATGACGTTCGACAACCAGACGCCCTTCCACGCCGCGATTACCGGCATCGGAATGGTGAGCGCGGCGGGAATTGGTGTCACGCAGGCATGGGAGCGAATCCGGCTGGGCGAGAGCACAGCAGCCGACACGGTCCCCGAGCTAGCCGGCACCCGGGCTGACTTCGGCTGCGTGGTCCCCCGCTTCAACCCGGCCCAGCTGATCGGGCGACGGAAAGCCTGGCGTCTGGACCGCAGCAGTCAATTCGCTCTAGTCGCCGCGGCCGAGGCACTCATCGACTGCGGGTTGGACACCACAACATGGGATGCGGCGCGGGTCGGTGTAGTCCTTGGCTGCGGTATCGGCGGCGCAGCGACTTGGGAGAAGCAACACCATATCCTCCTTGAGGACGGCTTCGAACGAGTTTCCCCGATGCTCATCCCGATGCTCGCGGTCAACATGAGTGCGGGGTACATCGCTATGGAAACGGGCGCCCGCGGCCCTAACTTCGTCGTGGCGACCGCATGCGCGGCTGGTACATCAGCTATCGGTCAAGCCCGCGAACTGCTGCGCAACCGCGTCTGTGACGTGGTCATCACCGGAGGTACAGAAGCGTGCCTGATCCCATCGATCGTCTCCGGGTTCAGCCAAATGGGAGCTCTCTCGCGACGGCGGGCCGACCCGGGCGCCGCTTCCCGCCCCTTCGACACCGACCGGGACGGCTTCGTGCCCGCTGAAGGCGCCGCCATTTTGATCCTGGAGAACGTGGCGGACGCGCAAGCCCGCCACACATCTGTCTATGCCCGTGTCAGCGGCTACGGTGCCTCCGCCGATGCCTACCACGCCACTGCGCCCGACCCTGAAGGTTTCGGGGCGGAACTGGCAATACGGGCAGCTTTGCGAGACGCTGGCCTGTCAGCTGATGATGTGACACATGTGAACGCGCACGGGACGTCGACTCCGCTGAACGATCTCGCCGAAGCACGAGTGATCCGACGCGTTCTGGGTGTCAAGCCAGCTGTCACCTCCGTCAAAGGGGTGATCGGACATGCTTTGGGCGCTGCCGGTGCCATCGAAGCGGCAGCAACCGCGTTGTCCATCCAACACCAACAGATCCCCGCCACCGCCAACCTGGAGACGCTCGATCCGGCCATCGAACTGGACGTGGTGACCAGGGCGCCCCGCAAAGCCAAGATCGACGTAGCGATCAGCAACTCGTTCGGCTTCGGCGGGCAAAACGCTGTCCTGGCCTTTACAGCGGCCGGGAGTTGAAGCGATTTTCGGGAGCACGGTGCCCCGCGTTTCTTCAAATGGCGCACGCTGGCTCACTGTGCTCCAGGCCCAGTTGTCCGGCACGCTGCCCCTGCCACGACCTTGGCCCCGGGCCCCGGGCCCCGCAGTGAAAGCCGGCCGAGCCGCTTCCACAATCCAGGAGCGATCGAACATCTGGAGGTTAAGACATGGGTGAAGTTTCTGACCTTGGCCAGAAAATCGCAATGGATCGGTTGGATCAGGTCCTGTGGAAGCTGCAACGTCACGCCTTTCATCACGCCGTAATCGGAGTCGTCGCCTATCTCGAAGGCGGCGTGGAGGCCGAGCAATTGCGCGAATGGCACCACCGTCTCGTGACGGACTGCCCGCGCTTGGCCTGCCGCGTCGGGGGGAGCGATCGCAACCCTGTGTGGGAGCATGACCCCCACTTCGCGGTCGAGCGCCAGATGAGCCGCATCTCCCTTCCGCCCGATGCGGACTCGTCCCAGCTCTTACGCCTTGTGCACCACCTCCTATACGCACCCTTTGCTCTCGAGACCCCGCCCTGGCACGGCTACCTCATCGAGGACGCAGGCGGTCGAACCGTGTATTTCCTAAAGATCTCCCATGCGCTGGCTGACGGGCTACGTGTGGTAGATCTGCTCCGTCGCCGTCGGCCCCCCGTCGATGGCGAGTGCATGGCCCCGGCAAAGCGTGATCTATCCGCCAGGGCTCATGGCTTGCGGCGAGCTCCTATGTGGTATCGGCTCGTGGCCGATCTGAGTGCCGCAGGACGTCACCGCCAGCTCCCCAATATCAGCGCCGCTCGAGAATTCGAGTTCTTCACCGTCCCACTAATCAAGATCAAACAGGCTGCGAAGGCGGCCGGACAGGTGAGCGTCAATGACGTGTTCTTGTGCGGGGTCGCCCGCGGACTGGCTCGCTACCGCGAGGAGTACGAAGAGGAAACTCCCCGCCAGCTGACAGTCATGTCTCTCGTTGGCCGCTTCCGCATCCCGACACGCCACACCGGTAATGCCATCAACTTTGCGAGCGTTCGCCTCCCGACTCCCCACGCCGATGTGAAGACAGCTCTACAAGAAACACGGAAAGCCATCGTCAGCGCTGGCGGCACCCGACCGGTCGATGTGGCTGGGCTCGCTGCCGCGCTGTCACCTCATGTGCCCAGCGGGTTAATCGCCAGAGGTCTCAAATACGCTGCCCGCCGACACGACGTCATGGTCACCAACGTGCCAGCAGGGCAAGCCCCCTTCTCCATCGCCGACAGCCGGGTCACCACTGTCTTCGGTATCCCCCCGCTGATGGGTACAGGAATGATCACAGCGATGGTCACCTATCAGGGCACCTGCCACTTCACAGTCCATATGGATCCCGCCGCCATATCCCACCCCCAGGGGCTCTGCCAGTGCATACGCGCTGCGCTCGACGACGTCGTCGACATCGCGCAGCCGCATCAATGAAGCCGCGGGACTATCACGAACTGCGCTCTGCTCCTTGGTCGGTGGTGACGCGCGCTGGCCCCCTTGGGCGGCGCTCCCGACGACGGGCGCCACGCACTCCTACAGGGCCTCGTCATCCAGCACGCCGCGCCAGTACGACCCATCTGGCAGCGCCGAGGCATCAGACGGCCGCGGCCACCCCCAACTCACCCGGCCCAACCCCGCCCTCCCCGGGGGCGGCCCCTGGCTGCTGCTCACCACCGCCCTCTCCACCGAAGCAGTGCTCGCCCAACTCGGCCGGGCGCTCGAAGCGTTTGGGCGAACGCTGCGCCGTCTTTGGCTCTGCCGCCCTCATCCGCCGCCTCACTGGAGCTGCACACATGGTGGCCGTCTTCCCTCCCCCAACCAACCCAAGCCAGCGCAGGCCGCCTGCACTCGGCACACCACCGGCGGGCATGACACGCCTCACCGGCCGCCTGCTGACCTGCCCGCCCAGCTCGGGGCCGCTAGAAAGCACCGCCGCCATCGCTGTGACCAGCAAGCACCCAGCCACAGCAGAAGGGATGAAAAAATGTGTCAACTCCCCAACGCCCTCCTGGTCGAAGGCCCGGACGAAATCCCTGCGGCCGAGCGGCTTCGCCGCCTCGACCCACCCGGCGACAAAGTGACCCTTACCTGGTACGGAGGCCGCGAACACTTCGTTGCCACCGGCGAAACCACCGAACACGACGGCCACTGCCTCGCTGTCTACCGCTGGGCATACCGCACCCGCATCGCCGAGTAACAACCTCCTACCGGTAGGCTCTGTCGGGGATCTTGTGAGCTCGGTGTCATCCGTTGGTCGTTCGCCAGGGCTGCCGACGGGGGATTCCGCGCTGATCCAGGTAGCTCTGGAGGGTTGTCGGAGGGCGTGGAGGTCGCGGTTCTCGCGGAGGTGTCTGGCTGCTGCGGCGTTCGATGTTGATGGCGATGGCGATGGCGGTCAGGACATGCTGGACATGAGCTTTGGCGCGGTGCCGATAGCGAGTTCGGCGCATCCCGTAGCCCCGGGCGAACTCGCAGATGGTGCCCTCGACACCGGCGCGTGCTGCGTAGCGTTCGCGCCAGGCCGGGCTTTGGCCCTCGGCGCGTGTGCGGTTCTGCAGGTCGAAGGGTTCCTTCGGCGGGAACCCGATGGACACGGGTGTTGCTTCGGGTGCACTGGGCGCGTGCGGCGGATTCAACTGGTCGTCGCAACACTCCTGTGAGCTGGAGGCTTGCGGTGGGTGTGGGGAGTCGGCAGCGGGCCGCACGGGAGTATCGCGGGCAGATGCCCTCGCCGGGTCGACCGAGCGTCGCGTGGCGTAAGGACCGGGTCCGGTTCTGGCAGGCGATCGCGCGGGGGCTGAGCTCGGTGGACGCGGCGGCCGCGAGCGGGGTCTCCCCGGCCGTGGGGTCGCGATGGTTTTGTCATGCTGGCGGGGTGAATCCGTGCCTTGCCCCGACCGTGTCGGGCCGCTACTTGTCGTTCGCCGAGCGGGAGGAGATCGCACTGCTGCGTGCCCGGGACATCGGTGTCCGTGCGATCGCGCGGAGTCTGGGGCGTTCGCCCTCGACGATCTCGCGGGAGCTGCGGCGCAACGCGTCCACCCGGACCTATCACCTGGAGTACCGGGCCTCGCTGGCGCAGTGGCACGCCGAGCGGCGCGCGCAGAGGCCGAAGACGGCGAAGCTGGTGGCCAATGAGCGCCTGCACGACTACGTACAGGACCGGCTGGCCGGGACCGTCGTCCACGCGATGGACGGTCAGATCGTCGAGGGACCACAAGTGCCGCCGTGGAAGGGCCGGAACAAGCCGCGGCGGCAGGACCGCCTCTGGGCGACGGCGTGGAGCCCGGAGCAGATATGCAGCGGCTCAAGGTGGACTTCCCCGATGATGAGTCCATGCGCATCTCCCCGGAGGCGATCTACCAGACACCTCACGAATCTAAGAGTCAAGCCGCGGCGGCCATCGTGGCGGGGAACGCCGTCTGCTCTTCGAACATCTCGTGCTCCCGCAGGCAGCGGTAGAGCTGACCGAGCATCCGGTTGAAGAGATTGCGCAGGGCGGCCGCGTGCCAGTCTCCGTGGACGTCGCGTCGACGTCGGTAGTGGGCCTTGGCTCCGGGTGATCCGTTGGGGGCCGCGAAGGCCCAGAGGTAGCCGGCGTGGTTGAGGCGGTCGTTCGCCCTCAGGGGTGACAGCGCTAGCACTGAGTGCGGCCCGCCCGGTCGAGGCACATGCCGATCGTCGGCGCGATCGCTCCGGGATCCTCTGGCCTCGCAGTCCCGATCCGGCAGCCGAGAGCTGATTCGCATCCTCCTGACGCGGTAACAGAGGCGTCTGTGGTGGGTAGCATCCGCCTCCAACAGTGCGACGTGGAAAGTGAGATGCCATGCCCGAACAGACGCACCAGCCGGACACCACCAGCCTCGCGGATCAGTACGGTCAGAAACTGGCGGCCGACCTGGAACTCAACGAGCGCGAGCAGAAGCGCATCTCCACCGAGGCAGAAGCGCTTCAGGCACTCCTCGTGACGCTGCGCGCGGATCACGCGCTGCTACAGGGCATGCAGGAGACGCTGGCGGCCAGGGTGTCCACATCGGCGGCAGTCAGCGCCTCCGAACAAGAGGTGGTCATCTCGAAGGATCGGACAGCGGTGGCGGTGCCCCGGGCCCGGCACGACGTCGCCAAGGGAGGCAGGACCGCGAAGACTGAGCGAGTCGGAAAGACCAAGGCGCCGAGGCGGGCGACGCCAGCCCCCAAGGAAGCAGGCACCGTGCAAGCGCCGCTGCACGCTGTGGTGACCGAGTGCCTGGAGAAGCAGAGCGAGCCGCGCTCGGTTTCCGCGATCACCTCCAGTGTTGCCGCAACGCATCCGGAACGGGAGGTGAAGCCGACACTTGTACGCGCCGCTTTGGAGCTTCTCGTCTCGCGGGGGAAAGCCGAGCGCACCAAGCAGAAGCGGTCCGTGTTCTATTCACAGGGACAGCCGACTGCCGCGGGAGAGGCCACTGAGAACACCGCTGAGGTGCCTGGCGACGTGACCGTGACGCCCTGATTCGTTGCTGACGGTCGCATGGAGCCAGATGGGCAACATCCGGTTGTTCGAGTGATGAGAGCCGGCACGCCTTTTCGGGGGGCACGCCAAGCCTCTGGGTAGACCGTGCGGACGGTTCTCACGCTCGTGGTGATGACGGTCGCCTGGGCGCCGAACGGAGGCCCCGTGGCATCCCGACCTTGATGTATCGGTAGAGCGGCGCTGTTCGGCGTCTTCATGGCTGCCACAACGTACTGCTCCCGCCCGCACGTTGTCGGGGCCGAGGGCGTCGTCGCCGGTGGGCAGGTAGTACTCGTAGAACAGGGTCTAGCCGTAGCGGGCGTGCTGGGCGATGCGCTGGTTGCGCTGTCGGGCACCGGCGACACCGATCGGCTTGCACCCCGTCCGGCGGCTGGGGCCGGTCAGGGAGTCTAAGCTTGGCGTTTATGTAGCTCGGCTGTTCGTGACGCCCTCTGCGATGGTTGGTTTGTCTTGTTTGCCGACGGGGTGCTCGCGCGCACGGTGTCTGTTCTTCGAGCCTGTTGGTCGGCCGGGGCCTGCGGTGCTGACTTTCGGTGCGCTGGCCGGCTGAGGGGTTTTCCCATGGAGGCGGCGAATGGGGACCCCTCAACAACACCCTGCCGAACATGGGCCGTTTCTACGACGACACCCTCGCCTCACTCGCCCGCTACACCTCCGGCTGGGCCGGCTACACCTGGTGCTACGGCGGCGGCTACTGCGCCCTGGACGCCGAAGGCCGCTTCCGAACGAACAAGGAGCGCACGGCCCGCCCGTACGCCCCCGCCGTCGCCGGCACCGTCACGGCCGACGCCTACGACCCGGCCGCCACCGCCTACCGCCTGACCTATACGCCGCACCCGGCGGGCACCACCGAACTGTCCCTGCCGCCCGCCCCGCGCGGCTGGCACATCGACGTGACCGGACAGGCCCGGACCAGGACCCGTGACATACCGCCGGGGGAGCGCGCCACGGTGCGCGTGCACGGCGCGCCGCGCGACGGTGCGCCGGTCTTCGTGGTGGTCACGGCAGGGCGCGAAACGGAGTGAGCCGGTGCGGTGGCGCCGCGCCCGGGGCCTGAGGATGATGGACGGCTCGGGGCGAACGCCCCACCAATCGACGTAGTCGTACCAACGTCATTGCCTACGTCGGCGTACATCGGTGCTCAAGGACTGTGGCGGCCCGGCGACGGGCCGTTCGGGGGTGAAGCCATGTCCTTTTCGATCCCACCTCTCCCCTCGGCAGGGGATTTCGTCAACGCGCTCGAAGAACTCGTGCTCGTGCCACCAGGGCGCCGCGGGCCCTCCGCCAGGATCGTCCTCGTGCAGCAGGGCCGGGGCGACGAGGCCGAGCGGATCGCGGAGGGCGAGTGCCTGCGGCTGCGGGTCCGCGGCCGCGCACTCGTCCCGTACGCCCGCATCCAGGAGTCCCGGCCGCGCGGCGACGGGCAGCGGACACCGGACGTCTTCGAGCAGATCGAGGTCGGCCTGCGCGACAACCTGCCCGGCGGCTTCGGCCGGCTGCGGCTGCCGCGCTACCGGCTCATGCGCGCCTTCGCGGCCGCCTCCTCCACGGAGGATCAGGCGGCCGTGCGGGCCCGGGAATTGCGCGACCAGTGCTACGCCGAGCGCCGCAAGGACTCCCGCATCCTCAAGGCGCTGCACGCGATCAGCGGTGCGGGCGAGCCGCCTGCGAACGTGGTGGCCTGGATGTGGCACTGGTTCCGCCACCCTCTGTTCGGCGTGCTGCCTCGCCGGTTGTACGGACTCCGGGCGGGGCGCCGCATGATGCGCAAGGGCGGCTGGTTCCGGAGCTGGGCGCGGGTCCCGTCGGGCCGCGGGGACTTCTTCCGCCACCACGACGCGGTCGTCACGGAGCGGGAGGACGCGCTGCTGTGCGCGCTGCTCGACGACCTGGAGGCGGCGGCGCGAGGCCCCAGGCTCTCACCCTGGACCAGGCGCCGGCGCAGCCGCTTCGTCCTCGTCTTCCCACGCGAGGGCGAACCCGGTTCGGTCACCGAAAGCGTGGTGCGCGGTTTCCCGCAGGCCGTCGAGCAGACCGGCAGCACCGCCGTCGTCCTGCTGGCGGTCGGCCCCGCCGGACCGGACACCCCGCAGAGCCTCGCCATGGCGACGACCACGATCGACTCCTGGACGCGGAGCCCCGGCCGGGGGCGGGGCCGGTCGGTCGTCATCGGGGTGGAGCCGCTGGCCGGGCGGCCTGACCAGGAGGCCCAGGGCTGGCTGCTCGGCCATCCGGAGATCCAACCCCGCCGGGTCCACTCCGATCTGGCACCGCGGGCGGAGGCGTTCGTGATGGCGGTGGCCGGGGTCACGGTGCTGTCGCTGCTGGGCTACCAGGGCGTGCGGCGGCTCGTCGACCCGAGCAGCGACCGGTGCCTCGGCGCCACGGTGGCCACGACGGAGCCGGCCGATCCGGGCCGGATTCCCGGGCAGAGCCCCAAGGAGCTGTACGCGCGGGCGCGGGCGGCCGTCGACGAGCAGAACAAGCAGGCCGAAACAGCCGCCAAGCGGGCCGGCACGGTGATACGGACGGTCGTCTACCTCGGCATCCCGGTGACCGTCGACAACTGGAAGGACAGCCTGTACAGCGGTGCCATCCCCGCGCTGCGCGGGATCGCCCTCGCACAGGAACAGCTCAACAGCGAGGCGGCCAACGACGTGCACCACAAGGTGTGGCTCCGGGTGCGGGTCCTCGACGCGGGCCCGCGCTTCTCGAACGCCCCGAAAGTGGCCGGGGAACTCGTGCGGGAGATGGCGGAGCTCAAGGGCGAGCAGCAGATCATGGGTGTGGTCGGCCTCGGGCAGAGCCGCGCCGACTCCCTGGCCGCCCGGGACATCCTCGGGGACGGCGGACTGCCCATGATCGGCACCACGGCGACCGCGCTGGAGATGCAGCAGCACGGCATGTACCGGCAGGTGGCGCCCGACAACCGGCGCGAGGCCCGGATCGCCGCCGACTTCGCCCGGCGCGGCAACATCGTGGAGACGTCGGCCCGGACATGCGCTCCGGCCCGCGCGGCGATCGTGGTCGCGGACCCCACGGACAGCTACAGCGCAAACTTGAGCGAGCTGTTCACATCGGAGTTCGAGGGCGCGCGGACGATCCGGTACACCGCGGAGCCCAGCCGGGAGCCCGTCCCGGCCGCGTCGGGCGACCGGGTCGAGTCGGCGAGCACGCTGGACGAGGTGGCGAACAGGGTCTGCGAGCGCATACAGGAAAATCCGCGCACGGTGCTGTACTGGGCGGCACGGCCGACCGAATTCAGCGCGTTCCTGAATGCGTTCGACGCCGGCACGCAGTGCGATGGACGGTTGACGGTGCTCGGCGGCAACGACATCACCAACGCGGTCGTCGACGCGCAGCGCCCCAGCGACTCTCACCCCCGGGTGCGGCTGTACTACGCGGCGCACGCGCTGCCCAAGAGCCATTCGCCCAATGTCATGGGCGACCGCTTCCGTGATCAGTATCGCGAGGCCTACGGCGCGGACGATCTATGGGGCAACGACGGCCACGCCCCGCTTGCCTGGGACGCGCTGCGGCTGCTGGGCTCCGCCGTCAACTCGGCTCGCCAGCAGGCGGGTTCGGCGCCGTTCGGGCTGGGAACGGTGCAGCAGTCCCTGGTGCAGGGCGTCGGCGGCCCGGACGGCAAGCGCGGCGCCACCGGGGTGCTGGCCTTCGACCGTAACGGCAAAGTCCCGGTGAACAAGCGGCTGTTGATGCTGCACGACACCGCGGCGGGCCCGGAGGTGGCGCTGGAGTGCGGGTTCCGGGCCAGCCAGGACGAGCGGACGTCATGGGGGCCGGGCGGCGCGTTCCCCTGTGTGCGGGACAAGTAGGACCTTTACTGTCGGCGAGCACCGGCCCGTACGCGTACGGGCCGGTGCCGGTTCATTCCCCGGGCCGGGGCTCCGGCCTCAGCACCGCATCGATGCGGGCGGCCGCCTCGGCCAGGTGCCGGCGGGCCGAGGCGAGCTGGTCCGGGGTCACGCCGTGGTCGCGGGCCGCGTCGCGGACGTCGTCGCGAAAGCGGTCGAGCAGCCGGTCGAGGTCACGGGCGGGGTCCTTGCCCGTCGGCCAGTCGCCGCGCCGCATGTGCTCGCGGACCTGCGCCTCCACCCGCTCCTTCACCCGCCGCACCTCCTCGCGGGTGCGGTCCTGGGCCTGCTGGGCCTGGTGGCGGTCCGTCCCCTCAGTCTGCCGCCGCTGACGCTGCTGGCCTGCACCGACGTCGCGCCCTACAGCCATGAGCCACTGTTCGCCCCGCTCCTTGAAGCCGTCACCATCAACGGGCAGCCGGTCTCATGGGAGAGCCGGCTGCGCATCGCCCTGGAACACAGCCTCGCCAGCGGCGAGATGCGCCCCTACGCCCACCGCCACTGGGGGAGCTGGAATATCTGCACCGTGCAGGGCATCGCCCCGCAGAAGGACCACCGGCAACCGTAGCCCGTCCCAGCTCAGCACGGTGGTCCTCGCCCGCAGGATCCAGTCAGCCGGCGCATGCCGGGCACCGGCCAGCCTGCGGACCTTCCCCTCCTCGACCGCATCCGGCGCCGGACGGGCCAACAACGGCTTCGGCACGGCAACTCGCCTCCGAGAAGCCCAACTCAGCACCCCACACCCTGCACCTACCCCGCCAAAGAGGAATCGAGCACTAATCGCTCCGCGCGGCAGCGTCACGGCGAGGCAGAACTCATGGCGTGCGTGCGGCCGTTCCCTCGGTACGGATGTGGGTCAGCAGGGCCTTGACCGCACTCTGAAGCTGGCGTCCGTCATCGCTGTCCCTCACCTGCGGGATGGCCAGAGCGAGTGCGACGCTGACGAGGAGGAGGTCAAGCGGCCGGCCGCCGTGCCGTTTGGGCAGCTTCGGCTGGAGGGCCCGCGTGAGGGAGGTACCGAGGTCGGCTCCGCCCAGGTCGACGGATTCGGCGATCGAAACGTCCTCCTGATAGGGCCCCTTGTACCAGGGCTGTCCCTGGTTCTTCCGTTCCTGGTCGTGGTACTTGGCGACGCGGTGCAGGAGCCTGCGGGCGTCGTAGGAGGGGGCTGCGGTGGTGAGGATGAGGCGCTTGAGGAGGTTCCGCCCCCAGTCATTACCGGGGAATTCGGTGCGCTCGGGGTGGGTAATCATGGCGTCACCGCATGGGCAGTGGACGGTGATCGGGTCGTCCCAGGCTCCTCGGACGATCAGGTTCTCGGTGTTGCCGCACGTCGGGCATGGCAGTAGCTCAAGGCCGGTCTCGTCGACGTAGGACTCGACGTTGCCCCAGAGGTCGTTGGCCACTTCTTGGTTGCGGGCGGCAGCCTCTGCGTCCCAGCGTTCGATGACGATCCGATCGACGGCGATCTGCCACTGGTGATCGGTCGGGTAGTCCCCGGGCGGCCCTTGGATCGGTTCGGGTTCGCGGTATCCCTGCTTGATCTGGGCGGAGAAGTCGTGGTTGAGGTAGGTGCGGCGGCCCAGAGTCTCGCGCCGGTACATGGTGACGGGGCCGAGACCGGTGGGGCTGAGGGTGAGGGTGCCGTCCATGTCGAGGTCGCGTTCGGCGCGGGTGAGGCGCGCGTGACCGTCAGCGGCCCAGCCCTCGGCTTCCTGGCCGAGGAGGATGTCGGGGCGGATGCTGTTGATGTTCGCGGCGAGGTGCGGCCACCGGTCCTCGATCGTGCCGTGGGTGTGCTTCCAGCCGCCTCGGCCGAAGTTTTGCGACATGACCGTGATGCGCACCCGGGCCCCCCTCGTCGTGGTGGCCGCCACGGTAGTCGTTCGAAGCCGTCTTCGAGGGCGCATCCCCAGCGGAGCTGGTGATCACGGCTGGATGCGGACGGTGTAGGCGGGGCTATGGGGGCCGGAAACCCAGCCGCCCCGTTCTATTGGGGAGCGGGGCGGGTGGCGAGCGCAGCCAGCACTTGGGTTGATGTCTTCACCGTACGTGCCTCCACTGACAATCGGTGGTCTGCCGGGCTCGCGACCGTTCATGAGCCCGGCAGATGTAGGCTCGCATTTCGGGTGCCCTTTTCTCATTGACGATGGCCTCTGTCCGGCCCAAGGGACAGCACCGCGAGACGAACTTCTTGTCCCGTCGCATTCCAGTTGGCAGATTCGCGGTCTTCGTGGAGGTAAAGCCGCAGCACCTGCTGTCCCGGCCGAAAGTGGCCTTCGCGCTCGGCTGGGCCCGCGAGGTTGTCCTGTCGCGCGGCTGGGATTTCCAGGTGCGGGGTGCCGCGGGGCGCGATCGCCAACGCACCCGACGGACAGAGCCACTGTGGGCCTTCCCACTTCGCTTGATGCGACGTGCTCCTTGGCTGCGACACGGCTGTCACTGGGAAGGCCACACTGGTGGTGCTGCAGCGGGCATGACCTGGGGCGGTGCCTGCTGTGCGGCCACGCGAGGACTTCGAGTGCCAGGGGCCGCCGTGAGCCAGGCCCGGGGCGTGGCCGGGGTGACCAGCCGGGTGCTGGCCACCTGGGTCCTGGGCTGGTCCGCGGGGTGGCGGGCCTTCCGCCGCCGCTGAGCCGGGCGCTGGGGCGGCGAGGGACCACCCCGGTCTCCTACGCCTTCCTCCGCAGCTCGGCGGTGTGGTCGATCATCGACTGAAGCGTCGTCGCCGTGCCCAGGGAACCGAGTTCCTCGGCGCCGGCGGGCCGCAGGTCGTAGACCGCCACGCCGGCGGGGACCATCTTCATGCGGGTCAAGTCGGCGACGTGGCGGGCGCCCATCGTCGCATAGCGGACGTTGCCCTGGCGGAATGCGATGGAGAGGTTGGCCGCCAGGTGGGCGTTCCGCCAGTCGGTGAACAGCCTGGTCAGAGTGCTCGCGGTACGTTGGGTCGGCTGCTTGAGGGCCACGCGCGCCTGTAAGCCCAGCCTGACGTCGTTGACCGCGCGGACCGACAGCGCATCGACCACCGCCGAGCAGAACTCGCGCAGGGCGGGGATGCGGGGGTCGCCGTCGGCGAGGTGGTCGCCGAGGTGCGCGCCGACAGGGATGCCGGTGATGAAGTCCTCCAGCTCGTCCAGATGCCCCGACGCCACCTTCCTGACCCCGTCCTCCCACTCCACGACCGAGTTCGGGATGCCCTTGATGTCCACCGACTGGCGGCTGGCGACGATGTCCTTGGCATAGCCCCACGCCATGGTTAGCGCGTAGCGGGCGACGACACCGAAGTAGTTGCCGGTCCGCAGCGCCGAGAGCGAGGCCGGGGCCTTGAGCAGGTCGCCGAGTACGGGCAGCGGTGTGCCGATCTTCGGGAAGACGGACTCGGCTCCGAACTTGTGCACCTCGCTCGGGTCCACGGTCAGTCCGATGGCTTCGAGGTATCCGGCGATCTCCCGGGTGTAGGCGGTGCGCAGCTCGGAGCCGTCGGCGAGGTTCTCGGCGATCAGCGACTCGTCGATGAAGGTGGTGATGCCGAGCTGCTGGGCGAGGTACCTGAACGAAATGTGGTTGTGCTGCTCGGCGATGAGGTTCATGGCGGTGGACCGGAAGCGCACCCAGGTGCCGTCGATAGGGAGGGTCCCGATGTGGTCGGTGGTCCCCTGGGTGTGTTGTTTGAGCTCGTCCTCGCTGAGGTAGTCGCGCACCACCTCGTCCTCCGCCCACGAGGCGGCTTCCGGGATGGTGGCCACGTCGTGGACGGTCTTGCGCACTCCATTGATCCAGATCATCGAGCTGTTTCCAATCTGCCGTGTCTGCACGCGGGTTGGACGGCCTGATGGAACGACGTAGCTCCTGGTAGTCAATGTCACGACCAAGATCCACCGCACTGCCAGGAACTCCATGTGCTTGTGTACCCGTCGGCGATCGACCTGTCGAGCCATTCCCTGTGGTACCTGACCGGGCAAATTGCCGCACGACGCCGGGAGATCGGCACACGCTGGCGGCGACTGGCGGCCGGCCGTCAGGCCCTGCTCACCCTGACCCACCTGCCGTGCGGCGACACCTACGCCTAGCTCGCCGCCGGGTTCGGCATCGGGGTCGCCACCGTCTTCCCTTACATACGAGAGGCCGTCGGCCTTCTGGCCGCCCTCGCTCCCACCTGGCCGAGGCGATGAAGACGGCCCAGATGAAGGCATATCTGATCCTGCCACCTGCTGCAGACCCTCGCGAACCACTCGCGCTGAGCGGCCGACGCAGGTCAGGAGGTGCGCGCCTCAAGCATTCCGAATGCCTGCAGGTGAGATGGCAATCCGCAAGGGACAAGATCGTGAGACAGACACGCTGTGGCCCGCGAACGAGATGACGAGTACTTCCAGGTCAGCACGCCGGAAGAGGTAATTCCGATTGAGAACCTACAGCAGACGGCCGGCTCGGGAGCTTTCCTGTTCACCCCCTGGCCGGGCGGCCAGGGGGTGAACCCCGCGAGGTTTCTCCCGGTTCCCTTGAGAGGGCATGGCGAGATAGGGGTGCAGTCCGTTCCGGCCTCGTGGTCAGCGAGGTGGCTGCGCTGCCGGGGTGTCCGGCAGGACGAACCTGTGGTACGTCATCCCCGGCCCGCGCGCCTTCGACGTCCGGCCCGTGGAGTACGACCTCACCCCGTTCGCCGGACAGCTGAACGACGGCAAGCCGCACCGCGTCGCGATATCCGTCGCCGGAGTGCCCGAGGGGCAGAGCGGGTGGAGCACACCCACCAATGTGCTGGTCTGGCAGGACGCCAAGGCATCGCAGGTCACCGGCGCCCTCTCCACGCACCAGGTGGGTGACCCGGCCGGTACCACGGCGTACGAGCCCGGCACCGAGCACCGGCTGCGCACCAAGGGCGGGCACTCCCTGACGGTCGCGGGATATGTCGACACCTCGCACGGCCGGGTGACCACGACCGTCTCCCGGAGTGTGGCGAACACCTCCACGCACCGCTGGACGGAGGGTGAGACCACGGACGCGCTCCAGGCCCGCTGGAACGACGACGAGACGATCACCGTGGACGGCCGCGGGCCCGTGGCCACTACTCACGTCCACCGCACGTACACCATGAACGGCGAGACGACGGTCGGTGCGGGCGACCGCCTGCGCACCGTGATGACGATGGGCGACCGGTCGGACAGTGTGACCCTGCGCGCGGGGAAGCGGATCGACTGGTCGCGACTGGACGACACGTACACCGGCGACGCCTCGTACAACCAGAACGTGCCCCGCGAGCAGCGGCACGCCACCGGGGTATCCCGTGAGCGCTACCGCCTCGACGGGCTGGGTACCTGCTACGACCGGATCCTTGCCACGGCTCAGGGGGAGTTGACGGAGGACCGGCAGCGCTGCTGAGCCCCCGGACCGGGTCGGCTCGCGGGCCCGTGCGCGCGAGCCGCCCTCCGCCTTCGACCGTCACGACCGCGCGGTTCCGTCCGGTGGTGCCGGCGCGGCGAGGTCAGCAGCGCTGCTCCGGCCCTCGTATCAGCTCCTCCAGCAGGCCGCCGAGCACGACGCGCTGCTCTGCGGAGAGCGGGGCGAGGATGTCCTCGACCGCGGTCCGCCGCGCCTCCCGCAGCTCCCGCAGGGTGGAGCGGCCCTGGTCGGTGAGCTCGATGCGGATGACCCGGCGGTTGGTGGGGTCGGGCACCCGGCGCACCGCGCCGTTCGTCTCCAGGGCGTCGACCAGCGTGGTGACCGCCCGCGGAACCACTTCCAGGTGCTGGGCGAGGTCGGCCATCCGGGGCGGCTCCTCGTACTGCGCGACGGTCCGCAGCAGCCGGGACTGGGCGGGTGTGATGCCCACGGGGTCCAGATAGAGCTTCTGGGCGCGGTGGAGCCTGCGCGTGAGACGCAGCAGCTGTTCGGCCAGCTGTCCGGATGTGTCGGGGGCGGTCATGATCAGAGATTACCAGGAGGGAGTGCATTGTGAGTATAGGTAACAGTGAGCTATGCTCTTTTCGTTACCGTTCCCTCGCCACTCCCCTCTGTCCACCCTTCGCGATCAGAGAACCAGGAGCCCATGCGTCACGACGAACCGGACTGGACACCACCACCCCCTGACCCTGAGCAACCCGCGCAGGTGCGCCGCATCCTCCGGCTCTTCCGCCCCTATCGCGGCAGGCTCGCCCTTGTCGGGCTGCTCGTCGCCGCCTCCTCGCTCGTCTCGGTGGCCTCACCGTTCATGCTGCGTGAGGTCCTCGACGTCGCCATCCCCCACGGGCGTACGGGACTGCTGAGTCTGCTGGCGCTGGGCATGATCGCCGCCGCGGTGGTGAACAGCGTCTTCGGTGTCCTGCAGACCCTCGTCTCCACCACGGTCGGCCAGCGCGTGATGCACGATCTGCGCACCGCGGTCTACGACCGGCTCCAGCGCATGCCGCTCGCCTTCTTCACCCGGACCCGCACCGGCGAGGTGCAGTCCCGTATCGCCAACGACATCGGCGGCATGCAGGCCACCGTGACTTCCACCGCCACCTCGCTGGTCTCCAACCTCACCAGCGTGATCGCCTCGATCGTCGCCATGCTGGCCCTGGACTGGCGGCTGACCGTCGTCTCGCTGCTCCTGCTGCCGGTGTTCGTGTGGATCAGCCGCCGGGTCGGACGCGAGCGCAAGAGAATCACCTCCCAGCGGCAGAAACAGATGGCCGCCATGTCCGCGATGGTCACCGAATCGCTGTCGGTGAGCGGCATTCTGCTCGGCCGCACCATGGGCCGCTCCGACTCCCTGACCCAGGCGTTCACCCGGGAGTCCGAGCGGCTCGTCGGGCTCGAGGTGCGCTCCAGCATGGCCGGGCGCTGGCGGATGTCCACCATCGGCGTCGTCATGGCCGCCATGCCCGCCGTCATCTACTGGGCGGCCGGGATGGCCCTGCGAGCCGGCGGCCCGGACATCTCGATCGGTACGCTCGTCGCCTTCGTCTCCCTTCAGCAGGGTCTGTTCCGCCCGACGGTGAGCCTGCTTTCCACCGGGGTGCAGATGCAGACGTCGCTCGCCCTCTTCCAGCGCATCTTCGAATACCTCGACCTGCCGGTGGACATCGCCGAGCCGGCCGGACCGGTGCGACTGGACAAGGTGCGCGGAGAGGTGCGCTTCGAGAACGTCACCTTCTCCTACGACCCACCGGGGCCTTCCGGCCCGGTGAGCGCGACGCTCAGCGGCATCGACCTGTCCGTGCCGGCCGGTGGCAGCCTGGCCATCGTCGGGCCGACCGGCTCCGGCAAGAGCACCCTCAGCTATCTCGTACCGCGGCTCTACGACGTCACCGGCGGGCGGGTCCTGCTCGACGGGGTCGACGTCCGGGACCTCGACTTCGACACCCTCGCCCGCGCGGTCGGCGTGGTCTCGCAGGAGACCTACCTCTTCCACGCCTCGGTGGTCGACAACCTCCGCTTCGCCAAGCCGGAAGCGACCGACGAGGAGATCGTCGCGGCGGCGCGCGCGGCACAGATCCACGACCACATCGCCGCCCTGCCCGACGGCTACGACACCCTCGTCGGCGAGCGCGGCTACCGCTTCTCCGGTGGGGAGAAGCAGCGCCTGGCCATCGCCCGCACGATCCTGCGCGACCCACCGGTCCTCATCCTGGACGAGGCGACCAGCGCGCTCGACACCCGCACCGAACACGCCGTGCAGGAAGCCATAGACGCGCTCTCGGCCGGCCGGACGACCATCACCATCGCGCACCGGCTCTCCACCGTCCGCGACGCCGATCAGATCGTCGTCCTCGACAAGGGGCACATAGCCGAGCGCGGCACCCACCAGGAACTCCTCGCGGAGGACGGGCACTATGCCGCGCTCGTGCGGCGCGACGCCCGCCTCACGACAAGCGTGGGATGAGCCGTGAGGCGAGCCCGGTTGCTCACAGGGCGCCGAGGTCGACGGCTTCGGCCATGACCCGGTATCCGGCGTCGTTCGGATGCTTGAAATCGCCGCTGTCGTAGGCGGGGGAGAGAACCTCGGGGTCGTCGGCCGAGGCGAGGGCCTCGGCGAAGTCGGCGACGGCGTCGAACTCACCGGAGTTACGGAACCACTGGTTGAGAGCGACGCGCTTCGCCTCGGCGCGGGGAGTGTGGTACTCCGAGCCCTTGAACGGAAGGATGGTGGCACCGATGATCTTGATGCCCCGATCGTGCGCCCGCTCGATCAGTTCCCGATAGCCGGCGATCAACTGCTCCGCCGTCACCTCCGGATTGGGCTTGTACGTCTCCAGGTCGACCTCGCTGAAGCCGATGTCATTGAGGCCGGCCAGGACGATGACCGAGCGGACACCGGGCTTGGCGAGCACATCCCGCTCGAAGCGGCCCACAGCCCGCTCGCCGTACCAGACCGAGTCGTGGAGCATGAGGTTCCCGCCGATGCCGGCGTTGAGAACGGCCCGTCGCTGTCCCGCGGAGGCGAGCCGTTCGGCGAGGACGTCCGGGTAGCGGTGGTCGGCGCCCACGGTGGAACCGTAGCCATCGGTGATGGAGTCGCCGAAGACCACGACCGTTCCCTCGCCTTGGGGCCCTCCCGTGAGCTCGATGTCGGAGAGGTAGTACCAGGAGTGGGTGCGTGCGTCGAAGGCATCGCCCTCGACGTCGGCCGTCCGGTCGCCCGCCGCCCGGTAGGAGTCCGTGTAAGCCTGGGCGTGAAACGTCGAAGGACCGGTCGGTCCGTCGAAGTAGAGAGTGACCGCTACCAAGTCGAATGGCTCCACCAGCAGCGGAGCCGACTCGCTGACGGCCTCGCCACCCGCCGGGATCGTCACCGAGGCGCTTCCGTCGAACGTCAGATCGCCGACCGTACCGGGCTTGAGCGCGGGTGACTTTCCGGCCAGTGCGAGCGTCGCGGCCGTCACGGTCAGCGGCTGAGTGCCGAAACGATTCGACAGCCGGATGCGGGCGGCGCTGCCCCCGCCCGTGACGCGCACGACCTGGCGTACCGACTGACGGGTGAAGCCCGTCTCGGACCAGTTCTCCTCGAATCCGGCGCTCGGGCGCTGCACCGGAGCGGACCAGCCCGCCGACCAGGCCGTCGCCACGTCCGACCCGTGCGGCGCCTCGGTGTGCGCCGTCGTCGCCCGGCTCTCTTCCTGAACTGTCATGGTCCGGCCCTTCTTCGTGTGCGGTGAGCTGTTGGAGAAGAGCCTGCCGCCGGGCTCCCGCTGCACCCAGACCTCCCTGCTGCGTACGAACCCCGTGCGTACCACTCGCAGGGTTACCTTGCGAGAACTGCCCTCGGACGGGTGTGCGAGAGGGGTGGTGCGGGGATCCAATGGATCATGACGCAATCCGAGTCCCTGCCCGTCGACGGCACTGATACCGGCACGACCGCCGAACCCTCGCCCACCTCGTCACGATCAGCCCTCCGCCAACTCGCGGCGGCGTCCATCGGCAACGCCGCCGAGTGGTACGACTGGTACGCCTACTCATTCCTCGCGGTCTACTTCGCCGATCAGGTCTTTCCCAAGAGCTCGGGCAATTCCCTCGTGCCGCTGCTCTCCACCTTCGCAGTCTTCGCGGTGGGCTTCTTCATGCGGCCGGTCGGCGGTCTGCTGATGGGCGCGATCGCCGACCGGCGAGGCCGTCGCGCCGCTCTGACCGTCACCATCCTGCTCATGGGAGGCGGCAGTCTGCTGGTCGCCCTGACCCCCACCTACGCCTCGGCAGGGGTCCTCGCTCCCGTGGTCCTCGTCCTCGCCCGCCTCGTCCAGGGCCTCTCGGTCGGAGGGGAGTTCGCCGCCTCGACGACCTTCCTCGTGGAATCGGCGGGCCCCGGCCGGCGAGGGTTGTTCTCCAGTTTCCAGTACGTGTCCACCACGATCGGCCAGCTTCTCGCCTCCGGCATAGCAGCCCTCCTCGCCCACCTGCTGACCGACGGGCAGATGGGCGACTGGGGATGGCGGGTGCCGTTCCTGATCGGCGCACTCATCAGCCTCGTAGGATTCTGGATCCGCCAGGGCGCGCGGGAGACGCATGAGGTGAGGCAACGCGCGGCCGAGCGCCCCGCCCTCTTCGACGCCCTGCGACAGCACCCGCGCGAATCCCTGTTGATCTGCGGCATCACGGCCGGCGGCACCCTCGCGTACTACACCTGGACCACCTATCTGCCGACCTACGCCCAGGTGAACGCCGGCTTCGACAAGGGGCAGGCGCTCATCGCCGGTACCCTCTCGCTGGCCTTCTTCGCCGTGCTCCAGCCGCTCGGCGGTCTGCTCTCGGACCGCGTCGGCCGCAGGCCGTTGCTGCTCGGTTTCGCCGTGGGCTTCGCGCTCCTCGCCGTGCCCCTGCTGCGCGCGATCACCAGCGACTTCGCCTCCCTGCTGCTCGTGCAGTGCGCGGGGATGGTGCTGCTCACCGGCTACACCTCGGTCGCCGCGGCCGTGAACGCCGAGGTCTTCCCGGCGCGGGTACGAGCCGCCGGAATCGGCTTCCCCTATTCCCTCACTGTCGCGTTGTTCGGAGGGACGGCTCCCTACCTGGGGACCTGGTTCAAGCAGTCCGGCCACCCCGGAGCCTTCCCCTGGTACGTCGCGGGGCTCTGCCTCGTCTCCGCCTGCGTCTACGCCGTCCTCCCGGAGACCGCCAAGCGTCCGCTGGACCGCTAATCGGTGCCGGCCTCCGAAGGGCCGTCGAACTCCGCGCGGATCGCGGCCGTGTGCTCGCCCAGGGCCGGTACCGCTCCCATCGCCGCCTCGCGACCGTTCACCTCGACGGGTGGCAGCAGGCCCCGCAGCGGACCGGCCGGCGAGCCGAAGTCGCGCCACCTGTCCCGGGCCGCCAGCTGCGGATGGCCGGCGAACTCGGTGACCGTCCGCAGCCGGGCGTTGGCGATGCCGGCCCGGTCCAGCAACGCCACCAGCCCGTCCGCCGTGTGGTGGGCGAAGTGCTTCTCCAGGACGGCGGTCAGGTCGGCGTCGTGTGCGCGGCGCAGCGGATTGTCCGCGAAACGGGGATCGCGGACCAACGCGGGCTCCCGCAGCACCTGTTCGCACAGCGCGACCCACTCCCGGTCGTTCTGCACGCTCAGGAACACCGTCGCGCCGTCGCCGCACCCGTAGTGCCCGTACGGGGAGATGGTCGGATGCCGGGCGCCGCTGCGGGTGAGGGGCTCGCCGCCGTAGGCCTGGGCGTAGTACGGCTGCCCCATCCACTCGGCGAGCGCGTCGAGCAGCGAGACGGACAGGGCCGACCCCTCGCCGGTGCGCTCGCGCTCGTACAGCGCGGTGAGGATGCCGGTGTACGCATACATGCCACCGGCGATGTCGGCCACGGAAATGCCGGGCCGTGCGGGCGAATCGGGGCTTCCGGTGATCGAGAGGAGCCCTGCCTCGCACTGCACCAGCAGGTCGTAGGCCTTCTTGTCCCGGTACGGCCCCGCCGCGCCGTAACCGGAGACGTCGCAGGTGATCAGGCGGGGCCGGCGGGCGCGCAGCACGTCGGCGCCGAGCCCCAGGCGGTCCGCGGCGCCGGGGCCGAGGTTCTGTACGAACACGTCGGCCTGGGCGAGGAGCCGGTCGAGCAGGGAACGGTCGGTGGCGTCCTTGAGGTCGAGCGTCACGCTTTCCTTGCCCCGGTTGACCCAGACGAAGTAGGCGGAGAGTCCCTTCACCCGGCGGTCGTAGTCGCGGGCGAAATCTCCGCGTCCCGGCCGCTCGATCTTGATGACGCGTGCGCCGAGATCCGCGAGCTGGCGGGTGGCGAAGGGGGCGGCGACAGCCTGTTCGAGAGCGATGACCGTGACGCCGTGCAGCGGCAGTTCCACCAGGGCTCCTTCCGTCAAGTGAGATCATATGACCGGCCCTGTGGACGGTCCGGAACGGCCGGGCCGCTTCCCGCCTAGTCTCGCGGACATGGACATCAGGGGGCGGTTCACCGGGGGAGAACAGCGTGCTCGGCGGCTAGCGGGCGGGCCGCAGCCAGTACGCGTAGCCGTAGTCGCGATCGGCGCGCAGGAGATAGGGCTCCAAGGGCGGTGCGCCCCAGGAGTCGTTGCCGCCCACGCCCGTCTGCCGGTGATCGACGCTCAGAACGATCTCGTCGCGCGAGACCAGTTCGTGCGGATGCCTGAGGCCGTCGAGGTCGAACGGGGTCCAGCGCAGCGCGCTGAACTCCAGCCATCCCGCGTTCTCGGAAGGCTCCGCCGCGATGGTCAGGCCGGTGCCGTCCGGCCCGGTCAGCGAGGCGTAACGCACGTCCGTGACGTTGCCCGTCTGCTGCGGGCGGGCGTACGGCATGCCATGCGCGTCCACGGAGCCGCTGTAGCGGCCGACGAAGGCTCCGGTGCACCGGTCCCGGTAGTTCTCGTGCGGCCCTCGCCCGTACCAGGTGAGCGTCCCGAGATCGGGCGGCACGGTCAGCAGGGCGCCCACCACCGGCAGATCCGGCAGTCCCGCTCCCGGTGCGAGCACGTGCCGGACGTGAATCCCGGCGTCGCCTCGCACAGTGAAGACCGTGGTCCAGCGGGAGACCGCGGGAGCCGTGGGCAACGTGGCCGTGACGGTGAGGACGACCTCGGAGGGATCGACCTGGCTGATCTCCAGCCCCGTGACCGTGCGCCGCGCCCCCGCGTCGCGCCACGTCATCTGGGTGACCTGGGTGGCGCGGCCGATGTCGTTGTCGGTGGGCGCCCGCCAGAAGTTGGGCACGGGGCCGGCTGTCAGCAGCGTTCGGCCGTGGTGGCGGTAGGTGGTGAGGGTTCCCGTGGCCCGGTCCAGGACGACGTGGAGGCCGGGCCCGGTGACGGTGACGCCGTGCGGCGTCCGGCTGACGTCGAGCGCGGGCCGGACGGCCCTGGCGGGCGGGGTCGGTGCGGCCGCGCGCCAGGGGAGCGCGAGTTGCCCGGCGGCGACGACATGTCCGGACTCGGCCCACCGCGTCGCCGCGCGCAGGGCGAGGGAGATGTTCAACCAGTACTCCGCCCCCGGTTCCGGTTTCTCCGGTGGCTCCAGCGGGAGGTTCACCGTCGTGGTCTCTCCCGGCTCGGTACGCGGGGCGGGCAGGGTGCCGTGCCGGATCCGCTCGCCGTCGCGGGTGACCTCCCAGCACAGCTCGTAGCCTTGGAGGCCGGTGAACGCCTGCCGGTTGGTGAGCTGTACGGCCCCGTGCGTGAGGTCCGCGGCCGCGATGCGTACGGCTTGGTAGACCTTCTTGACCTCGTGCAGCGCCGGATGGGGGTTGCGGTCGGCGTCGACGAGCCCGTTGCAGCAGAAGTTGCCGTCGTCGCGCCCGCCGGGCTGCCAGTCCCCTCCGTAGGAGAGGAACGTGCGGCCGGGGTCGCCCGGGACCGGGCGGCGGAGCGCCTGGTCGGCGAAGTCCCAGATGAAGCCGCCGTGCAGCGAGGGATGGGCGTCGATGACGTCCCAGTACTCCTGGAGGTTTCCGGTGCTGTTGCCCATGGAGTGCGCGTACTCGCACAGGACGTACGGCTTGGGGCCGCCGGATGTGCCGTAGGCCTTGACGTCCTCCGGAGTGGCGTACATATGCGACTCGATGTCGGCGACCTCGTTCATGCCCTCGTAGTGGACGGGCCGCGAGGGGTCGCGGCGGTGCACCCAGTCGGCCATGATCTCGAAGGCGGATCCCCGGCCGGCCTCGTTGCCCAGCGACCAGATCACCACGCTGGGATGGTTCTTGTCCCGTTCGACGAGGCCGCGGATCCGGTCCAGACAGGCGGCCGTCCACTCGGGGCGGCTCGCCGGCAGACGGTCGCGGACGGCGTGCGTCTCCAGGTTGGCCTCGTCGACCACGTACAGGCCGTACTCGTCGCACAGTTCGAGCCAGCGCGGATGATTCGGGTAGTGCGAGGTGCGGACGGCGTTGATGTTGTGCCGCTTCATGAGGAGGATGTCCTGGACCATCCGCCGCTCGGGCACCGCCTGCCCGTGGTCGGGGTCGCACTCGTGCCGGTTGACACCTCGCAGGACGAGGGGCCTGCCGTTGAGGGTGAGCCCGGCCGGACCGCACGAGACCGAGCGGAAGCCGACACGGGTACGCCGGACGTCCACCGGTCCGCCGTCGGGGGCGATCAGCTCGACGACGAGCGTGTAGAGGCGGGGATCCTCGGCCGACCACAGGGCGGGTGCCGTGACACGGGCCGAGAGCTCGACCACGGCCTCCCCGGAGGGATCGAAGCGGGCGGCGCCGGTCAGGGAGAGGACGGCGGCACCGAGGGGGTCGTGGAGTGTCGCCCGCACCTGATGACCGTCGGGGGACGGCTGCGCCCCCGACCGCAGGCCGACCGTCACCATGAGCGCGGCGTCGCGCGACGCGCTGTCCGGCTCGGCGCGTACGAACAGGTCGTTCACGCGCACCTCGGGGACGGAGTAGAGGTACACGTCGCGGAAGATTCCGGAGAGGTCGATCAGGTCTTGGTCCTCCAGCCAACTCCCCTTGCACCAGCGGTAGACCTCGACGGCGAGGCTGTCGCACCCTTCGTCCGGATCATCCTGGCCGGTGCGCAGACAGGAGGTGATGTCGAACTCCGCCGGGCTGTAGCTGTCCTCGCTGTAGCCCACCCGCTCGCCGTTCACCCACACGAAGAACGCGGACTTGACCCCCTGGAAGGAGATCAGGGTCCGGCGGCCGGCCCACGCCGGGGGAACGGTGAAGGTGCGGCGATAGGAGCCGACCGGGTTGAATCCGGTGGGCGCGTGCGGGGGAGCGGGCTGTTCGTAGCCGGTCCAGGGGTACTCGACGTTGAGGTAGACCGGATCTCCGTAGCCCTGGGTCTCCCAGTTGCCGGGCACGGTGATGTGGTCCCAGCCGCTGTCGTCGAAGTCGGCGGTGTGGAAGTGCATGGGCCGCTCGTCGGGGTTCCTCGACCAGGCGAAGCGCCACTCGCCGTTCAGGGAGCGGTAGTGCGGCGAGTCGGCCGCCTCGCCGGTGAGCGCGGCCCTGACGTCGGCGTGGGGGATGAACGGGGCCCGGGCGGGTTCCCGGTTCTCCTGGAACACCTCCGGCGACGCGTGGGTGACAAGGTGAGCGCGAGGGTCCGGTCGTCGTGCGCGCATACGTCGGCTCCGAATGAGCGATACGCCGAGGAACAGGAACCACCAGGATCGGACGGAACGCGTTCCCGCCACAAGCCCCGTGTCCGGCGTGGCTCACCCGGTCCGCGGATCTCCCGCGACGAGGACGACTTCCAGGGTGCGGGGCCCGTGGACGCCCTCGACCCGGTCCAGTTCGATGTCGCTGGTCGCCGACGGGCCCGAGATCCAGGTCTGGGGCCGGGTGGCGGTCAGGCGTTCCAGGGCCCGCGGTACCGAGTCCACGACCTGGTCGTCGATCCGCACCACGCACAGGTGATGGTCCGGTACGAGCGTGAGGGCGCGACGCCCCTGGCCCGGGCCGGCGTCGAGCACCACGGTGCCGGTCTCGGCGATGGCCAGCGCGCAGCCGGTGACGACGCTGTCCACACCGTCGAGCTCATGCGGTGTCAGGGCCGGCGAGTCCTGAAGGAGGCGCACCCCGGCGGAGGCGAGCCATGCCTCCGGCAGTCCGGCGGGCACGGCCACCCGGCCGGCATGCCGCTCGTGCAGCAGCCGGGCGAGCAGCGCGGGCAGGCCGGGCGCGTCCACGCGGTGGACGAGGGCGCGATAGTCCGTGAGATTGCGGGCGAGGAGGTCGACGGACTCGGCCGGCGACCGTTCCTCGTGAACGCGCAGATACTCGCGAGCCACCGGGTGGTCACCGGGGCGCTCCTGTCGGGGCACGTCGGCCAGCGCGCGCCGCACCCGCCCGAGGATCCGTTCCCTGCTCGCGTCGCCGTTCACGCCGGGCCCCCGCGGGTGCGGGCCCACCAGTCGCGGAAGGATTCCGGAGGGACCGTCGGCAGGGTGCGGGAGTCCGTCCAGGCGCGTCCCGGTCCCGGCAGCCGACGAGGGTGGAGCGCACGCGTCCGGGAGAGGATCCGCTGGCCGCGGCGGAGTGCGCCGGGATGGTCGAAGGTCCAGCGGGCGGCCCGCATCATGGCCCGTTCGGCGCTGTGCCTCTTCGCCGGCTTGATGACCGTCCGTGCGCCGCGGACCGTCACCTCGCCGCCTTCGACGACCCGCTCCCGCAGATGGACGAGCACCTCGGGGATATCGATGGCCACCGGGCAGACCTCGAAACAGGCACCGCACAGCGAGGAGGCGTACGGCAGGGACTCCTCCAAGGGGGAGACGAGCCCGCGCAGCTGGGGGGTGAGGATCGCCCCGATCGGCCCGGGGTACGGCGAGCCGTACGCGTGGCCGCCGGCCCGCTCGTACACGGGGCAGACGTTGAGGCAGGCCGAGCAGCGGATGCAGCGCAGTGCCTGGCGGCCGACCCGGTCCGCGAGGGTGTCGGTACGGCCGTTGTCGAGCAGCACCAGATGGAAGGAGCGCGGGCCGTCGCCGTCGGTGGTGCCCGTCCACATGGAGGTGTACGGGTTCATCCGTTCCGCCGTGGAGGAGCGCGGCAGCAGCTGGAGGAAGACCTCCAGGTCCCGCCAGGTCGGCACGGTCTTCTCGATACCGACGACCGAGATCAGGGTCTCCGGGAGCGTCAGGCACATGCGGCCGTTGCCCTCGGACTCCACCACGACCAGGGTGCCGGTCTCGGCGACCATGAAGTTCGCCCCGGAGATACCGACCTTGGCGCGCAGGAACTTCTCCCGCAGGTGCCGCCGGGCGGCCTCGGCCAGATCGGCGGGCCGGTCGGTCAGCCCTTCGGGGGCCGGGAGTCCCCAGTCCGCCATCCGGTCGCGGAAGATGTCGCGGATCTCGCCGCGGTTGCGGTGGATGGCGGGCACCAGGATGTGGGAGGGGAGGTCGTCGCCCAGCTGCACGATCAGTTCGGCGAGGTCGGTCTCGTACGCGCGAATACCGGCGTCGGCGAGGGCCTCGTTGAGACCGATCTCCTGGGTGGCCATCGACTTGACCTTGACCACTTCGCTCTCGCCGGTGGCGCGTACCAGCTCGGTGACGATGCGATGGGCTTCGGCGGCGTCCGCCGCCCAGTGGACTGTGCCCCCGGCACGGGTCACGGCTTCCTCCAGGCGCAGGAGGTAGTGGTCCAGGTGGCGCAGCGTACGGTCCTTGATGGCGGCCCCGGCGGTGCGCAGGCGCTCCCAGTCGTCCAGTTCGGCGACGGCCCGGGCGCGCTTGGCGCGGATGGTGTGAGTGGCGTGGCGGAGATTGGCGCGCAGCCGGCTGTCCTGAGTGGCGAGGCCGGCGGATCGGGGGAAGGCCGGCATACCCACGTAGGTGCGGCTCATCGGGCGTCGTCCTTCCGTCCGGCGAGGATCTCCGCGATGTGCAGGGGGCGCACGGTGGAACCCTGGTGGGCGAGGATGCCACCGATGTGCATGAGACAGGAGTTGTCCACGGCGCAGACGGCGTCGGCACCGGTCGTGGTGATGGCCCGGGCCTTGTCGGCGCCCATCGCGGCGGAGACGGCGGGATTCTTCACGGCGAAGGTGCCGCCGAAGCCGCAGCACTCCTCCGCCCCGGCCAGTTCCCTCAGTTCCAGTCCCTCCACTCGCTCCAGCAGCCGGCGTGGACGGTCGGCGAGACCGAGCAGCCGTAGCCCGTGGCAGGTGGGGTGGTAGGTGACCGGGTACGGGAAGTAGGCGCCGACGTCGGTCACGCCCAGCACGTCCACGAGGAACTCGGTGAGCTCGTACGTCTTCGGCACCGTGCTTGCCGCCGCCTCGGAGAGACCCTCGTCCCGCCCTTCCGCGGCCGCTCGGGCGGCGATGCGGGGGTAGTTGTCACGCACCATGGCGGCGCAGGAACCGGAAGGGGTGACGACGTAGTCGTAGTCGCGGAAGGCCATGGCGTGGCGACGCATCAGAGGCTCGGTGTCACGGCGGTATCCGGTGTTGAACAGTGGCTGCCCACAGCAGCTCTGCGCCATGGGGAAGTCGACACGCACCCCGAGCCGTTCCAGCAGGGTCACGACGGCCTGCCCCGTACGGGGGTAGAGCGTGTCGTTGACGCACGTCACGAACAGCCCTACGCGCATGCCCTCTCCTCACGGCCGCCTGCCCGGCGCTCATACTGCCGCAGTGATCGGCACGTGGGAAGAACCGATCCGTCAAGGCTGACGCCGTGGCCGTCGTCGTGAGCCCGTTCGCGTCCGCCGGCCGTGGCGTGGACGACATGGGCGCCGGTAGGGCGGTTACGGTGAGGAAATGGCTGACACCTTCACCACCCGCACGATCAACGTCCCGACGGGGTCCGTCGAGACCGTCTACGACCTGACGGACGCGTGCTCCGCCTTCCTCCGGGAGACCGCCCGGGGGCGGGACGGCCTGCTCAACGTCTTCACCCCGCACGCCACGGCCGGCCTGGCCGTCATCGAGACCGGTTCGGGCAGCGACGACGACCTGCTGGCCGCGCTCCAGGACCTGCTCCCGGCCGACGACCGGTGGCGGCACCGCCACGGCAGCCCCGGCCACGGCCGGGACCACGTCCTGCCGGCCCTGGTCCCGCCGCACGCCACACTGCCGGTGGTCGGAGGCGAGCTGCAGCTGGGGACCTGGCAGTCGGTCGTCCTGGTGGACACCAACATCGACAATCCGGACCGAAAGGTCCGTCTGTCCTTCCTCGGCTGACAGCTGACAGCTGACGGCTGATGGCGGCGCGGCGGCAGCACCCCTGGCGAAGCGGAAGCCGCAGGACGACAGAGGCCCCCCGGAGAGCGGTTCCCTCCCGAGGGCCTCCGGTCCGGCGTGATCCGTCAGTCCCGCTGTGCCGACTCCGGCAGCTGACGCAGCTTCACGCTCGTCTTCGTCCGGTACGCGAAGTCCAGCATCTTCACAGCGTCCGGATAACGGTTGGTGGCATCGTTGAGGATGACACCCACCACGGTCCGGCCATCGCGCTGGGCGGCGAAGACCAGGCAGGGTCCGGCGGCGGTGCCGGTGCCCGTCTTGATGCCGATCGCGCCCTTGTAGGAGCCGAGCAGCTTGTTCGTGTTGTCCCAGTAGTAGGTGCGGTTGACGTTCGCCGCCTTCTGCCGGGTGCTGGTCGCCTTGACGACCGTGCCGAACGTGCTGTTCGCGATCGCGTGGCGGGCGAGCTGTGCCGCGTCACGCGGGGTGGTGTAGTTGGCGCCGGCCCTCGATATGCCGTCGAAGGAGTCGTACTTGGTGTTCTTCATGCCCAGTTCCGACGCCTTCTTGTTCATCTTCGCGATGAACGACGTGGTGCGGGCCGCCTCGGTGCCGCCACTGCCGAAGGTGTCGGCGAGCGCGTACGCGGCGTCGCAGCCGGAGGGCAGCATCAGGCCGTACAGCAGCTGTCGCACCGTCAGCTTGTCGCCCGTCCGCAGATCGGCCGTGCTCGCGCCGTTGCGCGCCACGTAGTCGCGGTAGGACTGCTTGATGGTGACCTGCTTGTTCAGGTCGACGCCACGGGTGTCCAGGACCACCACCGCGGTCATGATCTTGGTGGTGCTGGCCATCTGCCGCTTGGTGTCGGCGTCCTTGGCCCACAACTGACGGTTGGTCTTGCCATCGAGCAGGAACGCGCCCCTCGCGGTGACACCGGCGGGGCCGCCGGCGGCCTCCGCGGTCGTCACCGGGAGCGCGACGGCGACCGCCGCGGTCGACGCGATCACGGCCGCGCCCCACCGGCGGGCCGGTCTTCCGCCACATCTCTCCATGTATGCCTCTGTTCCTCGCGGGTTGAGTCGAGCGTGCAGATAATCGCACTCACTCCGCGCGAGGAGAAACCGGGCCCCGTCCAGCGGGAAGGACTGGTGGAGGACGGCGCCGGAGGCTCACGGATGGCGCTGTGCGGCCGCGCGCCCCACCGCGTCCACCAGCGGCACCATCCGGTACGGCACCCGCTCGCGCAGCACCACCTCGGTCCTGGTGCGCACCACGCCCGGGAGCTGGACGAGCAACTGGATGACGTCCTCGAGATGTCCGGCGTCACGGGCGACGACGCGCGCCATCATGTCGCCGCCCCCGGTGATCGAGAAGGCCTCGATGATCTCGGGTACCTCGGCCAGCGAGGCCGCGACCGGGTCCAGATGCCCCTGGGTGACCTCGATGTGCACGAACGACAGCACCGGATGACCGAGTGCCGCGGCCGACAGACGTGGCCCCGTGCCGGTGATCACGCCGTCGCGTTCCAGGCGGTCGAGCCGTGCCTGGAGCGTGCCCCGCGCGATGCCCAGCACGCGCGCGTACTCCCGCACGCTCGTACGCGGCTGCTCCAGGAGCAGCCGAAGGATCCTGGCGTCCAGCGCGTCGACGGCCATGGGCCGGTGGTCTCCTCGTGGTCGGCTTTCCGGCCGGTCACTGTACCAATGGTCCAGTCCCGCGGAGTGCGGCGCGGCGGGGGCGGGGCCGGAGCGCCGGATCGATCGGACGGCCCATGCCCCGGCCCCGGCGGTCGTCCGGTCGTCCGGACGACCGAAAGGCATCGGTGCCTCACGGGTTCCGGCCGGGATTTGGCATGCTGCGGCCATGTCACAAAAGAGTCAGGACATCCGTGCGGCGAGCGGACCGGCGGCGCGTCAGACCACCACGGCCGGATGCCGCACGACGGCGTCGAAGAAATAGCCCTGGTCGTTGGGTACGGCCCGGGCGGGCTGGGTGTTGCCCGCGGTGTCCGTGGCCCGGGCCAGCAGCTCGGTGCGCCCGGTCCCGTGGGGTGTCCAGTCGGTGCTCCAGCGCGTCCAGCCGTGGCGGTGCGGGCGGTCGTGCAGGCGCGCCGGGCGCCAGGAACGGCCGCCGTCCGTGCTGACCTCCACCCGCCGGATGCCGCCGCGGCCCGACCAGGAGCGGCCGGTCAGCCGGTGCCGGACCCCGGCGGCGAAGGCGGTTCCGGGCGCGTACTCGAAGGCGCTGCGCACCGGCTGGACGCTGATGGGAGCGCTGCCGCCGGGTGGGTGGGCCGGGCCGAAGAGCCGGTAGAAGACGGAGTTCCAGGGCGAGAACAGCGGATGGTCCGCCACCTCGATGTCACCGACCCACTTGATGGACGCTATGCCCGCCCAGGACGGGACGACGAGCCGGACGGGCCTGCCGTGGTCGTAGGGGAGCGGTTCGCCGTTCATCTCGTAGGCCAGCAGCACGTCGTCGAGGGCCTTGGCCAGCGGCAGCGGTCTGCGGACCCGGCCGAAGTCCGTGCCGCCGTCGACGTAGTGCCCGTCCAGGCCGCGCGGCATCACGTCCACCGCGTGCCGGCCCACCCCGGCGTGACGCAGGACGTCCGCCAGGCGGGCGCCGCGCCAGCGCGCCGCTCCTATCGCCCCCATGGTCCACGGGGTGCCGGTCACCCGGTCGCCCTGCTGGGAGGTGAAGTGGCTGCGCCCGTTGCCCGCGCACTCCACGCAGGCGCTGAGGGTGACGGCGGGCAGCGAGCGCAGGTCGCCGTAGGTGAAGTCGACCGCGCCGCCGCGCAGCCCGCTGCCCCAGACGGTCAACCGCCAGGTCCGCGGGTCCAGCAGGGGAGTGGCGGTGTGGTTGCGTACGAAGAACCGGTCGACCGGCGTGTGATAGCCGGTGGTGCGCAGCGCCTGCCAGTTGGTCTCGGCGTTGGTGCCCCGCACGGTCAGCAGCTCGGGCGGCAGCGGCTTGACGATGCCGGGCGGCCCGCCGTCCCTCCCGCCGCTGTCCGCGTGGGCCGGGGCGGGGAGGGCCGGGGCGAGGGCGGCCGCGGCGCCGGCCGCGCCGAGGAGCCCGAGCACGTGCCGGCGCGAGGGGCCGCCGCCCGTGGCCGCCGCTTGTCCGGCCAGCCACTGCCGTAGCCTGCGGTGGTCGTACACGCTCTCCTGACCTGCGGATTCCGGGCGCAAGGGCCTGTCTCCTCCCGAGTGGGTCCAGCGCGGACCCGGCATACGGTAGGCGACGGAGGGCCTGTGGCCGGAGGCGCTTTCCGGCCTGAGGATCTCCGCCCGCCGGGGTGCCGGGCCCGCCTCGGCGGCGAGGCCCGGCACCTGTTGGTGTCAGCCGCGCAAGGGGCCCTCGCAGCTGAAGTCCGCCGAGCCCGCGGGGCGACCGGACCAGATGTCGACCTTGCCGAAGGAGCAGTTCATGTCGGCGAAGTTGTTGGTGCCCTTCTTCGTGCGGTCGAGGATGAAGTAGTCGACCGTCTCGGACATGTCCTTGAAGACCAGGTCGGCGTTGCCCGGGTCGCTCAGGTTGGCGGTGACGCGGCCCGTACAGGTGAACCGGGGGCGCCCCGGTGCCTCGTTGGAGCGGCAGTCGGGTGCCATGCCGGTCGTGGCCTTGAAGGACGCGCGGACCGTGGCGGGGTGCCCGGCGTCCAGCCCGCCGACGGGCGTGAACGTGGTCGCGGGCACGTACAGGTCCTTGACCTTGGCGATCTGCTGGTCCAGGAAGGTGTCGTACGCGCGCTGCAGACCGGTGTCCCGGCCGAGGCGGCTCCGCCAGGCGTCGAAGCCCGCGACGTCATCGGCCCGGAGATAGCCGTACATCTCCTTGAGCAGCGACGGGCGCTCGGACCACAGGTACTCGAAGAACGTTCCCGCGTACGAGTAGAAGCGGAAGCCGTCCCGGTCGTACTCCGCGTGCAGCAGCTGGTCCACGCTCATGCGCGGCTTGCCGCCCGCGGTGTCGTTGATGACGCTCTGGACCAGCGACTTGCGGACCTTGATGCCGTCGTCGCGGGTGGCGCCGTCGAAGAACTCCGCGGTGCCCTCGTCCATGGCGGTGGTGCGGTCGCCCTCGTACCACGGGCCCTCGCCGAAGAGGCCGGGCACGGCCCACCGGCCGTTGAGGTAGTGCGTGTACTCGTGGCGGAACAGCTCCTCCAGCGTGAGCGTGGAGTCCTGGGGGACCCGGCGCTCGTAGGTGTAGAAGGTGGCGCCGTTCTCGATGTAGATGCCGCCGTTGTTGGTGCTCATGCCGGTCAGCAGCGGGTGGTAGATCTCGTAGTCGGAGCGGGAGGCGTACAGCACGATGTTCAGCGTGGTGTTGGTGTCGCCCGCCAGCGGCTGGTCGGTGCCCAGCACCCGGTGGAACTGCGCCTTGACCTGTTTGCTCGCGTAGTAGAGCCGGTCGACGGTGGCCCGGGGCAGGGCGGTGCGGACCTTGATGCCGCCGTTGTCGTACGTGTAGGTGCTGGGGAAGAGACGGCGCTCGATGTCCGCCTTGCACACTCCGTACTGCTTGCAGGCGTCGAACTCGTTCAGCCAGGTGACGACCTTGGCCCAGGGCTCGCTGCCCTCGCCGAAGTTGCCGGCGGTGGTGGTGAGCAGGCCGCCGAGGGCGGAGGTGATCTCGCTCTTGAGCGCGTCGATCTGGCCCATCCGGCCGTACTCCCCGACGGCGTCGCGCACCACCCAGGCGTTGGCCGTGCCCTTGAGGTGGGTGTAACCGGCGAAGGCCTTGAAGGCCGCGCGGTAGGAGGAGTCGGCGGTGACGGCGGCGTGGAAGGCGGTGTCGTGGTTGCCGGTGTAGACGCCGAGGTAGTTGAGGGAGAGCGCGGCGAGCGCGGCGCCGGCCCAGGAGGTGTCCTTGGCGGTCGCCGGGTGGGCGGCGTCCATGGTCGCCAGGACGCGCTTGACCAGCGGCAGCTGGTGCTGGCGCAGGCCCGGTGAACTGGCTGCGTAGAGGGCCTCGCGCAGGGTCTCGGCGTTGGTGCGGGTGACGTCGAAGGTGCGGGCGGCCGTTCCGAAGGAGTTCACGGCGCAGCGGATGGCCTCCACGGTCTGCGCGTCGCCGAGGTCGATCTCGTCGTGCGAGAAGTCGTGGTAGCCCACGGCGTGGAGGTAGGTGAACATCTCCAGCAGGTGGCTGCCGTTCTTGCCGTCGTGCGCGGAGGCGAGCTGTTCGATCCGCCGGGAGACGGCCTGGACGTGCGCCTTCGACATGACCGGGACCAGGCGCTGGTCCCAGGTCCAGATGAGCCCGCGCAGGCAGCCGTCGGCGGTGACGGCCTGGTCGGCGAGGAAGTCGGCGAACTGCTCCGGGCTCAGGCCCTTGACGCCGTCGAGCGTGCAGGGGACGGCGACGCCGCCGATGGTGGCGCGGGGCGGGGCGGCCGTGGGCTTCGGCTTGGCCGTCAGGGCGCCTGGCACGCGCCCGTCCTTCAGGCCGCCGGGCGTGGAGGGCGACTGGATGGCGGGCCGCGGGGCGTTGGCGAGGCGGGTCACCTCGTCGAAGGGGTTGGGTGCCGGGGCGGCCGGGCGGGGGGCGGGCCGGGCGGCGGCGGTGGTGGGGGAGGGGGAATCGGCGAAGCCGGGCTGGACGGCCGTGGCGCAGAGCGTCGCGCCTATCGCCGCGGTGAGCAGGGATCTGCGCAGAGTTCTCGAAGGGAACACCGATGACTCCAGTGTGGGAGGTGTGGGAGGTGATGGCAGGCGCGCACGGGACGGCAACCGCCCCGCGACCAGCGGTACATGAGAGGCCGATGCACTGCCATGTGATGCGTAACGTAGTAATGTGAAATGTTACTGACAAGCCCTCAGACCTGTCGGGTTGCCTCGAACCATGAAGTGGATGATCCTCTTCCGGATCATTCCGCCGTCTCGGGGAAGTGGCAGGCCACCTCCCGCGCCTCCCCCGGCACCGTCGTCCGCAGCACCGGCGCCTCGCTCCGGCAGATCGCCCGCGCCTTGGGGCAGCGGGGGTGGAACGCGCAGCCCGGCGGGGGCGCCGCCGGGCTCGGCGGGTCGCCCAGCAGCGTGATCCGCTCGCGGACGCGCTCGGCGGCCGGATCCGGCAGGGGCACGGCGGAGAGCAGGGCCCGGGTGTAGGGGTGCGCGGGGGCCCCGTACACGCGGTCCTTGTCGCCGACCTCCACGATGCGCCCCAGGTACATGACGGCGACCCGGTCGCACACCCGCTTGACCACCGACAGGTCGTGGGCGATGAAGAGGTAGGCCAGACCGAGCTCCCGCCGCAGCCGTTCCATCAGGTTGACGATCTGGGCCCGCACGGAGACGTCGAGCGCCGAGACGGGCTCGTCGGCGACGATCAGCCGGGGACCGGTGGCCAGCGAGCGGGCGATGCCGATCCGCTGCGCCTGCCCGCCGGAGAACTCGTGCGGATAGCGGTCGAGGTGCTCGGGGATCAGCCCGACCAGCTCCATCAGCTCCGCCGCCCGCTCGCGAGCGCCGGTCGCGGAACCGCCCTGAGCCAGCAGGGGATCGGCGATGATCCGCGCCACGGTCTGGCGCGGGTTGAGGGAGGAGTGCGGGTCCTGGAAGACCATCTGGAGGTCGCGGCGGAGCGGCTTGAGCGCACGCCGGCCCAGGTGGCTGATGTCGCGGCCGTCATAGGTGATCGACCCGTCGGTCGGCTCCAGCAGCCGTACGATCATGCGGCCCGTGGTCGACTTGCCGCAGCCGGACTCGCCCACCAGCCCCAGGGTCTCGCCCGGCGCCACGTCGAAGGTGACGCCGTCGACGGCCCGGACGGGAGCGGCACGGCCCCGCCTGCCGGGGAAGGTCATCGTCACATCCCGTACGGAGAGCAGCGGCGCGGTCATCGGGTGCCTCCCTGAACGGGTGCGGTGGTGTGCAGAGGGAGATGGCAGGCGACCAGGTGCCCCCGGGAGGGGGCGAACGCCGGCCGGGCCTCCTCGCAGCGGCCGCGCTCCTGCGGCGGTGCCGCCGCCGCGCGGGAGCAGCGTGGCGCGAAGGCGCACCCGGGGGCGGGGGCGAGCAGCGAGGGCGGGCTGCCGGGGATGGCCCGCAGCGGGTCGTCGTCGCGGTCGTCGAGGCGGGGCAGGGAGTCGAGCAGTCCGCGGGTGTAGGGGTGGGCGGGGTCGGCGAACAGGGCGTCGACCGGCGCCTGTTCGGCGGCCCGGCCCCCGTACATCACCAGCACCTCCTGGGCGACGCGGGCGACGACGCCGAGGTCGTGCGTGATGAGCACGACCGCGAGCCCGCGTTCGTGCCGCAGGCGGTCGATCAGCTCCAGGATCTGGGCCTGGACGGTGACGTCGAGGGCGGTGGTCGGTTCGTCGGCGATCAGCAGGTCGGGTTCGCAGGCGAGTGCCATGGCGATCATCACGCGCTGGCGCATCCCGCCGGAGAACCGGTGCGGGTACTCGCCGGCCCGGCGCGCGGGGTCGGGGATGCCGACCTCGCCGAGCATGTCGACGGCCCGCCTGCGCGCCGCCGCCCGGCCGGCGCCGAAGTGGACGCGGTGGTGTTCGGCGATCTGCTCGCCGACCGTGTAGTACGGGTGGAGGGCGGAGAGGGGGTCCTGGAAGATCATCGCCATCCGGCGGCCGCGCAGCCGGTTGAGTTCGCGCTCGGGCAGCCCGGTCAGCTCCCGGCCGTCGAGCGTGACGGAGCCGGACACCTCGGCGCCGGTGTGCAGGCCCATGACCGCCAGGGAGGTGGCGGACTTGCCCGAGCCGGATTCACCCACGATGCCGAGGGTCTGTCCGCGGCGCACCGAGAAGGAGAGGGAGTCCACCGCCCGCACCGGGCCGCGCCGGGTCGGGAAGGTGACGGTGAGGTCGCGTACGGACAGCAGGGGGCGTTCGGCGGCCATCAGTACCTCACTCGTGGGTCGACGACGGCGTAGAGCAGGTCGACGGCCAGGTTGGCGACGACGATGAAGGTGGCCGCCAGCAGGGTGACGCCGAGGATGACCGGCTGGTCGCCGGTGGAGAGGGCGCCGTAGAAGAGCCGCCCGATGCCGGGCAGTCCGAAGATGGACTCGGTGATGACCGCGCCCGCCAGCAGGCCGCCCAGGTCCATGCCGAAGAGGGTGAGGATCGGGGTCATGCCCGCCCGCAGGCCGTGCTTGACGACGACGGTGCGGCGCGGCAGGCCCTTGGCGCGGGCGGTGCGGATGTACGGCTCCGCCATGGTCTCGATCATCGAGGACCGGCTCTGGCGCGCGTACATGGCGGCGTAGAGGATCGCCAGGGCCAGCCACGGCAGGAGCAGGTTGGACGCCCACTCGGCGGGGTCGTCGCCGAACGGCACGTACTGCGGATAGGGCAGCAGTCCCGCCACCCGGATCAGGCCGTAGATCAGCATCATGGAGGTGAAGTACACGGGCAGCGAGGCGGCCGCGACGGCGCCGACCATCAGGACGCGGTCGGTGAGGGTGTCCTTGCGCAAGGCCGCGGCGACCCCGGCGCTCAGACCGAGCAGCAGCCAGAGCGCGGCCGCGCCCAGGGCCAGCGAGGCCGACACCGGGAGGCGGTCCATCAGCAGGTCCCAGACGGCCTCGGAGTTCTCGTACGAGTAGCCGAGGCAGGGGAACGCGCAGTGCAGGGCGTACTGGCCGCTGCCCATGGTCCGGCCGGTGAAGACGCCGGTGACGAAGTCCGCGAACTGCCGCCACAGCGGCCGGTCGAGGCCCATGTGGGCGCGGATCGCCTCCAGCCGTTCCGTGCTGCACGACTTGCCGCAGGCCGCGGCCGCGGGGTCGGAGGGCAGAACGTAGAAGATGGTGAAGGTGACGGCGGCGATGGCGATCAGCACGCCGACGACGCCGAGGAGCCGGCGGCCGATGTAGAGGGTCATGCGCGGCCGCTCCTCGGGTCGAGGACGTCGCGCAGGGCGTCGCCGAGCAGGGTGAAGGCGAGCACCGTCAGGAACAGGCAGGCGCTCGGAAGGACGAAGTACATGGGGTCCGTGTCGTAGAAGGCGACGCTCTCGGCGATCATCTGTCCCCAGGAGGGGGTGGGCGGTCGTACTCCGACGCCGAGGTAGCTCAGGGCCGCCTCCGTCGCGATCATGCCGGGGACGATGAGGGTGGTGTACGCGATGACGGGCCCGGAGACGCCCGGGAGGATGTCGCGGGTGAGGATGCGCCAGGGCCCGGAGCCGCCGACGCGGGCGGCGTCGACGTACTCGCGGTGCTTGAGCGCGAGCGCCTGGCCGCGCACGACGCGGGCGATGCCGGGCCAGCCGAACAGGCCGATCACCGCGGTCATCAGCAGGACGCGGTTGACGTCCTTCGCCACCGACATCATGGCGATCATGAAGATGAGGGAGGGGAAGGACATGGTGAGGTCCATCAGGCGGGAGAGCAGGGCGTCGGTGCGGCCGCCGAAGTAGCCGGCCGCGATCCCGGCGGCCGTCCCGGCGACGACGACCATCGCGGTGGCGGTGAGGGCGATGAGGAGCGAGACCTGCGCGCCGTGGACGACGCGGGCGAAGAGGTCGCGGCCGGTGACCGGTTCCACGCCCAGCCAGTGGTCGGCGGAGATCCCGCCGAGCGGGCCGATCGGCCGGCCGCCGAGGTAGGGGTCGACGGCGGACTTGTCGAACTCGTCGGGGGCCCAGCCGGCGAGCGAGCTCAGCAGCGGGGCTCCCGCCGCCATGAGGACGAAGAGCGCGACGACGGCGAGGGAGACCTTGACGGAGGTGCGGCGCAGCAGTTCGGCACGGGCGAGCCGCCACGGGCCGCCGCCCGTGGCGACGTCCGGAAGGGATGCGGTGGTGGTCATGATGGCGGCCGCCCTCAGCCCCGGCTCGCGGCGGGGTTCTTCAGGCCGACGGTGGCGTAGTCCAGCTGGCCGCCGAAGGAGGTCTGCCCGTACGCGCCCGCGATGTTGGTGCCGAGGACCAGCGGCCACCGCCGGACCAGCACCGGGACCGCCGGGGCCTTGGCGAGGATCTCGCCGTCGAGCTTCTGCCAGGCCGCGGTCGCCTCCTTGGTGTCGGTCATGGCGGCGATCTCGTCCATCCGCTTCATGGTGGCGTCGTCGCGGAAGAGCGAGTGGTTGCCGGAGTTGCCCTTCTCCTTGATGTGGCGGGCGTCGAAGACGAAGGGCAGGAAGGTGGAGCCGGAGGGGTAGTCGGGGCACCAGCCGGTGTACACCATGTCGGTGCGGTTCTTGGTGTCGCCGATGGTGGCGTAGAAGGCGGACGGGTCGACGGTCTCGATGGTGACCTTGATGCCGGCCCGGCCCAGCGACTGCTGGACCGCCTCGGCGCGGCCCTTGTCACCGGACGAGACCGTCATGCTGGTGGAGAAGCCGTCCGGTTTGCCGGCCTCCTTGAGCAGTTGCTTCGCCTTCTCGGTGTCGCCCGTGGCGGGGATCCGTGAGGTGTCGGGCTGGTGGCCGCCGAAGAGCGTGGCGGGCATGTACGCGGTCGACAGGACGTTGAAGGCCGGGCCGCCGGAGGAGGTCAGGACGGCGTCCCGGTCCAGGGCGTACTGCACGGCCTGGCGTACCTTCACCTGGTCGAAGGGCGCCCGGCCGGTGTGCATCTGGACCATGTCCGTGCAGTTGGTGGACTCCGCGAGCAGACGCTTCTTCACCTCGGCGCGGGGCAGCACCTTCGCCGCGCTCTCCGGCCGCAGGGCGCCCCAGGAGACGGCGGAGGCGTCCGCGCCCTGGCTCGCTATCAGCCGGTCGTCGATCTGGTTGCCCTTCAGCCCCATCACGACGACCAGCTTGTCCGGGTACGCCTTGCGTACCTCGTCCGTCGCCGGGTCCCAGTGGTCGTTGCGGACCAGGGTGAGCTTCTTTCCACGGGCGTAGGAGTCGACCTTGTAGGGCCCGGAGGAGAACGGCCGGTTGTCGTACTGCGGGCCCTTGTCCTTCGCCTGCGGTACGGGCGCGAAGGTCGGCATCGCCGTGGCGTAGGGGAACTCGGCGAAGGGCTTGCCCAGTTCGAAGACGATGGTGCGGTCGTCCGGCGTCCGGACCGAGTCGAGGTGCTTGCCCTGCGCCGGGCCCTGATAGCCGTCGGCGCCGGCGAGGTAGCGGGCCGCGTAGTCGGCGCCGCCGGGGAGGTCGGGGGAGAACGACCGTTCCACATTGTACTTGACGTCCTGGGCGGTGACCGGCGAGCCGTCCTCGTACTTCACGCCCGGCTTGAGGTGGAAGGTCCAGGTGCGGGCGCCGTTGGAGGAGGTGCCGAGGTCGGTGGCGAGGTCCGGGACGAGCCGGCCGCCCTCGGTGCCGGGCGCGGCTTTGTACGTCACCAGCGTGCGGTAGAGCAGCCGGGTGCCGAAGTCCATGTCGTTCATCACCCAGTTGCGGGCCGGGTCGAGGTGGGTGAAGTCCTGGTTGGACAGCACCGTGAGCGTGCCGCCCCGCTGCGGCGTGCCGCCGACGACAGCGCCTTCGTTGGCGGCGGCGGGATTCGCTCCGCCGGCCTTGTCGCTCCCCGTCCGCTTTCCGCCGGAGCAGCCGGCCGTGCCGAGGGCGAGGGTGGCCGCCAGTGCGGCGGCGAGGGCTGTACAGGTGCGCTTGTTCATCAGTGGTCACTCCGTGAACAGTTGAGCGGCTGGACGGCTGAAATGTGACCCGTAACATAGTAATGTGAAATTGCACTGACAAGGTGTCAGTCACTCCGTTACCCACCTGTGTCCGAGAGGGAGTCTCATGAACGAATCGGCGACCGCAGCGCTCCGGACGGTAAGCCATGATCTGTCCGCTTCGGCGGAGTTGGAACGCTTCATGACCGGACACTGGGCGGCGACCCCGCTGCCCGACGACATCCGGCTGCCCGTCGCGGACCGCACCGCCGCGCGCCGGGCGAAGCTGTCCCGGCGCTTCCCCGGCGAGCGGCTGATCGTGCCGGCGGGCGAGCTGAAGGTCCGCTCCAACGACTGCGACCACCGCTTCCGGCCGCACAGCGCGTACGCCTGGCTGACCGGACTGACCGGCGAGGACCAGACGGGCCACGTCCTCGTCCTGGAGCCGGACGGGCCGCACCGGCACGACGCGGTGCTGTACATCCGGCCGCGCTCGCCGCGCGACGGCGGCGAGTTCTACCGCGACCGCCGCTACGGCGAGTTCTGGGTCGGGCGCCGCCCCGACCTCGCGGAGGCCGAGCGCATGACCGGCCTGCGCTGCGTCCATCTGGCGGACCTCGGGAAGCTCCCGCCCGGGCGCGACGCCTCCCGCGACGCGGAACTCGCCACCGCGCTCAGCGAACTGCGGCTCCTCAAGGACGCCTGGGAGATCGGCCAGCTCCAGACGGCCGTGGACCACACCGTCCAGGGCTTCGAGGACGTCGTGCGGGCGCTGCCGCGCGCGCTGGCCCACCCGCGCGGTGAGCGGTGGATCGAGGGCGTCTTCGGCCTGCGCGCCCGGGCGGAGGGGAACGGCACCGGCTACGAGACCATCGCGGCCTCCGGCGCGCACGCCTGCCTCCTGCACTGGATACGCAACGAGGGGCGGCTGGACCCGAGCGAACTGCTGCTGCTGGACGCCGGCGTGGAGACGGACACCCTCTACACCTCCGACATCACCCGCACCTTCCCCCTCTCCGGGCGCTTCGCGCCCGTACAGCGGCAGGTGTACGAACTCGTCCTCGCCGCCCAGGAGGCCGGCATCGCCGCGCTCAAGCCGGGGGCCAGCTTCCGCGACTTCCACCGGGCCGGCATGCGCGTGATCGCGGAGGGCCTCGCCGAATGGGGCGTGCTGAAGAGCCCCGAGGGCGACCTCCACCGGCGCTACACCCTGTGCAGCAGCGGCCACATGCTCGGCCTGGACGTCCACGACTGCGCCCAGGCACGGGCGGAGACCTACCTCGACGGGGTCCTGGAGGAAGGGCAGGTGCTCACCGTCGAACCCGGGCTCTACCTCCAGCCCGACGACGAGACGCTGCCCCCCGAACTGCGGGGCATCGGCGTGCGGATCGAGGACGACCTGGTGATCACGGCCGAGGGGGCGCGGCTGATGTCCGGTGCCCTGCCGCGCACGCCGGACGCGATCGAGGCGTGGATGGGCGAACTGCTGGAGGGCTGACGGCGGGTGAGGGGGCCGGCGGCGAAGACTGATCGGGAGAGCTCTTGGCAGCAGCAGTGCAATGTGAAATATTACTGATGTGCCAACGAGAAGCTCCTCGGACGTCATCGTCGTCGGCGCGGGAGTGGTCGGCGCCGCGTGCGCCTACTACGCCTCCCGTTCCGGCCTCTCCGTCACCGTGATCGACCGTGGTCCCGTCGCGGGCGGGACCACGGGGGCCGGTGAGGGCAACCTCCTGGTCTCCGACAAGGAACCGGGCCCCGAACTCGACCTGGCCCTGCTCTCCGCGCGACTGTGGCGGGAGCTGGCCGCATCGCTTCCGGCGCGCGTCGAGTACGAGCCGAAGGGCGGCCTGGTCGTCGCCTCCGGCGCGGCGGGCATGGACGCCCTGCGCGCCTTCGCCGCGGCACAGGCGAAGGCGGGCGTCACCGCCGAGGAGATACCCGCGGACCGGCTGCACGACCTGGAACCCCACCTCGCCCCCGGACTCGCGGGCGGCTGCCTCTACCCCCAGGACGCCCAGGTCCAGCCCGCGCTCGCGGCCGCTCACCTGCTGCGCGCCTCGGGCGCCCGGATCCGCACCGGCGAGGAGGTCACCGCCGTCCTCACCGGCACGGACGGCGCGGTACGCGGCGTACGGACACCGGCCGGGGACACCTTCGCGCCGCACGTGGTGAACGCCGCCGGCACCTGGGGCGGCGAACTGGCCGCCCTCGCCGGGGCGCACCTGCCCCTCCTGCCCCGCCGCGGCGTCGTCCTCGTCACCGAACCGCTGCCGCGCGTGGTGCGGCACAAGGTGTACGCGGCGGACTACGTCGCCGACGTGGCGAGCGGCTCGGCAGCCCTCCAGACCTCGGCCGTGGTCGAAGGCACCCCGGCGGGCCCCGTCCTGATCGGCGCCAGCCGCGAGCGGGTCGGCTTCGACCGCTCCGTGCCGGTGGAGGTGCTCCGCCGGCTCGCGGACGGGGCCACGGCGCTGTTCCCGGTCCTCGCCGGAGTCAGGGTGATGCGGACGTACGCGGGGTTCCGCCCCTACCTGCCCGACCACCTGCCCGCCATCGGCCGCGACCCGCACGTGCCCGGGCTGCTGCACGCCTGCGGCCACGAGGGCGCGGGAATCGGGCTCGCCCCGGCCACCGGCCTGATCATCGCCCGCCTCATGACCGGCACCGAACCGCCCCTGGACGCGAGCCCGTTCGCCCCCGCCCGCTTCACGACCGCCGCCTGATCCCACCACCCCGCCACCCGCCCCGGAAGGAGGCCCCGCCATGGCCCGTACGCCCGCCGACCTCGTGCGAGCGGCGCCCGGCCCGCCGTTCGAGATCACCCTCGACGGACGTACCGTCCCCGCCCTGCCCGGGCAGACCATCGCCGCCGCCCTGTGGGCGGCGGGCATCCTCGCCTGGCGCACCACCCGCCACGGCGGCCGCCCGCGCGGTGCCTTCTGCGGCATCGGACAGTGCTACGACTGCCTCGCCACCGTCAACGGCGAGCCCAACCGCAGAGCCTGCCTGGTCCCCGCCCGGCCCGGAGACGCGGTCACCACCCAGGAAGGACACGGCCATGCCGGGCTCGGCGTCTGAACCGTACGACCTCGCCGTGATCGGCGCGGGCCCCGCCGGCCTCGCCGGCGCCGTCACCGCCTCCGCGCTCGGCCTGTCGGTCGCGCTCCTCGACGCCTCGCCCCGGGTCGGCGGCCAGTTCTTCCGGCATCCCGCACCACCCCTGCGGGCCGGCCGCCCCCAGGCCCTGCACCACGGCTGGCCCGCCTTCACCCGGCTCCGCGCCCGCCTGGAGGCGAGCGGCACCGTCCACCTCGCCGGACACCACGTCTGGAGCGTGGCCCGGGAGCACGCCGAGGACTGGACGGTCCACGCCCTCACCGGCGACGACGGGGACGGCGCACACCCGGTACGGGTGCGGGCCCGCGCGGTCCTGCTCGCGACGGGCTCCTACGAACGGCAACTCCCCTTCCCCGGCTGGACCCTGCCCGGAGTCGTGGGAGCCGGGGGCGCCCAGGCGATGCTCAAGTCCGGTCTCGTGCTGCCCGGCAGCCGGATCGTCGTCGCCGGCAGCGGTCCCCTGCTCCTCGCCGTCGCCTCCTCGCTCGCCGCCGCGGGCGCCCGTGTCCCGGCGGTCGTCGAGGCGTCCGACTACCTCGGATACGCCCGCCACCCCCGCGCCCTGGCCGCCAACCCCCACAAGCTGATCGAAGCCGCCACCTACGGCACCGCGCCACTGCGCCACCGCGTACGGCTGCGCACCCGCAGCGCGGTCACCGAGGTCCACGGCACCGACCGGGTGGAGGCCGTCACGGTCTCCCGCCTCGACCGCCGGTGGCGCCCGGTGCCGGGGACGGGACGCCGCGTCGCCTGCGACGCGCTGGCCGTGGGACACGGACTGATCCCGCAGATCGAACTCGCCACCGGACTCGGCTGCGCCACCCGGGCCGCGCCCGACGGCACGTACGCCCTCGACCTGGACGACCTGCAGGAGACCTCGGTGCCGGGCCTGTGGGCCGCCGGCGAGACCGGCGGCATCGGGGGGTGGCAACTGGCCCGCGTCGAGGGCGAACTGGCGGGCATCGCCGTGACCACCCGGCTGCGCGGACTGCCCCCGCCCACCGGGCACGGCCGCGTCCCCGAGCTGCGCCGCCGCCGGGCCCGGATGCGCGCCTTCGCCGGCGTCATGGCCGCCGCGCACGCACCCGGCCCCGGCTGGACCGGCTGGCTCGACGACGACACCGACGTCTGCCGCTGCGAAGAGGTGACCGCCGGCCGTGTCCGGGAGGCGGTCACCGATCTCGGCGCCCGCGACGCGCGCACCGTCAAGCTCCTCACCCGCGCCGGCATGGGCTGGTGCCAGGGCCGGATGTGCGGGACCGCCGTGGCCTGCCTCGCGGCCGGCACCGGCGAGGGGCCCGTACCGCCGTCCCCCGAACGCCGGCCGCTGGCCGTACCCGTACCGCTCGGTGTGCTCGGCTCGGCCGGCACACCCGACTCCGCATGAACACGGACCGCAGAAGGGTTACCGACATGACCACCACCTCCTGGACCCCCGACCGCCCCTGGCGCGGCATCATGGTCGCCACCGCGCTCCCGCTGCGCCAGGACCTCTCCGTCGACCACGACGCCTACGCCGAGCACGTCCGCTATCTGATCGACCAGGGTTGCGACGGCGTCGTGCCCAACGGCTCCCTCGGTGAATACCAGACCCTCACCGACGAGGAACGCGCCCGCGTGGTGCGCACCGCCGTCGAGGCCGCGGGCGACGGTGCGCGCGTGATGCCCGGCGTCGCCGCCTACGGTGCCGACGAGGCACGGCGCTGGGCCGACCAGGCCGCCGCGGCGGGCTGCGGCTCGGTGCTGCTGCTGCCGCCGAACTCCTACCGCGCCGACGAGGACGCCGTGCGCGACCACTACGCGCGGGTCGCCGGGGCCGGGATACCGGTCGTGGCCTACAACAACCCCATCGACACCAAGGTCGACCTGACCCCCGCCCTCCTGGCCCGGCTGCACGGCGACGGCAGCATCGTGGCGGTCAAGGAGTTCAGCGGCGACGTCCGGCGCGCGTACGAGGTGGCCGAACTGGCCCCCGAGCTCGACCTGCTCGTCGGTGCGGACGATGTCCTGCTGGAGCTCGCGATCGCCGGCGCGGTCGGCTGGGTCGCCGGGTACCCGAATGCCTTCCCGGCCACCTGCGCGGAGCTCTACCGGGCCGCCGTCGCCAAGGACCTGGAGACCGCACTGCCGCTCTACAAGTCACTGCACCCGCTGCTGCGCTGGGACTCCAGGACCGAGTTCGTGCAGGCCATCAAGGTCTCCATGGACATCGTGGGCCGCCGTGGCGGCCCCACCCGGCCGCCGCGCCACCCGCTGGGCGCCGAGGCCGAGGCCGTGGTGCGCGCCGCCACGGAGAAGGCCGTCGCCGACGGCCACCACTGACCGGCCGGCCGCCTGACCATGGGCCCGCTCATCCGCCTGTCCGCCTGATCGCCCGATTCCCGAGAGGACGTCCGTGCGTACCCGTCATGTCTTCCATGCCGTCGACTCGCACACCGAGGGCATGCCCACCCGTGTCATCACCGGTGGCGTCGGGGTGATACCCGGCGCCACCATGGCCGAGCGCCGGCTCCACTTCATCGAGCACCTGGACCACCTCCGCACCCTCCTGATGTACGAACCGCGTGGTCACGCCTCCATGAGCGGCGCGATCCTCCAGCCGTCCACCCGCCCCGACGCCGACTACGGCGTCCTCTACATCGAGGTGTCGGGCCTGCTGCCGATGTGCGGGCACGGCACGATCGGGGTCGCCACCGTCCTGGTCGAGACCGGCATGGTGCCGGTCTCGGAACCCGTCACCACCGTGCGGCTGGACACCCCGGCCGGGCTGGTCGCGGTGGACGTCCGGGTCGAGGACGGCCTGCGCGAGGCCGACTTCGGCGCCTGGGAGGGCCTGACCTTCGCCGAGGTCAAGGAGCGCCACCCCGACGACCTCGACGCCTGGCTCGGCTCGTCCAAGGCCGCCCCGACCGGTGGCGGCGAGAGCTTCGCGGCCGTCGCCCGCCGGGTCGCGGTCACCCGCGACAAGCTCCTCGCCCGCTACGCGGGCAAGACGGTCCTGCTGGTCACGCACGTGACGCCGGTCAAGACGCTGGTCCGGCTCGCCCTCGGTGCCCCGCCGGAGTCGCTGTTCCGCATGGAGCTGTCCGCGGCCTCGCTCTCGGCCGTGGCCTACTACGCCGACGGCAACGCCTCGCTGCGCCTGCTCAACGACACCTCGCACCTGCGGGGCTAGCGCCCGGCGGGTCCGGTGCCGCCGGAGGGCCTCCGCCGTGTGCGGGGGCCCTCCGGCATCCCTCGGCGCGCAGCGCCATCGCGTCGTCCAGCGCCGCGACCGCCGCGAGGCGCTGCCGTTCGCGCTCCTCGATGACGTACGCGCTCTCGCCCGTCGCCGCGACCCGGGGGCACCGCGGGCACTCCCAGCGGTCCGGGGCGCCCATCGGCGGCGCGGTCATGGCGACTTCGCAGTGGGGGCACTTCACGATCACTCCTTCCACATGGCCGCAGGACGCGCAGACCCACACGGGACCCTCCGTGTCGTGCTGCCGCCACGCGGTTCTCAGGCACCGGGGGCAACCGGTCGTGACGATCCCGGCGCGGCTCATGACAGGCGGCTCCGGGGTGGTGTCCGCGTACTCGATGATCCGTGCCCTGATCCGGGCGTCCGTGGTGTTGGCCATCCGGAGCAGGTGTGCGACTCGCGAGCGTGCTTCGTCAACGAAATCGTTCATGGCGCAAAGCACGCTACGCCGAGTGGGTGCGGCCGCATATCGGAAGTCCGTACGGGTGCGCCCGGATGGGCGTGGCGCGAGGTCCGGGGGAGTAGCCGCCGCCGCTGGTCCTGGCGTTGCGGTGGCGTCCCCTGGCGCGGCCTGGCGCGTTTTGGGATTGACCCTTACGGATGACCTCGCGCGGAGTGCTCAGGCTGACTTCGGGGTGGCGGTCGCGGCTCCTCGCCCGCTCCGTCATGCGCGCAAATCGGCCGCCTCGCGGGCGAGTCGCGTCACGCGACCCCAGTCGCGGCCCTCGACCGCGTCCTCGGGCAGCATCCACGTACCGCCCACGCAGCCGACGTTCGGCAGCGCCAGGTACTCCCGCGCCGAGTCGGCGCCGATGCCGCCCGTGGGGCAGAAGCGCGCCGCCGGCAGGGGAGCGGCCAGGGACCGCACGTAGGCCGGTCCGCCCGCGGCCCCGGCCGGGAAGAACTTCATCTCCCGCACTCCGAGCTCCAGCAGCGCCATGACCTCCGACGCCGTGGAGACGCCCGGCAGGAACGGCACCCCCGACGCGCGCATCGCCGCCAGCAGCGGGTCCGTGCGGCCGGGGCTCACCAGGAACCGCGCCCCGGCCCCGACCGCCGCCCGCACCTGCCCGGGCGACAGGACGGTGCCCGCCCCGACGACCGCCTCCGGCACCTCCGCGGCGATGGCGCGGATCGCCTCCAGCGCGGCGCCGGTGCGCAGCGTCACCTCGATCGCCGGCAGGCCGCCCGCGACGAGCGCGCGGGCGAGGGGCACCGCGCGGGAGGCGTCGGCGAGCACGACGACGGGGAGGACGGGCGCGAGGTCGAGGACCGAGGCGGGGGTCACGACGCCATCCTCGCGGGCGGCGACGCCCACCGCAACGAACGTTGCACTCTGTGCAACGCTCCTGGATTCTAGAGCTCGGTCACCACGACATCGAGCGCCCACGGCTTGCCGCCCTTGGCGGGCGCCGTCGCCTCCACGGCGTACCCCAGCTCCCGCAGGGCCGCCACCAGCTCGGCCGGCCCGGCCGGCTCGACGCCCGCGCTCAGCAGGTCCCGTACGAGCCGGCCCTTCGTCGCCTTGTTGAAGTGGCTCACCACCGAACGCTTCTCCACACCGTTCACGGTCCGCGACTGCAGGACCCGCACGGTCGCGGTCCGCTCGGCGACCTCGCCCTTGGGCTTCCACGCCGACGCGTACGCCGCCGACCGCAGGTCGAGCACCAGCCGCCCGTCCGCCTCGCGCGGCAGCTCGGCCTCCGTCGCACCGCGCCAGTACGCGCCGAGCGCGCCCAGCCCCGGCAGCCTGACCCCCATCGAGCAGCGGTACGAGGGGATCGCGTCGCCGACCCGCACCGCGCCCCACAGCCCGGAGAAGACCAGCAGCGACCGCTCCGCGCGCCCCCGCGCCGCCGCGTCCAGGGAGGCCAGGCCCAGCGCGTCGTACAGCACACCGGTGTAGACCTCGCCGGCGGGCCGCGTGCCGGCCGTGCGCAGCCCCGCGTTCTTCGCGACCTCGCCGCGCAGGCCCGGCGACAGGCCCAGCACCTCCGCGGCCTTGTCCTCGTCGCCCGCGCACAGCTCCACCAGCTCCGTCAGCACCGCCTCGCGCGCCTCGGCCAGCCCCGGCAGCGACAGCCCGTCCACCCGCAGCGCGGGCCCGGTGCCACCTGTGGCCTTGCCCTCGGACGGCGGCAGCAGCACGAGCACGGTCGATCTCCTTCACGGTTCCACGGGCCCCCGGACGGTTGCGGGCCCCGCCGAGCCTAACTCGGCCCGCCGCTCTCGCCGTGCCCCGCGCCCGCACCGCAAATACGCTCGGTGGCATGCCCCGCCGTCAGATGCATGTAACAGACACGGAGGGCGCCCCGCTCCGGGCGGCACTGCGCGATCTCCGTGCGCGGTCGGGCGTACCCGCGAACTTCTCCCCCGCCGCGCTCGCGGAGGCCGAGCAGGCCGCCCGTCGGCCGCGGCTCACGGCGCGCGACGCCACCGACCTGCCGCTGTTCACCATCGACCCGCCCGACTCGATGGACCTCGACCAGGCCATGTACCTCGCCCGCCGCGCATCCGGCGGCTTCCGGGTCCACTACGCGATCGCCGACGTCGCCGCCTTCGTCCGCCCCGGCCACGACCTCGACGCCGAGGCGCACCGCCGGGTGATGACCCTCTACTACCCCGACCGGCGCCTGCCCCTCCACCCCGAGATCATCGGCGAGGGCGCCGCCAGCCTCCTGCCCGACCACACCAGGCCGGCCCTCCTCTGGCAGCTCGACCTCGACACCGACGGCCGGGTCGTACGGACGGACGTGCGCCGGGCCCTGGTCCGCAGCCGCGCCAAGCTCGACTACGCGAGCGTCCAGCGCGCCATCGACACCGGCGTCGCCGAGGAGCCGCTGTGCCTGCTGCGCGAGATAGGGCTGCGCCGCGAGGCGCTGGAGCGCACGCGCGGCGGCATCTCGCTCCACGTCCCCGAACAGGAGGTCGTCCGGCACGGCAACGGCTACTCCCTCGAATACCGGGCCTCCCTGCCCACCGACGGCTGGAACGCCCAGATATCCCTGATGACCGGCATCGCCGCCGCCGAACTGATGATCCAGGCCGGAACCGGCATCCTGCGCACCCTCAGCCGGGCCCCCGGGACCGCCGTCAGCCGCCTGCGCCGCGTCGCCCGAGCCCTCGGCGTCACCTGGCCCGACAGCATGCCGTACGCCGTCGTCGTCCGCGCCCTCGACCCGGCCGACCCCCAGCACGCCGCGTTCCTCCAGGAGTGCACCACCCTGCTGCGCGGCGCCGGCTACACCGCCTTCGACCGCGAACGCCCCACCGACCACCCCATGCCCACCGACCTCCGCCACGCGGCCCTCGCCGCCCCCTACGCCCACTGCACCGCGCCCCTGCGCCGCCTCGTCGACCGCTACACCGGCGAACTCTGCCTGGCCGCCGCCGCGGGCACCGATCCCCCCGAGTGGGTCCGCGTCGCCCTCGACACCCTCCCGACCGAGATGGGCATCGGCGCCCGGCGCGCGGCCCAGGTGGAACGCGACTGCGTGGACCTGGTCGAGGCCGCCGTCCTGCGCGACCGCATCGGGGACACCTTCGACGCCTACGTCATCGACATCCAGCAGCACCGCCCGACCGCGGGCACGGTCCACCTGTACGACCCCGCGGTGATCGGCCACGTGGAGGGCGACCTCGACGGCCCGCCCCTGCCCCTGGGCCAGCGCATGCGCGTCCGCGTCATCGAGGCGGACCCCGGCCGCGACAAGGTCTGGTTCGCGCCGGCGTGAGCGGGACCGGGCCGCTTCCCGATCCTCATGTGATCTCCATGAAGGCCGGTGGAAGCGTCGACGCGGCGGCAGGTCCAGGCCGCTCCGGCCCGACGGGTACCATGGTCGACACGGCGGACGAGCCGGCCGGGCGGCCGCGTGGGATCTTCGGATCCCCCGAGGAACGTCCGGGCTCCACACGGCAGGGTGGTGGGTAACGCCCACCCGGGGTGACCCGCGGGACAGTGCCACAGAAAACAGACCGCCGGATGCCGCGAGGCTTCCGGTAAGGGTGAAACGGTGGTGTAAGAGACCACCAGCATCCAGGGTGACCTGGACGGCTAGGTAAACCCCACCCGGAGCAAGGTCAAGAGGGGCCGTCGCGAGACGGCCCTGCGCGGACGATCGAGGGCTGCCCGCCCGAGTCCGCGGGTAGACCGCACGAACCTGTCGGCAACGGCAGGTCTAGATGGATGGCCGCCTCCCCAAGGGCCGCAAGGCCCTCGGGAGACAGAACCCGGCGTACAGGCCGACTCGTCCGCCCCTCACCCTGTCTGACCTGCGAAAACAGGCTCTGGCGGGGCTTCTTTTTGGGCCCTGGGGGTTTTCAGTCGGAGCGCTCGCCATTTCCCGCTGCGTATCCACGGCCACGCGGACGGCGAATGCGAGGAGTGAGCCGAGCGCGGCCATTCCCCGGGCTCAGGACTTCGGCATGAAGTGCACATAGGTCCGTAGCGTGAACGCCGGGTCGCTGTGTCCGAGCCAGGCCGCGAGCTGGATGATCGTCTCGCCCGCGTGCAGCACGATGGACGCGAAAGTATTGACGAAGGACATGAAAGCCGTCTTCCCGTGGCATCTTCCACTTCACCCACACCAGGGGGCGCCAGGCAGGTGTCCTGAGCTGGGGCGAGCGCCATTGCGCGGCGAACTCAGCTGGTTAAGCCGCCAGTCGTCAGCCGGTCCGGCACCATGGGGGCAGTTCAGCCTAGGCATGGGGGAAACGCGGCGTCGGGAGCAGTGCCGCCAGACGGAGAGCCGCCTGCACCAACCCCCGATCCTGCCCCGCCCAATGGCCGCCTAGGTGCAGCGCGTGGCTGGCAGACGTTGCTTGCTGGAGTGGTCACGGGTGTGGCGGCAGTCCTCGCCGCCCTGCTCACCACCATCGGTAAAAACACTCCCGGGGCTACTGATGGAGACCGAACGTCGATGCCGACGCTGGACACGCATAGACCGGTGGATATCAGTATTGACTCGTGGACGCAGTCGGCGGCGCCCCTCAGGCTCGACGTCCTCGACGTCATCACCTCCGCAACCGCCACCCTCGACAGCTGGCTCCGCGACTGGCACGAACAACTCTCGTGGGCCCCCCGACCTACCGCAGAGACCCGCTCGCCGAGGATGCCGCCGCACTCCGCACGAACGTCCCATGGGCGGTCGGGGAACACTCGGCGGTCAACGAGTTCGCGCCGAGATCAACGCCTTGCACCGCACAGCAACCGGCCTGCTGAACCCGGCCAAACGCGCCCGCCGCATCGGACAGTGCCCAACGCCCGTCGAGGAAGAGGGTCGACGCACCTGCGGCGCTGTCCTGCGCTACATACCCGGCGCAATCACCGTCACCTGCTCGTGGTGCCGGGCCATTTGGCGCGCCATAGACCTCGCTGCCCTGATCACGTTGCCTGAGCGGGAGGCTATCCAGGAGGTGGCTCTCCGGCCATTCCTAGACACAAGCGCCCGATCCGCGTCTATGTATGACATTGGATTCCAAGTCGGGGTTAGAACCCTTCGTTGAGATTGGCTGCCTTCCTTTCATGCAAATTCACCCCTTCGTGGGGTTTCATCGCCGACCGCCATCACTTCTCATACAAGCTGACACCCTGAAAGGGAGGAGTGAACGAGCGCATTCTCACATTGCTCCTCAATCTACCTTTTCGATTCACGGTTCACTCGGGGGTAGCGATGTCGGATGATACTCAAGATGGGGGCCAGTCAGGTGGGGGTGGAGGCCAGCCGGCTAGTGAAGTGCCTTTTTGGAAACGCATGCACAAGAAGGTGCTCGCCGGAATCGGTGCAGCCGTTCTTGCCATCATTGGCGTTCTCGTGACGAAAGGAACGGAAGAAGTCAAGGAGAAGCTCATTGGCGAGCCAACCGGCATTGAGGTCGACGTCGAGCAGGGGAGCGACTGTAATGCGGCCGGCTGGGTCTACCCGCGCAGCCCCGACAGCGAGCTGATGAACAGGCCCCCTGGGACCGGGAAGCGTATCGAGGGCAAGACCTGGGATCAAGATCCAGATGCTTTCGGTGCCGTTCCTGCCGGCCCGGTCAAGCTGCACATGGCAGTGACTACGAAGGCGGTGAGGTCGGCGATCATTTTGAAGAGTCTCACCTTTCATGTCGTGGAAAAGAAGAAAATGGTCGAGGGTACACATGTCGCCTTCGTGGGGGGGTGCGGCAATGGAGCTACGTACCACTATGGGGTCGTCAATTTTGATAACCCCCCGCCATACTGGGTCTCGCGACCAAAGCCGCCAAAGGAAGTGCGCTCGGACGAGCTCAAGTTCCCCTACAAGGTCACATCAGTAAATCCGTCCGTCCTGCTGGTCACGGTGATCCCTAGCGGGCACTGCAAATGGGACGCGAAACTTCAATGGACAGACGGCAAGAAAACAGGAACCACTGTGATCAACGATCACGGAAGTCCCTTTGAGACCGCTGAGATCGGTAAATTTCGGTCCTTCAAATGGGCCAACGGCAAGAGGATGGAACACTGAATCTTCGGCCGGGTCAGGGCGGCTGACAGCTGCACCCTCAAGTAACCCATGGCTGGCCCTTGTCCGGGTCGCCGCCGCCCGGTACATCAGCGTCACCCCGGGCGCCGTCCGCCAGTGGATCCGACGCGGCCACATTCAGCACCGCGGCTACGACCGTGCCGGCCGCGCCTTCGTGGAACTGCGCGAAGTCCGCGCCTACCCCGCAGGACGGGAGCGCTCGAGCGCATGACCCAGCGCGCCCAGACCGCCGCCCGTTCCGCGTCGGACGCGGTACACGGCATACGTCCCTTCTCCGTCCTGCGCACCGACCTCGGCCCCTGGCACACCTGTCGCCAGTCCTGGGAAGAACTCAGCCTGCACAGCAGACGCGGACGCGAGCACGTGAGCACCTACAGCACCGGCAACGACCCCGTCAGCAGCAAGCACGCCACGATCGGCGGTGGCCTGTCCACCTTCGATCCCGTCCTAGCCGAACTGTCCTACCGCTGGTACTGCCCCGACGGCGGCAGATCCTCGACCCGTTCGCTGGTGGCTCCGTGCGCGGCCTGGTCGCCGCCAACAACGGCCACCCGTACACCGGCATCGACCTGTCCCCATCGCAGATCGACGCCAACGAGGAGACGGCCACCGCATGGCGTGACCGTGATCTCCTGGCCGCCGAACCCGGTGGATCCTCGGCGACAGCACCGACGAGCTTCCCCGCCTCCCCGACGGCAGCTTAACGAGGACGGCCCGTTCGTCGTCCCGGAACGCTCGCTCGGCTGGCACGTCTCGGTGTGGGCAGCGGAGTCCTCCAACATCCCGACGGCCGGCCGTGGACCTGGACCCCCGGAGCAATTCCGCCTCGTCTTGTGGTTCTACGCATTGGACGGTGACGGCCGGTTCTTGTACCGGGACGTGGTTCTCCAGCGGCTCAAGGGCTGGGGGAAAGACCCGACCGCGCAGCTATCTCGGCGATCGAGTTCGTGGGCCCATGCGGGCCCAGTGGCCGGACGTTCACCACGGGGGGAGCTGGTCGGTCAGCCCATCGGGCAGCCGCACCCGGCCGCCTGGGTGCAGTGCGCTGCCGTCAGCTTCGATCAGAACCGCAACTTGATGACGCTCTTCCCCGCCCTCTCTACCAAGAGGGCGATCGAGGAATGCGACATCGAGTTGGGCAAGATGATCACCTATGCCCACAAGGGTGCGGCGTGGCTTCTTTTTGCGCTGGGGAGAATCTGGTCCTCCTGTGCGCGCACCAGGAAGAGAACAGGTGACCCGAGCTCGGCTGGCAAACGTCACGGGCCGGGCAGTTGGCGGAATCGGGTGTTGTGGTCACTGCCAGAAGAGTTCTTCGACCACGATTTGCGGGTCTGCGGTGCGACGGATGAAGACGAAGCGGGCCCATCCGCGACCGCTGTCGAAGGTGAGGATGTGGGGGCCTCGGAAGCGGGTGGACCTGGCGGGTTCGACTGGGACGTGTTCCCCGGGCCGATAGGGGTCCTTGGCGGTGAGGATGTCGATCAGGGCATCCCGGAGGATGTTCCTCACCTCTTCGGGCAGTGAGTCGCGGTAGGTGCGGGCGCCTTCGATGTAGTCGATCTGCCACGGCGGGCCCATGAACCCGTCATCGGTCACTGGCCGGGCTCCGCGTGCCCGGCCTCCCGCCGCAGGTGCGCGGCCTGTTCGAGGAGGGCGCGGGCCTCTGCGGTGTCGTCGGCCTCGGCGGCGCGGTCCTCGAGGTCGGACACCCGGGTGTCCAGCCGGGGGTCGCGGGCGAGGGCGTACTCGGTCCACCAGCGGGCCATGAACGCCGGGACCGGTGTGAGGTCGTAGGTGTCGGCGATGTCCCGCTTCCAGTGCCGGTCGAAATCGGCGAGGAGTTGTGGGGCGTGGGCGGCGATCGCTTCCCGGAGAGCCTTCGGGTTCCGCTCGGGCATGGGGGGGACACCGGCGGGGCGCTGTGTGGCGGAGTGGGCGCTCACGCGGCCTGTCCCTTGTCCTGTTCGGCCTTGGCGGCTTCGTTGAGGATCTGGCGCACGCGGGAGTCGGAGAAGCCGGCGGCACCGGCGATCTCCGCCTTGCGGCCGTGGACAGGCTTGGTCTCGAACGCGCGGACGATGGCGGCGTGGAATTCGACCTCGGCCTCCTTCCACGCGAGGCGGGCCGAGGTCACGGCGTCGAGGGTGAGATCCTCACCCTTCTTTCTGATCATGGCCCTGAAGCGTATCAGAATCCGCATTCAACTACGCTTTGATCTTCGGAAATGGGCCGCTCGTAACACGTTGTGGCCGATCGTCGTGAGGAGAAGTGGGCAACCCCCACTCGGGCCTTGTGCTGTCGAGGTTGGTGGACGAGGGGTGGGGTGGCACGATCGCGGAGCGCGACACGCTGAGTGAGCTCGGCAGGCCCCGGCCGCCGCTCCCGCAGTGGCGGCCGGGGGCCGCTCCAACGTGGGGATTCTGTGGCGGTCGGGCTCTCCGGGCGAGACTGGTTGCTCGCTCTTCGTGTCTGTTGCGGCCTGTTTCTCGGTGCTGTGTGGCGGTGAGAGTGTGCCTGTGCGGCCGCCGGTCGTGGAACTCAGCGGCTTCTGGCGAGTCGGTGCGCTACCCGCACATCCCGGATGTGCTGACAATCTGGAAGTCGTCGCCACCCCCGGTGCCTCCGGGTCGTACCAGGTGAACTCAGCGGTCGTGGTGCACGTGTTGTTCGAAGCCAGGAGAACGACGTAGTTGCCGGGGTGGAGATCGTCCCCGCTACTGATGGAGCTGCTACCGCTTGGCGCGCAAATGACGCGAGTTGAACTGGTGACGCAGGCGCCTACCTGTGCACCCGTGGTGTTCTTCGCCAGGGCGAAGGACGACCCCACGCTGTTGAGGAACTCTCCGTCGTTGAGGGCCGCCATACTGAGTCGCCAACTACTGGAGTAGCTGCATGGGCCCGAGTTGCAGGTGACCCGAGGTGCCCAGCTGCTCTTACTGTCCGCCGCGACCGTCCGGTCGGCGCCCCGGGACCAGTCGCCGGCCGCGAACGCTGTTCCTTGAGAGAGAAACAACGCGGCTGCGCTGAAGGCTGCGACCACGACGGAGAATGATCGTCGTCAGGGATGGACGCGGGCATGCCCGCGACTCCTCGGCCTGACATCCAGAGGTCGTGCACCGCGTTAGAGTTCAGCCTCAGGAACGACGAATCTCCGATGCGGACCACTAGGGCGTGTTTGATGGGTTGGTGACCGCCCGGGTCATGGGTCGTTGTCAGCCGCGTGGGGCGGGGTGACTTGTGTGATGCGGAGTGGGTCCGGCTGGAACGGCACCTGCCAGGGAATACCGGGCGTGGCGGGCGGTGGAAGTGTCACCGCAAGGTGATCAACGGGATTCTGTTCCGGTTGCGCACGGGGATTCCATGGCGGGATCTGCCGACCCGGTTCGGCAAGTGGCAGACAGCGTACGGACGTCATCGCCGGTGGTCTGCGGACGGTACCTGGGAGAGGGTCTTGCAGGGACTTCAGGCCGTTGCCGACGCGGAGGGGCGGATCGACTGGTCCATGGTTGGTGTCGACTCGACCGTCCTGCGTGCTCACCAGCACGCGGCCGGCGCCCGCAAGCGCGTCCCGAAGGTCCCGGGCAAGCGGAGTCGCCCTGCGTGGCACCGCCTGGACGAGGCCCTTGGGCGCTCCCGGGGCGGCCTGACGACGAAGCTCCACCTGGCCAGTGAGGGCGGGTGCCGCCCGCTTGCCCTGCTGCTCACTCCGGGGCAGTGGGGGGATGGGCCGCAGATGATCCCGGTTCTCGACCGTATCCGCGTTCCCCGTCCAGGCGGAGGACGCCCGCGTACCCGTCCCGGCTGCTTGAGCGCCGATAAAGCGTATTCGTCGCGCCGCAACCGCCGCTACCTGCGACGACGCCAGATCCGGCACGTCATTCCCGAGCGCCGCGACCAGCGGGCCCACCGCCGACGCCGAGGCAGCGCGGGAGGCAGGCCCACCGGCTTCAACCGAGACCAGTACGCACGCAGGAACGAAGTCGAACGCACCATGAACGCCCTCAAAGGGTTCCGGGCCGTAGCCACCCGGTTCGATAAGCGCGCCTACGTCTTCCAGGGCACGGTCACGCTCGCCGCGATCCGGCTCTGGCTACGCCCGTAACCTGCCTGACGCCCTGGCCGTTCAGGACACCACGGTCGGGATCAGTTGCCACCGCAGTTTAGGAGGCCGTTGAGAAGGCCGTTGCCATCGCCGCCGCCGAGGAGGCCGCCGAGGAGGCCGCCGCCACCGCCGCCGAGGAGGCCGCCATCGGAGGCCTGAGCGGGAGCGGCCAGCACGATGCTTGCCAGCGCGAGAAGGACAGTTGCCGCGATAGTGGCGACGATCCGGCGAATGGTGCTCATGATGCCTCCCAAAGGCGTGCGCCGTATCGGCACATGGGGTGGGCTGGCAGCATTCCCAACCCCGCAGCCCCTCGCACCCACACGCGAAGGCGCCCGGAAGCCCCCAGGGGCGTACCAGAACCCCCCGGGCGCCCGGTGCCTGACAGGCGAGTAACAGACCCATCAAACACGCCCTAGCCCAGGCGGCTCTGATCACTGGGATCGTCGAAGGAAGCCGCGCTGGAGGAGGATGCTTGTTGGTCAGCCTTTCGTTGCGCTGTTGAGTGGCTGCTCCTTTGATGCTGGCTTCGCCAGGCGGCCCTGGCCTTGTGCCAGGCAGTGAATAATTCAGGTAGTTGCCGCAGCAGCGAGACGGAGAGCATCACGCACAGGCCGGCGAAACCGAAAACCCCAAGAGCGAGCAGTGTGACTGAGTTCCAGTCCACGGGGACTGCCGTCCTTTCCGTGAGAGTGGTCGCAGTACCTGCTTCTTGACGAATCCGACCACGCCGTTGTGATCACTATGATGCGCGTGCTTTTCGATCGTGCCGGGCAGCCGGGTGAGCCGCCCAGGAACCGCCTTGCCCGTTCATGTTTACAAGTAGTGAACGGTAGACCCTCAGGGTAATTGTCTCGCGCTCGCCCCAGCAAGTAGCTGAGATGTAAAACTCGGATCCATCTGGCCTCGCCGGGCGCATTAAACCCTTCAATCCCAGGGGGATTGCCGATTGAGTTGCCCTCGTAAGGAGGTACGATTCCGCGATTGGATGCCTAGGCCAAGCTTATCTGCATTAGGGGTACTGGCGTGACGTGCGTTCTTTATGGTGCAGGTGAGGGGATTCCTTCAAAGTGTGAAGAAAAACCGAGAGGCTAGGCCCAGTTGCGTGCATAACTTAAAGTTTGGTGCCTGCGTGGCGGCACTGTGCGGCGAGAACCGGCCGCAGAGCCAAGCTCGTAGCCGTACCTGATGCCACCGGACGCCTCGCATGGCTCATCCGGCCAGGCCGTTATCCGTGGTCCGCCCCGACGATGCCCGCGCGAGAGACGGTGGAGGCCGTCGTGATGGCTTCGTCCAGGACGTCGCGGGAGCGGAGCAGATCGGTGATCATCCGGTCGATGCGGTCCCGCTCCTCGGTGAGTTCGGTGACCAGTTGCGGGGTGGCGATCTCGGACGGGCCGCCGTCCGTGTCCCGCATGCAGGGAAGCAGCTGCGCGATCTTCTTGCTGTTGAGGCCCGCGGCGTAGAGGGCCTGGATGCGGATGACCCGGTCGACCGCCCACTCGCCGTAGTGCCGTTGCCCACCCGGAGTGCGCTCGGACCTCAGCAGGCCCTGCGTCTCGTAATAGCGCAACGAACGTTCGCTCACCCCGCTGCGCCGGGACAGTTCACCGATCCGCACTCCGCACCCCCGTCTGCCGCTACCGGACTTGAACCTGACACCAGTGTCAACTCCTACCGTAACGGCATGACGAACGCATCAGAGATGTCCCGCCTCTTCGCCCCCACCCGCCTCGGCGCACTGCACCTGCCCAACCGCCTGGTGATGGCGCCGTTGACCCGCAACCGCGCCGGCGCGGACGGTGTCCCGCAGCCGATCATGGCCACGTACTACGCGCAGCGTGCCTCCGCGGGGCTGATCATCGCCGAGGCCGCCACGCCGAACGCCGTGGGGCAGACCTATCCCAACATTCCCGGCATCCACAACGAGCAGCACGTGGCCGGCTGGCGGCAGGTCACCGATGCGGTGCGGGCCGCGGGTGGCCGGATGTTCCTGCAGCTCCAGCACGGCGGCCGGGTCGGTCATCCCGACAACAGTGGGCTGACGCCGGTCGCGCCGTCGCCGGTCCCGCTTTCGGAGACGATCCACACCCCCGGCGGGCGCAAGGACGCCGTCGTGCCGCGGGAGATGACGCTCGCCGATATACGCTCCACCGCGGCCGACTTCGCCTCCGCCGCCCGTAACGCCATCGACGCGGGCTTCTCCGGAGTGGAGGTGCACGCCGCCAATGGTCACCTCCTGCACCAGTTCATGGCGCGCAACACCAACCACCGCACCGACGCCTACGGCGGCTCGGTCGCCGGCCGTATCCGGTTCGTCGTCGAGGTGGTGCGAGAGGTCGCCGAAGCGATCGGCCCGGAGCGGGTGGGTCTGCGCATCTCCCCCGGGGGCACGGTCAACGGCATCGACGAGGGAGACACCGAGAGCATCTACCCGGCGCTCATCGAAGCACTGGCGGACACCGGCCTGGCCTACCTGCACTACGTGTTCGCCGACCCGGACCAACACCTCTTCCAGCAGATCCGGAAGGGCTGGCCGGGCACGCTGATCGCCAACCCGGCGCTGGGCTGGGGAGGCCCCCTGCCCGCCGACGGCGGGAAGCACGCGGGGGAGCGGCTGCTGGACGCGGGCGCCGACCTGATCTCCTTGGGTCGCGCCTTCCTCGCCAACCCCGACCTGGTCGAACGGCTGAGCGTTGGAGCACCGCTCAACCAGGTGCGCGACCAGCACATGATGTACGTGGGTGGGGAGGCCGGGTACACCGACTACCCCACGATGGCTGCCGGGCATCGGGCCGAGGAGCTCGAGCACCGTGACGGCGAGCTTGCCGGGTTCACTACGCGGTGACGCTTGCCCACCCGTCGCTCACTGGTCGACCGCCCGCCGCGCGGCCGCCTTGATGTCGGCCGCTTCGCGCGCTGCGGTGCGCATCGTCTCCTCGTCCGAGGCCACCCGGACCCGTTCCTCTGCCTCGCGGAGTCTGCGGGCCGTCAAGGGGTGGCGTTCGATCTCCACCAGCGCCGCCCAGCGCAGCAGAAACCCATTGACCGGACCCACGGACTGCATCTCGGCGGCCAGGGTGAGCACCTCGTCGCGCTCGGACTCCATCAGGGGCAGCTTCGACGGTGCCACGCGCCCAAGAGCCTCTCTGAGCGCGGCCACGTTTCTCTCGGGACGTTCGATGACCCGCTCGTCACCGTGTTCCACCGGGTGCGCACTCATGGTGGGCTCCCAACGTGAGCTGTGCCGCGGACGGCGCCAACTGAGGGAGTTCACACTAGCCACGTGCGGCACGAGCAGGTGTGCGCTTCCGGGCCGGCGCCGCCACCCGAGCCACGGCCCCGGTCGTCTACGGCCGTCCCCGCGCACCACCCCGCCGAACGCCCGCTAACGCCCCCGGTGCCGCCACTTGGCGACGGCGGTGACGGCCGCCGAGAGGCCCATTCCGACGGCGAGTGCGATCCCACCCGACGCCAGCCCGAGCGAGCTCACCACGGATATGCCGCACGCGACGCCGGTGGCCCCCGCGCCGGCTATCGCGCCGATCTCCTTCGTGCGCTCACGCGCGGTCGGCGGAGTGAGTGGCGGGCCCGCTTCTTCCTGCCGGTCGTCATACCCCATTGACGTTCGCCCCCACAGCCGCAGAAGAAAGCAGGATGGCCATGCCCGCGAAGTTCAGCACCGCGATATGCTTCCAGCTTTTGATTTTTCCCCTCCCGTCGTAACAGACTTGCCTGACGAAGAACGGGATCACGCTGTAACCGAGGAAGAGCACCCCGAATCCCAGTCCCACCTGCAGGGTTGCCGTGGGCTTTCCGTCGTAGCTGGCCGCGGTCACCAGCACCACCAGAGCGATGGACGCGGTCACGATCCAGTCGATCCACCAGATCGAATCCTCCATCTTGAGCCCGTGTTTCTTTCCGTTCGGCGGTTCTCGCGATACGAACTTGAGCCAGCCCTGCAGAAACACCACGGCAAGAGCCAGGCCCGGTGCCACGAGTAGGACATGCAAGGGATCCACCCCCGATGATTGATTTACGCCCGTCTATTGAGGCGCTTTCAGCGTAGCGAAGCCGCACACGGTCGGTAAGGCTTTCCGGGAACCTCAAATCAACCTCAGTGACATCTGGGGGATCTTCTCCGGATGTTCAGGGTTTTTCGAGGCTGCGTCGCCGCGGCCGCTCGAATTCGTCTGCGGGTTCGATGAATCGAGGGAATTCGAGTCCGCTTTCGAGGCTCGGGGAATTCCTCAGGGCGTGGCGAAGGTGAAGTTCGAGTGGTTCGTATCGAGCCGGGCGCCGTCGGGGCCGTAGGCCGTCACCTGGACCTGCCAGGGAACCGAGGGGTTGGCGACGTTGAAGACGGGATGCCAGGCCGTGGAGTCCCACGCCAGCGCCGGCGAGCGGATCTCGGTCTCGGTGCCCAGCCACGTCTTGGCGGCGGAGGCGTAGACGCGCCAACGGATCGACGTGATCCGGCCCTTGAGCCCCTTGAACGTCACGTGCGCCTGTACCGCCGTGATACCCCGGACCGCGGTGCTCCCGGAAACCACCCCGGTGATCCGCGCCGAGACCAGCACCTTCGGGGACGGGGAGGAGACGAGCGGCGACGAGCTCGAACGCGACGGCCCGGGAGCAACCGAACCACCGCCGGAGGAGGTCGGGGACGGGGGCGAAGACGTGGACGTGGATGGGGACGTCGACGGTGGCGCGGGCGGCGGATCGCCGCCGCCCGTCCCCGCCGGCGCGAACGGCCCCGCCTGAACCAGGACCGGGACCAGCGCCGCCAGGACCACCGCCAGACCGGCCGTCACCCAGTACTTCCCCACATGCGGCCAAAATCCCCTGCCCCCGGGCGGAGTTGGCGGAGGATCGCCATCCTGACTCATGCCGGCCACCCCCGTGGCATCGTTCCTGGCCTGAACTCGACCGTACTCCCGGAAGGCCGCATTCGGACGGTGGCGTCGCGGGCCCGCCCGCCACCTCGACAACGCGCCGCAAGCCCCTTCACAGCAGCCACTCCCGCGCGCACATTGAAGGAATGACGCCCCCGACCACCGAGAACCCCTTCACGCTCGGCGTGGCCTCCGGCGACCCCTTGCCGGACTCGGTCGTGCTGTGGACCCGACTCGCGCCCCGCCCACACGACGTGGGCAACGGGCTGCCCGCGCAGGGCTCCGTCCCCGTCGAGTGGGAGCTCGCCGCCGACGAAACGTTTCGCCGCGTCGAGCGGAGCGGCACCGTCGCCGCCCCCGCGCAGGACAACCACACCGTGCACCTGGACGTACGCGGCCTCCGGCCCGGCCGCGTCTACTGGTACCGCTTCCGCGCCGGTCAGTGGATCAGCCCCGTGGGCCGCACCCGGACCGCCCCCGCGGGCGACGCGGCCCCCGAAGAGGCGCGGTTCGGCCTGATCTCCTGTCAGCAGTACGACGAGGGCTACTACACCGCCCTGCGCCACCTCGCCGACGAGGAGCTCGACGCCGTCTTCTTCGTCGGCGACTACATGTACGAGAACGCCATCAACGCGCAGGCAGGAGCCCGGAAGTACACCACCCCGATCCCCGACTTCTACAACCACTGGACCGTCGACCTCGACGACTTCCGCCAGCGCTACGCCCTCTACAAGACCGACCCCGACCTCCAGGCCGCGCACGCCGCCCACCCCTGGTACGTCACCTGGGACGACCACGAGGTCGAGAACAACTACGCCGGCGACATCTCCCAGGACAACCTCCCCGTCGACGTCTTCCGGGCCCGCCGCGCCGCCGCCTACCGCGCCTACTGGGAGAACATGCCCCTGCGGTCCGCACAGCGGCCGAACGGACCCGACATGAGGCTCCACCGCCGTTTCCAGTACGGGCGGCTCGCGCAGTTCGACATCCTCGACACCCGGCAGTACCGCTCCGACCAGGCGTACGGCGACGGCTGGCGCTACCCGGGCCCCGAGTCCGAGGACCCCGCCCGCACGCTCACCGGCGACGAGCAGGAGCGCTGGCTCCTCGACGGCTTCCACGCGTCCACCGCCCTGTGGAACGTCGTCCCCCAACAGGTCTGCTTCTCCCAGCGCAAGGAGACGACGGCCGCCCGCTCCAAGCTCTCCATGGACGCCTGGGACGGCTACCCCGCCTCCCGCCGCCGCGTCCTGGACGGCGTCCAGCGCGCCGGCATAGCCAACCTCGTCGTCCTCAGCGGCGACGACCACGTCCACTACGCCTTCGACATCAAGGACGACTTCGACGACCCGGACTCCCGCACCCTCGGCGTCGAACTCCTCGGTACCTCCGTCTCCAGCGGCTTCGACGGCGACGAGAAGCCCGACGACTGGGAGGCCATGACGGCCGCCAACCCCCACATGAAGTACTACGACGGCCGCCGCGGCTACGTGGTCTTCTCCCTCGGCCCCGACCGCCTCCGCGCCGACTTCCGCACGCTCCCGAAGGTCACCACGCCCGGCGCGCCCGTCTCCACCGCCGCCACCTTCGTCTCCGAGGCGGGTGATCCGGGCCTCGTACCGGACTGATCACGTAAGGGCCGGGGACCGTTGACGGTCATGACACCATGGTCGAACCGCCGACAACCATGGAGAGCGACGCATGACGGACCCCGGCAACGGCCCCGGCACGGCCGCGCCTCAGCCAGCCCAGAAGGTCTCCACCGCCCCCCGCATAACCGCCGCCCGGCGCACGAGTCTGCTCGTCACGCTCGTCCTCGGCGGCCTCACCGCGCTGCCGCCGCTGTCCATGGACATGTACCTCCCGGCCCTGCCCGAGGTCACCGACGCCCTGCACAGCCCCGCCGCGACCATCCAGCTCACGCTCACCGCCTGCCTCATGGGCATGGCGCTGGGCCAGCTCGTCGTCGGCCCCATGAGCGACAAGTGGGGGCGCCGCCGGCCCCTCCTCGGCGGCATGGTGATCTACGTCCTCGCCACCGCGGTGTGCGCTTTCGCGCCGACCGCCGGGCTGCTGATCACCTTCCGGCTCGTCCAGGGCCTGGCCGGCGCCGCCGGCATCGTCATCGCCCGGGCCGTCGTCCGCGACCTCTACGACGGCGTCGCCATGGCCCGCTTCTTCTCCACCCTCATGCTCGTCTCCGGCGTCGCCCCCGTCGTCGCGCCCCTCATCGGCGGGCAGGTGATGCGGGTCACCGACTGGCGGGGCGTCTTCGTCGTCCTCACCGTCATCGGCCTCCTCCTCACCGCCCTCGTCTGGCGCCGGCTCCCCGAGACCCTGCCGCCCGAGCAGCGGCAGGACGGTGGCCTCGGCGCGGCCCTGCGCGCGATGGGCTCACTGCTGGCCGACCGGGTCTTCACCGGCTACATGCTCGCCGGCGGCTTCACCTTCGCCGCCCTCTTCGCCTACATCTCCGCCTCGCCCTTCGTCGTCCAGGACCTCTACGGCGCCTCCCCGCAGACCTTCAGCCTGCTCTTCGGGCTCAACTCCATCGGTCTCGTCGCCGTCGGCCAGATCAACGGCAAGGTGCTGATCGGCCGCGTCAGCCTCGACAAGGTGCTCGCGGTGGGCCTCGCGGTGATCACGCTGGCCTCCGTGGCCCTGCTGCTGATGGCCTCCGGCGTCTTCGGGCGGGTCGGGCTGGCGCCGATCGCCGGCGGGCTGTTCGTCCTGATGTCCGCGATGGGCCTGGCGATGCCGAACACGAACGCGCAGGCGTTGATGCGGTCGCGCCGTGCGGCGGGTTCGGCTTCGGCGCTGCTGGGTACGTCCACGTTTCTGCTGGGGGCGCTGGTGTCGCCGCTGGTGGGGATCGCGGGGGAGGGGACGGCGGTGCCGATGGCTGTGGTGCAGGTTGGGTGTGCGGGTTTCGCTGTGGTGTGCTTTGTGTTTCTTTGCCGGCCTTGGCGGGTGGCGCCTGCGGCGGGCGAAGGGTGACCGGGACGGTCGGCCTGGGGTGGTGGTTCGGGTGCGGGGCCGGGGCCTCCGGGGCAGGGGGCCGGGACCGTATATTTACGGGCCCGGAACCCCCAATGCCATGAGTGCCCCCACCTTGGGCCCGCAAATACACGTAAGCGTCCCGGCCCCCTGCCCCTGCGGCCCCGGCCCCTCCCGTCTCATCACCGGCCAACCGTCCGGAGGGGGGAAGGGGGAGGCCCCGACCCCTCCCGTCTCGTCGTCGCCCAACCGTCCGGAGGGGGAGAAGGGGGAGAGGTCCTGGTCCCCCCCCGTCTCGTCGCCGGCCAACCGTCCGGGAAACATGGCATGGCCGGAAATCCGCCTAGACTCCATTCAATGCACGACCCTCACTCCCCCCGCACCGGTGCGGACCTGCGCTCCGTGCTCGCCACGGTGCTCGACGGGCTGCCGCCGCGGCAGGCCGCGCAGGCCGTCGAGAGGCTGATCGCCAACTACCGGGGGCGCACCCCGACCCACACGCCGGTGCTGCGCGACCGTTCCGACGTCGTCGCCTACGCCGCCTACCGGATGCCGGCGACCTTCGAGGCCGTACGGTCCGCGCTGGCTGCGTTCCGCGACCGGCTTCCGGACTGGGCGCCCGCCACGCACGTGGACGTGGGGGGCGGTACGGGCGCCGCGACCTGGGCGGTGGCGGACGTCTGGTCGGAGGACGAGCACCGCACGACGGTCCTGGACTGGGCGGAACCCGCGCTGTCGCTGGGTGCGGAGCTGGCGCGCGGGGCGTCGTCCGAGGCGCTGCGCACGGCCGAGTGGCGGCGCCAGACCATCGGGGACAAGCTCGTCATCCCGGACGCCGACCTCGTGACCATCTCCTACGTGCTCGGTGAGCTCACCGAGGCCGACCGCCGCTCGGTGACCGACGAGGCCGCCCGCGCCGCGCGGGCCGTGCTGGTGATCGAACCGGGCACCCCTGACGGCTACCTCCGCGTCATCGAGGCCCGCGACCGCCTGATCGCCGCCGGTTTCCGCGTCGTCGCGCCGTGCCCGCACAGCGCGGCCTGCCCGATAGAGCCGGGCACGGACTGGTGCCACTTCTCGGCCCGGGTGAGCCGCTCCTCCCTCCACCGGCAGGTGAAGGGAGGCTCCCTGGCGTACGAGGACGAGAAGTTCTCCTACGTGGCGGCGGTACGCGACCTCGACGTCCCGCCCGCGCCCGCCCGCGTCATCCGCAGGCCCCAGATCCGCAAGGGCCAGGTGCTGCTCGACCTGTGCGTCCCGGACGACGCCCTGGTCCGCGAAACGGTGACCAAGGGCCGCCACGGCCCCCTCTACAAGTCCGCCCGCGACACGGACTGGGGAGACCCCTGGCCCCCCGAGGCCTAATCCCTCATCCCTCCTGGTTCCGGGCGACCCATGTCTTTCATCTCGCCCTCCGGTTCCCCCCTCCGGACGGTTGGGTGGCGATGAGACGGGAGGGGTCGGGGCCTCCCCCTTCTCCCCCTCCGGACGGTTGGGTGGCGATGAGACGGGAGGGGTCGGGGCCGCAGGGGCAGGGGGCCGGGACGCTTACGTGTATTTGCGGGCCCAAGGTGGGGGCACTCATGGCATTGGGGGTTCCGGGCCCGTAAATATACGGTCCCGGCCCCCTGCCCCGGAGGCCCCGGCCCCGCACCCCGAACCACCACCCCAGGCCGACCGTCCCGGTCACCCCTCGCCCGCCGCAGGCGCACCCGCACCCGCACGCCAAGGCCGCAACTCCTGCGTACAGCACTTCACACTGCCGCCCCCCTTCAGCAACTCCCCCAGATCCAGCCCCATCGGCTCGTACCCCCGCTCCCGCAACGGCCCGAACAACCCCACCGCCGCCTGCGGCAAGAGCACATGCCGGCCGTCGCACACCGCGTTGAGGCCCAGCGCCGACGCGTCCTCCTCCGTCGCGATCAGCGCGTCGGGGAAGAGGCGTTCCAGCACCGCCCGGCTGCCCGGCGAGAACGCGCCGGGGTAGTACATGACCTCGTCCCCGTCGAGCACGGACAGCGCCGTGTCCAGGTGGTAGTAGCGCGGGTCGATCAGATCGAGCCCGATGACCGGCCGTCCGAAGAACTCCTGGGCCTCGGGGTGCGAGAGCGGACTGCTGCGGAAGCCGCGCCCGGCCAGCAGCCAGGACGCGGTGACGGCGAAGTCGCCCTCGCCCTCGTTGATGTGTTCCGGTTCGAGCACGTCGCGGTATCCGTGCGCGCGGAACCACTCCGCGTGCACCGCCGCCTCCGCCGCCCGTTCGGGGTGGGCGAAGCGGGCGCCGAGCACCCGGCCGTCGACGACCGTGGCGCCGTTGGCGGCGAAGACCATGTCGGGCAGGTCGGGCCGGGGCGTGAGCTCCTCGACGGTGTGGCCGAGGGCGCGGTAGCGGTCGCGCAGGTCCTCCCACTGAGCGAGGGCGAGCGGGAGATCGACCGGTTTGCTGGGGTCCATCCACGGGTTGATCGAGTACGTGACCCGGAAATGCGTCGGCGGGCACATCAGATAGCGCCGCGGGGTGGCCTCGCGCGGCGGGGCGGCGGAGTTCCGCCGGGCCGGGACGAGGTGTGGTGCGGTGGGGCGTGGTGCGGTACGCAAGGAGTGCTCCTCACGGTGGCGTTGGGCACGTACGGGGTTGTCGTACGTGCCCAAATCGTCCTCGCTCCACGGGCTTTGGCGCATGAACCGTACGGGTGGTTTACCCGTGGCACGCTCACGCGCCGGAGGTTCCGCTTCGTCCCTCCCGCAACTTCCGCAGCAGCTCTCGCTTCTGCGCGTTGGCGTCCGTACCGCCCCCTGCGCGTCCTCCGCGCCCGCCGCCGCGGAGGGCGGTGCGGGAGAGGTTGCTGCGGGTGCCGCCGACTCCGAGCATGCCGCCCGCGCTGCCCTTGGTCATGGGGTGCTCCTCCCTGTTGTGCGAGACGTATCGTCTCGCTCCGCTTCTTAGATTGAACGAGACGGTTCGTCTTGTCAAGACGATACGTCTCGCCTTTGTCTCGCTAGGATGCGGCCATGGCCAACACGACGCCCCCGCCCAAGACCCCCGACGCCACCCGCCGCAGCGAGCGTTCCCGCCGCGCGATCCTCGACGCGGCCCTCGAACTCGTCGGTGAGGACGGCTTCTCCAAGCTCACGATCGAGGCCATCGCCGCCCGCGCGGGCGTGGGCAAGCAGACGATCTACCGCTGGTGGCCCTCCAAGGCCGCCGTCCTCTTCGAGGCGTGCGTCCCCGAGGGCGTCGACAGCCCGGCCGAGGTGGAGCTGCCCGACACCGGCGACCTGGAGGCCGACCTCAAGCTCGTCCTGCGGGCCACGGTGGACGAGCTCGTCAGCGAGCGCCTGGACGCCGCCACCCGCGCCCTGACCGCCGAGACCCAGAACGACCCCGAGCTCGGCCGCGCCTTCACCGAGCGGATCCTCGAACCTCAGCTCCAGGCGTACGTGCGCCGGCTGCGGTCCGCGCAGCTCGCCGGGCAGGTGGCCGAGGACATCGACCTCCGCGTCGCCCTCGAACTGCTGGTCGGGCCGCTCTTCCACCGCTGGCTGACCCGCACCCGACCGCTCACCCACGACTACGCGGACACCGTGGTCGAGCTGACGCTGCGGGGGCTCACCCCGCGCCGATGACGCGCCCGCACCCGCGCGAGCGGTCGGTCTCACACCTCCTGGATACGTCCGACGGTCACACCAGGCGCCGGATGGTGGCAGCATTGACCGCAGACCGCGGTCGAAGTGAGGGGATAGATGGAACGCAAGAGCAGGTTCTCCCAGTGGCTGCGCCGTCCCAGGAGCGGAGCGGGCGGCGAGAGGGACGCGGACGCGGCATCGGAGGCCGCCCGCGAGGAACTGCTCCTGGCCGCGGCAGCCGCGGGCTTCCCGCTGGCCCCGGCGGCGCACCCGTCCGGGTACGGCTGTTCCTGTGAGCGCATCGGCTGTCCGACGCCCGGCCGCCACCCCGTCTCGTTCGCCTGGCAGACCCTCGCCACCACGGACGCCGAGAAGGTCACCAAATGGCTGCGCGCCCAGCCGGAGGCCAACTTCGTCACCGCCACCGGCATCGCGCACGACGTCCTGGACGTTCCCGTCGAGGCCGGCCGGCAGGCGCTGGACCGGCTGACGGCCGCCGGCATCGAGGTCGGGCCGATCGCGACGGTCGCGCCCGACCGCATGCTGTTCTTCACCGCCACCCGCGGCACCCCGGACGACGAGGACGAGTGGTGGCCGTGCGAGCTGGACTGCCATCCCGAGACCATGGACGAACACCCGGGCCTGCGCTGGCACTGCCGCGGCAGCTATGTGCTGCTGGCGCCCTCCCGGCTGCCGGACGACGGGCAGGTGGCCTGGCTGCGCGGCCCCGAGCGGCCGCTGCCCGACCCGCTGACCCTCCTGGAGACCCTCACCGACGCCTGCGCGCAGTACGCGGGGCAGCGCCCGGACCACCACGAGTCGGCCGCCTGGCCGATCGGGCGCTGAGCCGGTCCCGTACGGACCGCCGGTCCCGCCGTACGGCCGCTACTCGCCCTGGACCGCCGTCACGCTTTCGATGCGGTTGAGGAAGACGGCCCGCCCGCCCGCGCCCTTCGCCGGGACCCGCACCGCCGACTCCGAGACCCGGGTGTAGGTGACGGACTTCGTCAGCTCGCCGGTGAGCAGCGGCTTCGTCCGCGGGTCGGTGACGGCGGGCCGCAGGCCCTTGGCCATGGTCCGCCGCTCGCGGTGGTGCGCGGTGAAGAAGACCAGCGCGCCGCCGTCCTCGGTGCGCAGCGCCGGGGCGGGGAACGCCGGCGCCTTCTCCGGAGTGTCGATGTACTCCGTCCAGAACGTCGGCGTCCGCCGGAGCCCGTCGCGTTCCGCGCGCAGCTGGGTGGTCCGCGGGCCGGGCGCGAAGACGTCGCCGTCGCCGGTGCGCAGATAGTCGGTGTAGGCGCCGCTCACCGCGTCCGGGGCCGTGGCCAGGCCCGGGTCCTTGCCCTTGGCGGCCGGGACGGCCTCGGCGTAACCGTCCTTGTCGGTGGCGAACTTCGGCACCTTGTCGGTGCTGAGGATCGACAGGTAGGCGGCCTTCCAGGGTTCCTTCGCCCCGCCGCGCAGGAAGACCACGAACCAGCGGTTGCGGTCGCGGTTGCTGCGGGTGTCGGCGAGGAAGAACTTCGGCCAGCCGGCCTGCTGGGGGATGGTGAAGCGCGCGTCGTCCAGGACGAGGGAGGGGTACTTCGGGTTGCCGCCAGGCGTCAGCGCGCTCTGCGTCCGCATGTCGGCGTGGCCTATCTCGGCCAGCGGACCGCTCTCGACCCGGTCGATGACCTTCGGGTCGAGATTGCGGTACGCCTCGTTGTAGCCGTCGTTGAAGTGCTTGAGGACCTCGGCGGCCTCAGCCCTGTCCACCGCCGGAATGATCTCCCGCTCGCCGTGCACCGTCACGCACCCGGTCACCGCCGTCAGCAGCGCCGTCAGCGCCACCGGAGCGGTCATCGGTCGACGGGGCCGGCGTCTCATCGGGCTTCGACTCCTTGGTGGCGGCTCGGTTCGCGGTCACCTTACCCGGGGCGAAGAACACCAGGAGGGTGGGGACCAGATACAGCGCCCACACCGCGACCTGGAGCCAGGTCGGGTCCGGCTGGAAGTTGAACACGCCCTTGAGGAGGGTGCCGTACCAGCTGTCGACCGGGATCTGCGCGCTGATGTCGAACGCCTTCGCGCCCAGCCCCGGCAGGACGTCGGCCTCCTGGAGGTCGTGGAAGCCGTACGCGAGCACGCCCGCCGCCACCACGATCAGCATGGCGCCGGTCCACGTGAAGAACTTCGCCAGGTTGATGCGCAGTGCCCCGCGGTAGAACAGCCAGCCCAGCACCACGGCCGTCAGCAGACCCAGGATCGCCCCGACCAGCGGCCGTACGCCGTCGTCCGTGGCGTCCGCCGCCGCCCAGATGAACAGGGCGGTCTCCAGGCCCTCGCGGCCCACCGCGAGGAAGGCCGTGACCACCAGGGCGGTCGTGCCCATGGCGAGCGCCGCGTCGAGCTTGCCGTGCAGCTCCCGCTTCAGGTGCCGCGCGGTGCGCCGCATCCAGAAGACCATCCACGTCACCAGGCCGACCGCGATGACCGACAGGGAGCCGCCCAGCAGCTCCTGCGCCTGGAAGGTCATGCTCTGCGAGCCGAACTGGAGCAGCGCGCCGAAGCCCATGCTCAGCAGCACGGCCACGCCGATGCCGGTCCACACCGGCGTCAGCGCGTCCTTGCGCCCGGTCTTGACCAGGTAGGCGACCAGGATGCAGACGACCAGGCTGGCCTCCAGCCCCTCGCGCAGGCCGATCAGGTAGTTGCCGAACATCCGGCTTCCCTTTCCGTCGAAGGATCGTCGGTCACGCGAAGAGCGCCTTGCCCCACCAGTCGTCCTTGTCGCGGACGCCCGGCGGGACGGCGAAGACCGCCGAGCCGACGTGCTGGATGTACTCGTTGAGCGCGTCGTTGCGGGCCAGGTTCTTCTGGAGCGGGATGAACCCGTCCCGTACGTCCCGCTGGTAGGCGAGGAAGAACAGCCCCGCGTCCAGCCGGCCCAGGCCGTCCGTGCCGTCCGTGAAGGAATAGCCGCGTCGCAGGATCGTCGCGCCGTTGTTGCTGTCGGGGTGCGCGAGACGCACGTGGGCGTCCGGCTTCATCGCCTTCAGCAGCGGCTCGTCGCGCTCGCGCTGCTTGCCGACCGGTGCGCCTTCGCCCTTGTCCCGGCCGAAGACGTCCTCCTGCTCGGCGAGCGAGGTGCGGTCCCAGGTCTCGATGTGCATCCGGATGCGGCGGGCGACGAGGTAGGAGCCGCCGACCATCCAGGCCGGGCCGTCCTTCTCGCCGACCCACACGTGCTTGCCGAGGGCGGCGTCGTCGGTGCCGGAGACGTTCCGGGTGCCGTCCTTGAAGCCCATCATGTTGCGCGGCGTCTGGGCGTCCGGCGTCGTCGAGGAGGTCTTGCCGAAGCCGAGCTGCGACCAGCGGATCGCGACCTTGCCCATGCCGATGCGGGCGAGGTTGCGGATCGCGTGGACCGCGACCTGCGGGTCGTCCGCGCACGCCTGGACGCACAGGTCGCCGCCGCTGCGCGCGGCGTCGAGGTTGTCACCGGGGAAGGCGGGCAGGTCGACCAGGGCCTTCGGCCGCCGGGAAGCCATCCCGAAGCGGTCCTTGCCGTCCTTCTCGAACAGGCCGGGGCCGATGCCGAAGGTCAGCGTCAGCCGGGACGGCTTGAGGCCGAGCGCCTCACCGGTGTCGTCCGGCGGCGCCTGGTCGTTGTCGCCTATGGCGCCGGTGCCGACCTCGTGGCCGGCCGTCATCCGCGCGGCCGCGGCCGTCCACTCCTTGAGCAGCGCGACCAGCGCGGCCCGGTCGGTGGTGGTCACGTCGAACGCGGCGAAGTGCAGCCGGTCCTGCACGGCCGTGTGGATGCCGGCCTGGTGGGCGCCGTGGAACGGCACCGCGTCGCCGGCCGAGGCGGCCGGTGCGGCGTCGTCCCCGATGCGCAGGGCGGCGGCGGTGCCACCGGCGGCGGCCGCGCCGAGCGCGAGCCCGGCACCGCCCCAGCCGAGGACGGACCGGCGCGAGGGCGCGGCCGCGGTCGTCGTGGTGTCGTCGGTCGTGGAGTTCTCGGTCATGGCTGTTCCCCGGTTACTTCGCGACGGCGGCGGCGAGCTTGGACAGCGGCTCGGCGAGGGCGTTCACGCCGTCCGACAGGTTCTTCCGGTCGTCCTTGCCGACGGTGTCGTATGCCTTGAAGGTGTCGCCGTCGCGGTGGCCGTCGAGCAGCTTCTTCAGGTCCGCGAACTGCTTGTCCAGCTCCTTGACCAGGCCCGCGTCGTTCTTGGCCGCGACCGGCTTCAGCAGCGCGTAGGACTTCTCGGCACCCTCGACGTTGGCCTGGAAGTCGACGAGGTCGGTGTGGCTGTAGCGCTCCTCCTCGCCGGTCACCTTGCCGGTGGCCACCTCGTCGAGCAGCTCCTTGGCGCCGTTGGCCATGCTGGTCGGGGTGATCTCGGCGGTGCCGACGCGCTTCTGCCAGTCCTTGAGGTCGGTGATCAGCTGGTCGGCCAGCTTCTTGTCGTCATCGGTGACGGTCTTGGCGTCCCACAGGGCCTTCTCCAGCTTGTGCCAGCCGGTCCACTTCTGGTCCTTCTCCAGGCCGTCCTCGCGGACGTCGACCTTCGGGTCGATGTCACCGAAGGACTCGGCGACCGGCTCGGTGCGCTCCCAGCCGACGCGGGAGGGGGCGTAGAGCTTCTTCGCCTCGTCCAGGTCGCCCTTCTTGACCGCCTCGGCGAACTTCTCGGCCAGCGGCAGCGTCTCGTCGGCCTGCGCCTGCACGTACTTGCGGTACTCCGCGACGGCCTTCTCCAGCGCGGGATCGGCCTTCTTCGCCGCGCCGTCACCGGTCGCGGTGACCTTCTGCCGGATGCCGTCGCCCTTCATTCCGGGCTTGCAGGCGATTTCGTACGAACCGGCCTTGATCTGTGCGCTGATCTCCGCCTTGGTGCCCGGGCCGATGTTCTCGCGCTCGGTGATGATGCGCTCGTCCGGGGTGTAGACGTACACCTCGGTGACCTTCGAGCCCTTGTTCTGGACATTGATCTTGACGTGTCCGGCGGGAAAGGAAGTCCTGGAAACTTCGCACTTGTCGTCGGAGGCGGTGACCTGGATCGTGTCCGAGTCCTTTCCGTCCGACTTGTCGGCGCAACCGGATATGGCGGTCAGTGCCGTGACCGCGGCGGCGGCGGTGACGACAGAGGAGCGGAGAACGCGCATGGGAGCTCCAGGCTTGCTCGAACAGGCGGGGACGGAACAGGCGGACCGCATCGGACATGCGGCAGACGCGCCACGGACGTGGCTGAAAGGCATGGCCGAATAAGGCCGACCTAACTTATCTGAGGCTTGCCTATGTCGTTCCCGGAATGACGCGTGATTCTGCTCTCACGAGGCAAAATCTCGCCCCTCCCGTCTCGGGACCACCAAGGGTTCACCGGTGCGCGGATGATCAATTACTTCCACTGGCTGGGAATAGACCTGACTGAGGAGTTCCGCGTCGAACGCGTCGCCCGCCGCCGCGCGCTCGCGGCAGACCCGCAGCACGAGCTCCTGATGGCGCAGGTCCAGCGCGGCGGTCGGCTCGTCGAGCAGCGGCAGACAGCTCCGCCGACTGCGGCAGGACGGCCCGGCGCAGGGCGAGTTCGCCCGGCCGTACGACGGAGGAGGGGGGTTCCGGTGGCCCGGAACCCCCCTCCTCCCTTCCGACCGGTGCGGAGGTCAGGCGCTGAGCGGGAACTCCCGTCCCAGCTCCTGGAAGACCGCCGTGTTCAGCGCGAACGCGCGCTTGCACTCGTCGACGACGCGCTGCTTCTCCAGGTCGTCGACCGGCAACGCGTCCAGCAGCTCGCGGTACTCGCGCTTGAAGGCCGCGGGGTTGCCGATGGACTCGAAGACGTAGAAGCGGACACCGTCGCCCTTGCGGGCGAAGCCCCAGGTCTTCTCGGCGGTGCCGCGGATGATCTGGCCGCCCGAGAGGTCGCCCAGATAGCGGGTGTAGTGGTGGGCGACATAGCCTGCGGGCCACTCGCGGGCGCACTCCCCGACGCGGGCCGCGTACGCCGCCGTCGCGGGCAGCGGCCGCAGGCCCGTACGCCACCCGGGTCCGCCCAGGTGGGCCAGGTCGCGCTCCAGTTCGGCGGTACGGGCCAGCTCGGGGCGTATGAACGGGCCCGCGACGGGGTCGGCCGAGAGGGCCGCCGAGGCGTCCTCCAGGGCGCGGTAGACGAACCAGAGCTGCTCGGTGTAGCGGCGGTAGGCGTCGACCCCGAGGCGGCCGCCGAGCATGTCGCCCATGAACGACGAGTTCTCGGCTTCCGTGTGCTGCTCGTGCGAGGCGGTGCGGATCAGCGTGGAGAACGGCGTGGTGGCGGGCGCGTCCAAGAGGGACCTCCGGAGGCCGGGTACGGGAGCGGGCGGGGACGGGTCACGGCACACGAAAGGCCGCCGCGTCGCCACCGCCGATTCTCTCTAGTTAGGCTTGCCTAAGTCAATTGGTTCCCGACGTGCTGTCGGCAAAAACCTTACCGCCCCCGGCCGCCTCACGGCAGGGTGAGGATCTCCGCACCCGTGTCCGTCACCACGAGCGTGTGCTCGAACTGTGCCGTCCGCTTCCGGTCCTTCGTGACGACCGTCCAGCCGTCCTCCCACATGTCGTACTCGTGCGTGCCCAGCGTCAGCATCGGCTCGATCGTGAACGTCATGCCGGGCTGGATCAGGGTGTCGTGATGCGGGCTGTCGTAGTGCGGGACGATCAGGCCGGAGTGGAAGGAGGAGTTGATGCCGTGACCGGTGAAGTCGCGGACGACGCCGTAGCCGAAGCGCTTGGCGTACGACTCGATGACGCGGCCGATGATGTTGATGCGGCGGCCGGGACGGACCGCCTTGATCGCCCGGTTCAGGGCCTCCCGCGTGCGCTCCACCAGCAGGCGGGACTCCTCGTCCACGTCCCCGCACAGGTAGGTGGCGTTGTTGTCGCCGTGCACGCCGCCGATGTAGGCGGTCACGTCGAGGTTCACGATGTCGCCGTCGCGCAGCACGGTGGAGTCCGGGATGCCGTGGCAGATCACTTCGTTCACCGACGCGCACAGCGACTTCGGGAAGCCGCGGTAGCCCAGCGTCGAGGGGTAGGCGCCGTGGTCGCACATGTACGCGTGCGCGACGCGGTCCAGCTCGTCCGTCGTCACCCCCGGCGCGATCAGCTTGGCCGCCTCCTCCATCGCCCGCGCGGCGATGCCGCCCGCGACGCGCATCCGCTCGATGGTCTCGGCGTCCTGGGTCTCGGGACCGTCGTAAGGGGTGGGAGCGTCCTTGCCGACGTACTCGGGGCGAGTGATCGAGGCGGGGACCGGGCGGGCGGGGGAGAGCGTCCCCGGAGTGAGAAGCGACTGGCCAGACATGTCAGCGAGTGTATCCAGGGCACATCGGGGAGCATGTGGGCGAGCACCCCACGCTGGAGGAGACCTGATGGCACTGTTCAAGCGGCGCCCGGCCGGCAAGTCCGGCGAGTGGTACTACTGCCTCAAGCACGGCACGGTCGAGGAGGGCCCCGAGTGCCGCGCCGCCGACCGCTTCGGCCCGTACGAGACGCGCGAGGAGGCGGCGCACGCGATGGAGACGGCGCGCGAACGGGAATCGGAATGGCGGGAGGATCCCCGCTGGAACGACAACGGGGGCAGTCAGGAGGGGCAGGGGCCGCAGGGCTGAGGGGGCGGCTTCCCCGGCTACCGCCGGGGTGTCCTCGATCGCCGGACGGGCTTGATCGTGCCGGGCTGCCCCTTCACCTGCCGGGCAACCGATTCAGCCCGTCCGGCGTTTGAGGACCGGGGTCTGGGGCGGAGCCCCAGGACGCCGGTCCCGCGCGGGGCTCCGCGCCCGCACCCTCACGCCGCCTCCGTCACCTCCGCCTGGCGGTTCCGCATCCGCACCGCGTGCTCGTCCGTCCGCTGGTCGTACCCCATCAGCTTCGGCAGCGCGCACGCCAGCAGACCCACCGACGCCACGCAGGCCACGCCGCCCGCCCACACCGAGGTGCGGACGTTCGTCAGGGACGCCATGCCGCCCGCCCGGACCTGGCCGATCTGCGGGCCCACCGAGTACGACAGCATCTCTATCCCCGCGAGGCGGCCGCGCAGCTCGTCCGGGATCGTCTGGTCCCAGATGGCCGAGCGGAACAGACCGCTCACCATGTCGCAGCCGCCGGCCACGGCGAGGAACAGCAGCACCAGCCAGACGTTGTGCATCCAGCCCGCCACGGCCATCGCCGCGCCCCAGCCCGCCGCCGCGTAGACGACCATGCGGCCGTGCCGGTGCACGCGCGAGGCCCAGCCGCTGGTCAGGCTCACGATCAGCGAGCCGACCGCACCGGCCGCGTACATCAGGCCCAGCGCCCAGGGCGCGCCCAGGTCGTCGGCGAGGAAGGGGAAGATCGCGGTCGGGAACGCGAAGAGCATCGCCGCCATGTCGATCGTGTACGTGCCGAGCAGCTCCTTGCGGCTCCACGCGTAGCGCGCGCCCTCCGTGATGCCGCGCAGCGACGGCTTCTTCGCCTCGTGCGGGGCCGGGGAGGCGGCGAGCCCGAGCAGCAGGACGCCGGAGACCACGTACGAGACGATGTCGAGCGCGTACGCCCACTGGAGCCCCGCGAAGGCGATGATCAGGCCCGCCAGGGACGGGCCGGCGATCGCGCCGGCCTGCCAGCGGATCGAGTTCAGGGCGATGGCCGCCGGGAGCTGTTCGTGCGCGACCACGCGCGGCACGATCGCCTGCATCGCCGGGCGCTGGAGGCCGGCCAGTGCGCTGGTCAGCGCCGCGACCAGGTACAGCGGCCAGATCATCGGCTCCGGCAGCACGGAGTTGAGCAGCAGGATCACGGACAGCACGCCGAGGCCGGCCTCGGTCCACAGGATCAGCTTGCGGCGGTCTACCGCGTCGGCGAGCGCGCCGCCGTAGAGGCCGAAGACGATCAGCGGTACGAGCTCGACGGCGCCGACGGCGCCGACCGCGAGCGCCGAGCCGGTCAGCTCCTTGAGCTGGAGCGGCACCGCGATGAAGGTCAGGAACGTGCCGAAGACCGTCACCAGCCCCGCCAGCCACATCCGGCGGAAGTCGGGGGAGGAACGCCAGGGCGCGAGGTCGGGCAGCAGCGCACGCAGGCGGCCGGAAGGAGGAGTGGTGGAAACAGGGGAAGGCGGGTCGTGATCGGTCACGGAAGACCATCGTCCATATATGGATGATCGTGAGCAAACGATTTTTCGATCACCCGCGGTCGCACCGGGCCGCCCGGCCCCCGCTACCAGCGCGGCGGAGGGGGCGCGGTCAGCTGGTCCGCGAGCCGTGCGAGCCGGTCGCGGAAGCGGCGGCGGCCGTGTGCGACGGGCAGGCTGTTCTCCCCGGCGGCGGCGCTGACCAGGTGCTGGACGGTGTCGAGGTCGAGATCCGTCGACGTCGAGGCGCACGGACCGGGCGCCGCCGGCGCGGCCAGCGTCTCGTGCGCCAGCGCCGCCAGCTCCGCGCCGGCGTCCTCGGGGGCGCCGTCCAGGGCCAGGACCGTCGCACCGCCGCGCCGGGCGTCGTGCACCCGCTCCAGCAGGCCCTCGCCGGGGCTCTCCGCCGCCACCACCAGCAGCGTCTCCCCGCGCCGCACGGCCTCCAGCCGGCCGAGCCCCACCGACAGATGCGCCGGAACGCCCGGCGGCACCCGGTGGCGCACGAGCGTGGGCGACAGCTCCGGCAGCCCGGACCAGGCGGCCTCGTCGTCCAGGTGCGCGGCCAGGTGCCACGGTTCGTAGCCGGTGCTGCCGATCAGCAGCAGCCCGCCGTGGTGGCGCGTGACCGAGGTCCGCAGTGTGCCCGCGAAGCGGCGGGTGGACCGCAACCACTCGGTCCCGGCGAGCACTTCGCGCAGCAGCGCGACCCGTACGGCGTCCATGGCCCCGCATCCTGCCCCGGGCGGCGGCCTCGAGAAGGGGCTTCCGCGCCCCCTCACCCGTACGGGCGCCCGGCAGGTGCCGTGGCCGCCGAGGGCGGTCCGAAAGGGCGTGACAGTATCGCTGTCATGACTACTTCTGTTGACGTGAAGGACGGCGCGGGGGACGCGAAGAAGGCCCCCGCGAAGGACCCTTGGGACCTTCCGGACGTGTCCGGTCTCGTGGTCGGTGTCCTCGGCGGCACCGGTGACCAGGGCCGCGGCCTCGCCTACCGGTTCGCCAAGGCCGGCCAGCGGGTGATCATCGGCTCGCGCGCCGCCGAGCGGGCGCACACCGCCGCCGAGGAGCTGGGCCTGGGCATCGAGGGCGCCGACAACGCCGAGTGCGCGCGGCGCAGCGACGTCGTGATCGTCGCCGTGCCGTGGGACGGCCACGCCAAGACCCTCGAAGCGCTGCGCGAGGAGCTGACGGGGAAGCTCGTGGTCGACTGCGTCAATCCGCTCGGCTTCGACAAGAAGGGCGCCTACGCGCTCAAGCCGGAGGAGGGCAGCGCCGCCGAGCAGGCCGCCGCCCTGCTGCCCGGCTCGCGGGTCACCGCGGCCTTCCACCACCTGTCCGCCGTGCTGCTCTCCGACCCGGAGATCGCCGAGATCGACACCGATGTGATGGTGCTCGGCGAGGCCCGCGCCGACACGGACGTCGTGCAGGCGCTGGCGGGCCGGATCCCCGGCATGCGCGGCGTCTTCGCCGGCCGGCTGCGCAACGCCCACCAGGTGGAGTCGCTGGTCGCCAACCTGATCTCCGTCAACCGCCGCTACAAGGCCCACGCGGGCCTGCGCGTCACCGACGTCTGACCGGCTTCCCGCCGGGGCCGGGGCGTGGGGGACAATGGCCGGGATCGTACGCACATGTGCCCTCGGACAGGAGACCGCCTCCCATGCCCCGCCTCGCTCTCTACGCCATCGCCGTCTGCGTCCTGGCGGCCGTGGCGGCCGTCGTCTCCTTCGCTCAGGGCAGCTGGCTCGGCATCGTCTGGATCCTGCTCCTCGGCGTCTCGTCCAACATCGCCTGGTACTACGTGCGCAAGGCGAAGAACGACCGCGCGGCGAAGGAGAGCGGCCAGGGCTGAGCTCAGCCACAATCAAGCCTGTCCGGCGGATCATGTGAGTGGGCACTGCGGGCCGTGTCGTGCGCACCACCGCTGCGCGGCGGTGTCCTCAAGCGCCGGACGGGCTTGATTGCGGCTGAGCTCAGCCACAATCCAGCCCGTTGGGGGCACCTCCCAGCGGTAGCTGGGGGAGATTGAGGACGCGCCCGCAGGGCGCCCGCCGCCGCAGGCGGCAAAGACGGCCCGCAGCCGAAGGTCCGCCGGACACGGCCTAGTCGACGACGATTCCGCTGAGCGGCGGGATGTCCGGGACACCCTCCCAGAAGCGGAACAGCTGCTGACCCCAGTAGGTGTCCCACAGCTTCACGCCCAGGGCGTCCAGCACCGCGTCGATCATGTCGAAGAACGCGTCGCCCACGCCGGGGATCTGCAGGACGCCGAAGATGACGAGTATCCCGAACGGGGCCAGGGGATCCAGCTGCCGCCGCACCTTGTACGACAGCCACGGCTCGACCACGCCGTAACCGTCGAGGCCCGGGACCGGCAGGGAGTTCAGGATCGCCGCGGTCACCTGGAGCTGCGCCATGAAGGCGAGCGCGTAGCGGAAGTGGTCCGGCACGCCGTCCATCGCGCCCAGCCAGAACGGCGCGGTGACCACCAGCGCGAACAACACGTTCGTCAGCGGGCCGGCCGCCGAGATCAGGCTGTGGCGCCAGCGGCCCCGGATGCGGTGCCGCTCGATGAAGACCGCGCCGCCCGGCAGGCCGATCCCGCCCATGATCACGAAGACCAGCGGCAGCACGATGCTGAGCAGGGCGTGGGTGTACTTCAGCGGGTCGAGCGTCAGATAACCGCGCGCCCCGACCGAGATGTCACCGCCGTGCAGGGCGGTGCGGGCGTGCGCGTACTCGTGGAGGCAGAGCGAGACCACCCAGCCCGACACGACGAAGAGGAAGACGGCGAGCCCCGGGTTCGCCGAGAAGTCCGTCCACACCGCCCATATGGAGACCGCCATGATGGCGACGAGGGCGAGGAAGACGGGGCTCACCCGCCGTTCGCCGCGGGTCGCTGTAGCCATACGCGTGTGCTCCTGAGGGGTGTGGGGGGTACTCGCCGGGCGGGCCCGGCGCGGGGATGTACCGGGCGACGGTACTGGCCGCACCCGGGCTCGGCGCAACCGGTACCGCGACCGGGGTGAGAATGGGTCCGTGCGCTACGGCATCCTCGGTACCACCCAGGCCCATTCCGACGACGGTCGCCCCGCCGCCCTTGGCGGCGCGAGGCTGCGCGCTCTCCTCGCGGCTCTCGCCCTGCACCCCGGGCGGGCCCGTACCCCCGACGCGCTGATCGACGCGGTCTGGGACGCCGAACCGCCCGCCGACGCGGCGGGCGCCCTCCAGGCACTCGTCGGGCGGCTGCGGCGCGCGCTCGGTCCCGACGCGGTGGAGTCCGTCGCCGGGGGGTACCGGTTGCGCGCGGTGCCCGACGACGTCGACCTGCACCGCTTCCAGCGGCTCGCCGACGAGGGCGCGGCGGCCCTCGCCGAAGGCGACCCGTCGAAGGCCGGGGACCTCCTCGACGACGCGCTGGCCCTGTGGCGCGGCCCGGTCCTGGCCGACCTCCCCGGCCGCCCGGCGCTGGCACCCCGCTACGACGCCCGGCGCCTGGACGCCCGCCGCACGCGCCTGGCCGCCGCGGTCGCCGTGGGCCGGGCGGGCGAGACCCTCGGCGAGCTGGCCGAACTCTGCGACGAGCATCCGCTGGACGAGCCCCTCCACGCCCTCCGCCTGCGCGCCCTGCGCGCGGCGG
>NZ_JAGGOL010000071.1:0-537 GCF_018614525.1 Streptomyces sp. ISL-11
CGGTGGCGTCCTCAAACGCCGGACGGGCTTGATTCGGCTGGGCTCAGCCGCGTTCAGCCCGCCCGGCGCTTCAGGACGCCGCCGCAGACGGCAACCGGCCCCAGCCGAAGACTCGCCGGACACGGCCCGGAGCAGCTCGCAGCCGACAATCCGCCGGACACCACCTGCGCGCGGTCCTAGGGGAGGTACCGCTCGACCGCCGCTGCCCCCTTCTCCTCGATCAGGCGCTTGGCCGCCTCGACCCGCTCGGGTGTGACGTCCCGGCCGGAGGCCATGACCAGGTCTTCGGGGTCGAAGGGCCGCTCGCTCCCCGTGTACAGGCTTCTCGGCCGGGACGTGGTGGATGTGTCCTCGGGGCTCTCCTTCACGGTGGGCCTCCTCTGCTCAGCGGCCCCTGCCTGGGGGTCGGCCGTTCGGGTGTCCCTCCATCCTGGGACATATCCCCCGGGAGTGCATACCGATCTCCGGTGGAGGACCCTTCTCCCCGGCCCTGCCCTCGCCGGGAACGGGTCCCGCCCCTAGGCCGTGTCCGGCGGA
>NZ_JAGGOL010000071.1:606-1607 GCF_018614525.1 Streptomyces sp. ISL-11
AGATCCGCCGGGCACGGCCTAGTCGGGAAGGGGTTCCTCCTCGTCGGGAGCGGGCCTCCAGGAGGAGGGACAGGGCCAGCAGTGCGACGCCGAGTCCGGCGAAGCCCCAGGGGAGCCAGGTGGTGAGCAGCAGGACGAGCCGGCGCTGGGACGTCACGAGGGCGACGGTGGAGTCGACGTAGTCGGCGCGCATCTTCACATGGCCCGCGAAGGCCGTGATCGGTTTCTTCTCCGGGTGGCCGGTCCAGCGCATCTCCTCCCGGTGGACCTCCTCGCCGTTGACGGGTGCGCCGGTGACGGGGTCGACCCAGAACATCCGCTTGGTGGAGTACCAGCGCTCCAGGCCGAGCTGCCGGACGGTGTCGGGGGAGATGCCGAGCGGCAGCGCGCGGGGCAGGGGGACACGGGTCCAGGGGATGGTCTGCTCGAAGTAGTAGACGTCCAGGCCGTGGAAGGAACGGGTGCCCCGGTAGTGGATGGGGGCGGCGGTGCGGGTCTGCATGTCGAAGTACTGGTAGTCGTGCTTGCGCACGAGGAAGGGCCATTTGTACGCGATACCCTCGCGGCGCACGGGGGTGCCGTCGACGTGTTCGCCGGCCGCGTGCACGGGTTGCTGGGTGTGGGCGTCGAAGACGTACCTCTCGGGGATGCGCGAGACCATGGCGCCGTCGGGGCCGGCGGCGTAGCTGAGGGTGTCCCAGACGACCACGTCACGGCCGGTGGCCTTCCGGACCTTGTCGGCCTCCTCCACATTGCCCTTGATCGTCTGGACCACGGTGACGCGGGGGACCCTCTTGGGTTCCAGGGTGGAGTAGTCGATGAGGGTGGCGTCCTTCGCCTCCATGACGACCGACTGGTAGCGGCCGGCCGGGACCTTGGCCAGCCGGGGGAAGGCGTACCAGCGCAGCAGGGGCGACAGGGCGGTGAGGAGGACGGCGAGGGCGAGGAGGATCAGGCTCGCTGTGCGGCGCATGGCGCGGCCTCCCGGCGCCTAGGGGGTG
>NZ_JAGGOL010000071.1:1664-9642 GCF_018614525.1 Streptomyces sp. ISL-11
ATGGCCGTGACGGTGAGGACGAGGGCGAGGGCCGCGACCAGTCCGACGGCCGCGGCGGCCAGTGCACGCATACGAGACCTCCTGGCGGGGTTCCCCGGTTTCCCCACGGCACCTGACGAGGTGTCAGGAATGCGGCAGGTTAGCAACCCGCGCCTCGGATGAGAACCACGCGCACGGTCCTTGCCGGCCCCTGGGCGAAACGCGCACCGCCCTCCCCTTCCCCGGGGCGACCCTCGGTCGGGCCGGTGGCGGCTCGGCCGGCCGTCCCGGGGCCACACGCGTACGGTTTTCCCGGCCCGGACGAAACACGTACGACCCTCTCGGCCCAGACGCACACGTACGACCCTCCCGGCCCGGAAGAAACACATACGGCCCTCCCCTCCCCCAAGGCGAAAGGGGGCGGGAAGGGCCGTACCGGAATCCGGGTCCGTCAGTGCGCCGCCGACTCCCAGTCGCGGCCGACGCCGACCGACACGTCCAGCGGTGCACGCAGCGAGACGGCCCCCGCCATCTCGCGGCGGACCAGCTCCTCCACCGGCTCCCGCTCACCGGGCGCGATCTCCAGCACGATTTCGTCGTGCACCTGGAGCAGCATCCGCGAGGTGAGCTCCCCGGCCTCCAGCGCCTGACCGACCCGCAGCATCGCGACCTTCACGATGTCGGCGGCCGTGCCCTGGATCGGGGCGTTCAGCGCCATCCGCTCGGCCGTCTCACGACGCTGGCGGTTGTCGCTGTTGAGATCGGGGAGGTAGCGGCGGCGGCCCAGCATCGTCTCCGTGTAGCCCGTGGCACGGGCCTCCACGACCACACGCTGCAGGTAATCCCGCACGCCGCCGAACCGCTCGAAGAAGGTGTCCATCAGCTTGCCCGCCTCGGCGGGCGCGATGTTGAGCTGCTGCGAGAGGCCGAACGCCGACAGACCGTAGGCCAGCCCGTACGACATGGCCTTGATCTTCCGGCGCATCTCCGGATCGACCTCGCTCTTGGCGACGCCGAAGACCTGGGAGGCCACCGTGGTGTGCAGATCCTCGCCCGACGCGAACGCCTCGATCAGGCCCTCGTCCTCCGAGAGGTGGGCCATCACCCGCAGCTCGATCTGGCTGTAGTCGGCCGTCATCAAGGACTCATAGCCCTCACCGACCACGAAGCCCCGGCGGATCGCCCGGCCCTCGTCCGTCCGCACCGGGATGTTCTGCAGGTTCGGGTCCGTGGACGACAGCCGGCCCGTGGCCGCCACGGTCTGGTTGAACGTCGTGTGGATCCGCCCGTCGGGGGCGATCGCCTTGATCAGGCCCTCGACCGTGGACCGCAGCTTGGCCTGCTCACGGTGGCGCAGCATGATCACCGGGAGTTCGTTCTCCGTCTGGGCGGCGAGCCAGGCGAGGGCATCGGCGTCCGTGGTGTACCCGGTCTTCGTCTTCTTCGTCTTCGGCAGGCCCAGCTCGCCGAAGAGCACCTCCTGGAGCTGCTTGGGCGAACCCAGATTGAACTCCCGGCCCGCCGCGGCGTGCGCCTCCGTGACAGCCTGCTGCACAGCCGCCGCGAACTGCTGCTCCATCCGCTCCAGCCAGCCCCGGTCCGCGGCGATACCCGCCCGCTCCAGGCGGGCCAGCAGCGCGCTCGTCGGCAGCTCGACATCGGTGAGCAGCCCGGCCGCGCGCACGTCCTTGAGCCGGCCCGTGAACGCCTCGCCCAGGTCGAGCACCGTACGGGCCCGGCCCATCAGGGCGTCCGCCTCGGCCTGCTCGTCCGCGCCGAAGGCCAGCTGGCCGTCGCCGGCGGCGGCCGTGGCCAGCTCACGGCCCAGATACTCCACCGACAGCGCCTCCAGGTCGAAGGACCGGCGGCCCGGCTTGACCAGATAGGCGGCCAGCGCCGTGTCCATCGTGACGCCCTCGACGGCGGACCAGCCGTGCTCGGCGAAGACCCGCATGACGGCCTTGGCGTCGTGCATCACCTTCGGCCGGCCCGCGTCCGCGGTCCACGCGGAGAACGCCCGCTCGTCCGCCTCGTCCAGCTCGGCGGGGTCGAACCACGCGGCCGGGCCCGCACCCGTGGCCAGCGCGATCTCGGCGACCCGGCCGCTGCCCAGCGACCAGGAGTCCACCACGGCCACACCGAGCACATGGATGGCGTGCTCGGCCAGCCACGGCGCGAGCTCCCCCGCGCCCAGCACCACGCCGTCCACCTCGGCCCCGGCGGCCGGCGGCGTCTCCTCCGCGGCGGCCGCCCCACCCGGGTCCGCCGCCAGCAACCGGTCCCGCAGGCCCTGGTTACGGATCTCCAGACCCTCCAGGAACGCGGTCAGCGCCGTACGGTCGTACGCCTCCCGGACCAGGCCCTCCGGGCCCACCGACAGCGCGACATCCCGCACCATCTCCGTCAGGCGGCGGTTGAGCTGCACGGCCTCCAGGTGATCCCGGAGGTTCTGCCCGACCTTGCCCTTGACCTCCTCGACCCGCTCCACCAGCTCCGCGAACGAACCGAACTGGTTGATCCACTTGGCGGCGGTCTTCTCGCCCACCCCCGGAATACCCGGCAGGTTGTCCGACGGGTCACCGCGCAGCGCCGCGAAATCCGGATACTGCGCCGGCGTCAGCCCGTACTTCTCCTGCACCTTCTCCGGAGTGAAGCGCGTCAGCTCCGAGACACCCTTCGTGGGATACAGCACCGTGACATCGTCGGAGACCAGCTGGAAGGCGTCACGGTCACCGGTGACGATCGAGACGTGGAAACCCGCCGTCTCCGCCTGCGTCGTCAGGGTCGCGATCACGTCATCGGCCTCGAAGCCGTCCACCGCGAACCGCGGCACCCGCATCGCGTCCAGCAGCTCACCGATCAGCTCCACCTGACCCTTGAACTCGTCCGGCGTCTTCGAACGCGTCGCCTTGTAGTCCGGGAACTCGTCCGAACGCCAGGTCTTGCGCGAGACGTCGAACGCCACCGCGAAATGCGTCGGCCGCTCATCACGCAGCGTGTTCGCCAGCATCGACGCGAAGCCGTACACCGCGTTCGTCGGCTGCCCCGACACCGTCGTGAAATTCTCCGCGGGCAGCGCGAAGAACGCCCGGTACGCCATGGAGTGCCCGTCCATCAGGAGCAGGCGGGGGCGGCCTCCCTCCACCACGTCGGTGCCGGTCTCTGCGCTCATCTTCGTTGCCTTTGCTGCCACGCCCCCGATCCTGCCACGGCCCACTGACAATGCGGGCCACGCGCACCTCCCCCCACCGCCCGTGCCCGACACCCACGCCGGACCCGCGCCCGCACCGACCGCTCAAGGGGGAGCGAGATGGCAGGCAAGCCGCCGACAGGCGATCCGGTCCAGGACGCACCCGACGTCACCGCCCCGCAGCACGCCGCCGCCGGACTCCCGGCCATCGCCCACACCCTGCGCATCGCCCAGCAACAGATGGGCGTACGCCGCACCGCCCTCACCCTCCTCAAGGTCAACCAGAAGGACGGCTTCGACTGCCCCGGCTGCGCCTGGCCCGAGCCGGACAAACGCCACGCCGCCGAATTCTGCGAGAACGGCGCCAAGGCCGTCGCCGAGGAAGCCACCCTGCGCCGCGTCACCCCCGACTTCTTCGCCGCGCACCCCGTCGCCGACCTCGCCGCCCGCAGCGGCTACTGGCTCGGCCAGCAGGGCCGCCTCACCCAGCCCATGTACCTGGCCGAAGGCGCCGACACCTACGAAGCGGTCACCTGGCAGCGGGCCTTCGACATCATCGGCGAGGAACTCACCGCCCTCGCCACCCCCGACGAAGCCGTCTTCTACACCTCCGGCCGCACCAGCAACGAAGCAGCCTTCCTCTACCAGCTCTTCGCCCGCGAATTCGGCACCAACAACCTGCCCGACTGCTCCAACATGTGCCACGAGTCCTCCGGCTCCGCCCTCACGGAGACCATCGGCATCGGCAAGGGCAGCGTCCTCCTCGAAGACCTCTACAAAGCCGACCTGATCATCGTCGCCGGACAGAACCCCGGCACCAACCACCCCCGCATGCTCAGCGCCCTGGAAAAGGCCAAAGCCGGCGGCACGAAGATCATCACGGTCAACCCGCTCCCCGAAGCGGGCATGGAACGCTTCAAGAACCCCCAGAACGCCCGCGGCCTCGCCGCCGGCGGCACCCCGCTGACCGACCTCTTCCTCCAGATCCGCCTCGGCGGCGACCAGGCCCTCTTCCGCGCCCTCAACCACATCGTCCTCGGCACCGACGGCGCCCTGGACACCGACTTCATCCGCGACCACACCCACGGCTTCGAGGAATTCAAGAACGCCGCCGGCGCCCTCGACTGGGACCGGACCCTGCGCGCCACCGGCCTGCGCCGCGACGAGATCGAACGCGCCGCCCGCATGATCCTCGACTCCCGCCGCACCGTCGCGTGCTGGGCCATGGGCCTCACCCAGCACAAACACGCCGTCCCCACCATCAAGGAAGTCGTCAACCTCCTCCTCCTGCGCGGCGACATCGGCCGCCCCGGCGCCGGCGTCTGCCCCGTCCGCGGCCACAGCAACGTCCAGGGCGACCGCACCATGGGCATCTTCGAACGCCCCGCCCCCGCCTTCCTCGACGCCCTCCAGAAGGAATTCGGCTTCGACCCGCCCCGCGCACACGGCCTCGACGTCGTTCACGCCATCCGCGCCCTGCGCGACGGCCGGGCCAAGGTCTTCTTCGCCATGGGCGGCAACTTCGTCGCCGCCTCACCCGACACCGACGTCACCGAGGCCGCCATCCGCCGCGCCCGGCTCACCGTCCACGTCTCCACCAAGCTCAACCGCTCCCACGCCGTCACCGGCGCCCGCGCCCTGATCCTGCCCACCCTCGGCCGCACCGAGCGCGACCACCAGGCCGGCGGCGACCAGTTCGTCACCGTCGAGGACTCCATGGGCATGGTCCACGCCTCCCGCGGCCGCCTCGCCCCCGCCGGCCCGCACCTCCTCTCCGAACCCGCCATCGTCTGCCGCCTCGCCCGCCGCGTCCTCGGCACCGCCAGCACCACACCGTGGGAAGAGTTCGAGAAGGACTACGGCACCATCCGCGACCGCATCGCCCGCGTCGTCCCCGGCTTCGAGGACTTCAACGCCCGCGTCGCCCGCCCCGGCGGATTCACCCTCCCCCACGCACCCCGCGACGAACGCCGCTTCCCCACCGCCACCGGCAAGGCCAACTTCACCGCCGCCGACGTCGAATACCCCCAAGCACCCGCGGGCCGCCTGCTGTTGCAGACCCTGCGCTCCCACGACCAGTACAACACCACCATCTACGGCCTCGACGACCGCTACCGCGGCATCAAGAACGGCCGCCGCGTCGTCCTCGTCAACACCGACGACGCCCGCGAACTCGGCCTCGCCGACGGCTCGTACGCCGACCTCGTCAGCGAATGGACCGACGGCACCGAACGCCGCGCACCCGGCTTCCGCGTCGTCCACTACCCCACCGCCCGCGGCTGCGCCGCCGCCTACTACCCCGAGACCAACGTCCTGGTCCCCCTCGACCACACCGCCGACACCAGCAACACCCCCGCCAGCAAGTCCCTGGTCATCAGGGTGGAACAGCACCGCGAGCCGGCACCGGACGGCCCCGCGTGAACCCCACCCCGGCGGGCAGCCAAGGCCGTTGACCTGATAAGACGTTCACAACGCAACGACCTACGCACCGCAACGGCCAAGGACGATCGGAGCAGGACATGGGTGAGCAGAGCCGGACCACGTTCCCGCAGGAGGTCCTGGACCAATGGGCCGGCAGCGGACTCGACCTGCCCGCCCTGTTCTCCGCCGGACACCTCGGGGAACGCATGAGCGTCCGCGTCGTGGAGGCGTCCCCCGACCGGGTGGTCGGCACGATGCCCGTCGAGGGCAACACCCAGCCGTACGGGCTCCTGCACGGCGGCGCCTCGGCCGTCCTCGCCGAGACCCTCGGCTCCGTCGGCGCGATGCTGCACGGCGGCCCGGGCCGGATCGCCGTGGGCGTGGACCTCAACTGCACCCACCACCGCGGGGCCCGCTCCGGGCTGGTCACCGGCGTGGCCACCCCCGTCCACCGGGGCCGCTCCACCGCCACGTACGAGATCGTCATCACCGACGAGCAGGACAAGCGGGTCTGCACCGCCCGCCTCACCTGCCTCCTGCGGGCGAACGAGACGCCGGGCACGACCACCGCCTGACGGACGTCGCCGGGGCCGGGCTCCACCACCTGACGGACACCGTCGCCCCCCGGGCACCGGTCATCGGTCATCGGACCCGGCCGCCCCCGATACCCCTCAGCCAGTCCCCCGCACATCACCGTGCGTAATATTCTCGCGATGCGGCGCCGCTGATCCACTTCACGCGGGCGCCGCTTTCGTGATCTCCGCGGCCGTTCGAGAGCCGCGCCGGCCGCTTCAGGGCCCACACCTCCTCCGACTCCTTAGCGGAGCTGCACATTCCTGCGCAACGGATGATGAAAATCTCCGCATAAGACCGGGACTGTCCGTGTGGTTCTCCTACACGAATGAGGCGGGAGTGACCTGCGTCATAACAAGACAGTCACATCATGGCCAGCACCTCTGCCCCAGATCGCCGCACAGCCCTAGAGTCACGGCCAGTCACCACCCCCGCCGGGCGGTTCACACCTCGCACCTCGCCGCCACACCTCACCACACCACCCGGCACGCGGAACGGCACCTCAGCAGAGGGGGCCTCGCCAGGGAAGGGAATCACCGTGCGACACCGTTCCTTGCTCATCCTCACCACCGCGCTCACCACCGGCGCCCTCACCCTCAGCGCCTGCGGCTCACGCGACGACAAGGGGGGTGGCGACAACAGCGACGGCAAGAACACCACCGTGGTCATCGGCGTCGACGCCCCCCTGACCGGCGACCTCTCCGCACTCGGCCAAGGCATCAAGAACTCCGCCGAACTCGCCGTCAACACCGCCAACAAGGCCAAGGAAGTCCCCGGCGTCACCTTCGCCCTCAAACCCCTCGACGACCAGGCCCAGCCCACCTCCGGCCAGCAGAACGCCACCAAACTCGCCGGCGACAAACAAGTCCTCGGCATCGTCGGCCCCCTGAACTCCAGCGTCGCCCAGTCCATGCAACAGGTCGCCCAGTCCAACAACGTCGCCCTCATCTCCCCGGCCAACACCACCCCCGACCTCACCCAGGGCAAGGACTGGAAACAGAACAACCGCAAGCGCCAATTCACCACCTACTTCCGCACCTCCACCACCGACGAGGTGCAAGGCGCATTCGGCGGCCAGTACGCCTACGAGAAAATCAAGGCCAAGACCGTCTACATCATCGACGACCAGAAGACCTACGGCGTCGGCCTCGCCGCCGCGTTCGCCGCCAAATTCACCTCACTCGGCGGCAAGGTCCTCGGCAACGAACACGTCAACCCCGACGACCGCGACTTCAAGGCCATCGTCTCCAAGGCCAAGACCGCCAACCCCGACCTCGTCTTCTACGGCGGCGAATACCCCGCCGCCGCCCCCCTCAGCCAGCAAATCAAGGACGGCGGCCTCAAGGCCCCCCTCATGGGCGGCGACGGCATGTACAGCGCCGACTACATCAACCTCAACAAGAAGTCCGCCGGCGACTACGCCACCTCCGTCGGCAAGCCCGTCGAAGAACTCGGCTCCGCCAAGAAATTCATCACCGACTACAAGGCAGCCGGCTACAAGGACCGCTATGAGGCATACGGCGGCTCCACCTACGACGCCGCCTGGGCCCTCGTCCAAGCCGTCAAGAAGGTCGTCGCCGACAACAACGGAAAACTCCCCGACAACGCCCGCGCCAAGGTCGTCGAAGCCCTCAACAAGGTCAGCTTCAACGGCGTCACCGGCACCGTCGGATTCGACCAGTACGGCGACACCACCAACACCATGATCACCGCCTACCAGGTCGACAGCAACACCTGGAAATCCCGCCACAGCGCCGAATACAAGCGCTGACACCGGAACGGAACGCAGGCCCACCGGTCCATCGGGCGCACCGG
>NZ_JAGGOL010000071.1:9713-10033 GCF_018614525.1 Streptomyces sp. ISL-11
CCCGCCGCGAACGACCCAGCACCCCAACCCACCCCACGGAGGCCCGGCGGTGCACGAACTGCCGCAACAGCTGGCCAACGGACTCATCCTCGGCGCGATGTACGGCCTCATCGCGATCGGCTACACGATGGTCTACGGCATCGTCCAGCTCATCAACTTCGCCCACGGCGAGATCTTCATGGTCGGCGGCTTCGGCGCACTGACCGCCCACCTCATCCTCCCCGACGGCACCGCACTCGCCCTCGCCCTCCCCCTCATGATCCTCGGCGGCATCCTCGCCTCCGTCGCCGTCGGCGTCGCCGCCGAACGCTTCGCCTACC
>NZ_JAGGOL010000071.1:10050-56238 GCF_018614525.1 Streptomyces sp. ISL-11
AGCCATCTGGAAGTGGTACCCCGACGCCAAGAAGGCCCGCGTCTTCCCCCAGTTCAAGGGCGAATCACTCGACGTCCTCGGCGCCACCGTCCAACGCGGCGAGATCTTCCTCCTCATCGCCGCCCCCCTGTGCATGGTCGCCCTCGGCCTCTTCGTCGCCAAGACCCGCACCGGCCGCGGCATGCAGGCCACCGCACAGGACCCCGACACCGCCAAGCTCATGGGCATCAACACCGACCGCATCATCGTCATCGCCTTCGCCATCGGCGCCGCCTTCGCCGCCATCGCCGCCGTCGCCCACGGCCTCAAATACGGCCAGGTCGACTTCCGCATGGGCTTCATCACCGGCCTCAAAGCCTTCACCGCGGCCGTCCTCGGCGGCATCGGCAACATCTACGGCGCCATGCTCGGCGGCGTCGTCCTCGGCGTCGCCGAAGCCCTCGCCACCGGCTACATCGAGGAGATCCCCGGCATGACCCAATTCGGCGGCGGATCCTGGAAGGACGTCTGGGCCTTCGTCCTCCTCATCCTCGTCCTCCTGCTCCGGCCCCAAGGACTGCTCGGCGAACGCGTCGCGGATCGGGCGTGAACCCCATGACCACCAAAACCCCAGCACCCCGCCCCACTCAGCTCATCCCCCTCCCCACCACCGCCGCACGCATCACCACCATCACCGGCGCCACCCTCACCATCATCTCCACCTTCCTCGCCTGGACCTGGACCACCGCCTTCCCCGGCAACCTCACCGTCAACGGCTACCCCGGCGGCCTCCAGACCATCACCCTCACCGGTGCCCTCCTCACCCTCGCCTTCGCCCTCGCCAAACACCACACCCCCGGCCTCCGCTGGCTCACCCCCGCCGGCTCCACTGCACCCACCCTCCTCCTCGCCCTCGGCACCTTCGCCACCACCTGGTACACCCTCGGCGCCATCACCACCGACCTCGGCGGCCTCGCCCACCTCGAACCAGGCGGCTGGATCGCCGCCCTCACCACCCTCATCACCCTCACCGGCACCCTCGCCCTCCCCGCCGACCAGCCCTACGACGACGCCGACGGCACCAACCCACCCACCCCCTGGCGCCGCTTCCGCCACACCCTCACCACCGGTCGGCCACCCCGCCCCCAACCCCTCCCCCGCTGGGCCGAAATCCTCGTCATCGCCGCCGCCTACGCCCTCGGCCTCGCCCTCTTCACCTACGGCATCGACACCGAATACGGCGAACTCTTCGTCGGCTACCTCCTCCTCACCCTCGCCGGCCTCACCGCACTCACCCGCGCCGGACTCACCACCCGCCTCAGCAACCTCACCACCAAACACCGCAATATCACCCTCACCGCCGCCTTCATCGCCGCCGCCTGCTTCCCCCTCACCCAGACCAACGACGCCTACACCAACCTCGCCACCAGCATCCTGATCTTCGCCACCGTCGCCCTCGGCCTCAACGTCGTCGTCGGCCTCGCCGGCCTCCTCGACCTCGGCTACGTCGCCTTCCTCGGCGTCGGCGCCTACGCCGCCGCCCTCGTCTCCGGCTCACCCGAATCCGCCATCGGCGTCCACTTCCCCTTCTGGGCAGCCGTCCTCACCGGCATCGGCGCCGCCCTCGTCTTCGGCATCGTCATCGGCGCCCCCACCCTGCGCCTGCGCGGCGACTACCTCGCCATCGTCACCCTCGGCTTCGGCGAGATCTTCCGCATCACCATGGTCAACCTCAACGGCAAGACCGGCCCCGACATCACCAACGGCGCCATGGGCATCCCCAACATCCCCGAACTCGAAATCCTCGGCTTCAACTTCGGCGAGAACCACGACATTCTCGGCGCCACCATCGGCCGCTTCGGCAACTACTACCTCCTGATGCTCCTCGCCACCCTCTTCGTCGTCCTCGTCTTCCGACGCGCCGCCGAATCCCGCATCGGCCGCGCCTGGGTCGCCATCCGCGAGGACGAGACCGCCGCCACCGCCATGGGCATCAACGCCTTCCGCCTCAAACTCCTCGCCTTCGCCCTCGGCGCCTCACTCGCCGGCCTCGCCGGCACCGTCCAGGCCCACGTCATCACCACCGCCACCCCCGACCAGTACCAATTCGCCGGCACCGTCCCGCCCAACTCCGCCTTCCTCCTCGCCGCCGTCATCCTCGGCGGCATGGGCACCATCAGCGGCCCCGTCATCGGCGCCGCCCTGCTCTACCTCATCCCGAACAAAATGGACTTCATGGCCGACTACCAACTCCTCCTCTTCGGCGTCGCACTCATCCTCCTGATGCGCTTCCGCCCCGAGGGCCTGGTCGCCGACCGCCGCAAACAACTCGAATTCCACGAGACCGACCAACTCGCCGTACCCGAACCACGCCTCCCCGACAGCACCGTCGGCATCACCAAAGCGGAGGCCTGACCACCATGGCCACCACCACCGAGACCGCCGCCCCGGCCCTCACCGCCACCGGCGTCACCATGCGCTTCGGCGGACTCACCGCCGTACGCGCCGTCGACCTCACCGTCTCCCCCGGCGAAATCGTCGGCCTCATCGGTCCCAACGGCGCCGGAAAAACCACCTTCTTCAACTGCCTCACCGGCCTCTACGTACCCACCGAAGGCACCGTCACCTACCGCGACACCGTCCTCCCACCCAAACCCCACCTCGTCACCCAGGCCGGCATCGCCCGCACCTTCCAGAACATCCGCCTCTTCGCCAACATGACCGTCCTCGAAAACGTCCTCGTCGGCCGCCACACCCGCACCAAAGAAGGACTCTTCTCCGCCCTCCTCCGCAGCCCCCGCTTCCACCGCGCCGAAGCCGCCTCCAAACAACGCGCCATGGAACTCCTCGACTTCACCGGCCTCGCCGCCAAGGCCGACCACCTCGCCCGCAACCTCCCCTACGGCGAACAACGCAAGCTCGAAATCGCCCGCGCCCTCGCCAGCGACCCCGGACTCCTCCTCCTCGACGAACCCACCGCCGGCATGAACCCCCAGGAAACCCGCGCCACCGAAACCCTCGTTCGCGACATCCGCGCCCAGGGCACCGCCGTCCTCGTCATCGAGCACGACATGCGCTTCATCTTCAACCTCTGCGACCGCGTCGCCGTCCTCGTCCAGGGCGAAAAACTCGTCGAAGGCACCTCCGACATCGTCCAGGCCGACGAACGCGTCATCGCCGCCTACCTCGGCACCCCCTTCGAAGGCGCCCCCGGCCAAGAAGAACTCGCCGAAGTCGAAGCCGCCGAAGCGGACGCCCGTACGGAGGAAGACCGATGACCCCCCTCCTCGAAGTCGAGAACCTCCGCGTCGCCTACGGCAAGATCGAAGCGGTCAAAGGCATCACCTTCACCGTCGAGGCCGGCCAGGTCGTCACCCTCATCGGCACCAACGGCGCCGGCAAGACCACCACCCTGCGCACCCTCTCCGGCCTCCTCAAACCCCTCGCCGGCACCATCCGCTTCGACGGCCGCCCCCTCACCGGCGTCCCCGCCCACAAGATCGTTGCCCTCGGCCTCGCCCACTCCCCCGAAGGCCGCCACATCTTCCCGCGCCTCACCATCGCCGAGAACCTCCAGCTGGGAGCGTTCCTCCGCAAGGACACGGCCGGCATACAGAAGGACACCCAGCGGGTCTACGAGCTCTTCCCCATCCTCGGCGAACGGTCGCGCCAAGCAGCGGGCACCCTCTCCGGCGGCGAACAGCAGATGCTCGCCATGGGCCGGGCCCTGATGTCCCGCCCCAAACTCCTCATGCTCGACGAGCCGTCCATGGGCCTCTCCCCGATCATGATGCAGAAGATCATGGAGACGATCGCGGAGCTGAAGGCCGCCGGCACGACGATCCTCCTCGTCGAACAGAACGCCCAGGCCGCGCTGTCCTTGGCCGACCGGGGACACGTCATGGAAATCGGCAAGATCGTCCTGTCGGGGACGGGGCCGGATCTGCTCCACGACGAGTCCGTGCGGAAGGCGTACCTGGGCGAGGACTGAGACATATGAAAGGGCCCGCCGGCATGATCACCGGCGGGCCCCTCACGTACGTATCGCCGGGGCTACTACCCCTTCGACGACTTCTTCTCCTCGGCGTCCTCGATGACCGCCTCGGCCACCTGCTGCATCGACAGCCGGCGGTCCATCGACGTCTTCTGGATCCACCGGAACGCGGCCGGCTCCGTCAGCCCGTACTGCGTCTGCAGAACGCTCTTCGCCCGGTCCACGAGCTTCCGCGTCTCCAGCCGCAGGGAGAGGTCCGCGACCTCCTGCTCCAGCGCCTTCAGCTCGGTGAACCGCGACACCGCCATCTCGATGGCGGGCACGACGTCGCTCTTGCTGAACGGCTTCACGAGGTACGCCATGGCGCCGGCGTCCCTGGCCCGCTCGACCAGCTCCCGCTGGGAGAACGCGGTGAGCATCAGTACGGGCGCGATGGAGTCGGCGGCGATCCGCTCCGCGGCGGAGATCCCGTCGAGGACGGGCATCTTCACGTCGAGGATGACGAGGTCGGGCTTGTGCTCCTTGGCCAGCGCGACCGCGGTCTCGCCGTCACCGGCCTCGCCGACGACGGAGTAGCCCTCCTCCTCCAGCATCTCTTTCAGGTCGAGACGGATCAGGGCCTCGTCCTCGGCGATCACGACACGGGTGACGTGCGGAGGGATGTGCTGCGGCTCGTCGTCGACGGGCGGCGTGGGCTCGGCGGCGGTCACGGGTCTCCTCGCTCAGGGCAGGTGGTGCCCCTTGAGCCTACCTAGCTCCTGTATGTTTGATACACAGCTGATCTACGCTAACCTTGGTTTCATAGGCCAGCCCTGGTAGTCCAGCGGGAGAGACACGGTGCTCAAACCACCGACAGCGTGGGTTCGAATCCCACCCAGGGCACTTCACCTTCGATTTGAAGGTTCGAGAGAATTCCCAACCGTTGGGGATCTTCACCCACTACGGTGAACAACCTTTCGAACCGGCCCCCTCGGCCAGTGACCGCGTCACGCTCGTAGGCATGTACGACATGGCAACGCGTCAACACGCTCTCGCACTCGTCGACCAAGGCCACAGCCTCAACTCCGTGAGCAAGCAGACGGGCGTGTCCCGCGCCGCGATACGAGAGTGGCGAATCAGGGTCGAACCTCTCGCCCGCAGAGCCGACTGCTCCCTCTGCGACGCCGATCCGCAGCCTCCGAAGGATCACGTCGCATACGTGTACTTGCTCGGCCTCTACCTGGGCGATGGGTGCCTCAGCCCCGGTCGGCGCGGCGTCTATGCCTTACGCATTGCCTGTGCGAACGCATGGCCAGGGCTGATCATCGACTGTCGACGAGCCATGACGAGCGTCCGGCCGTCGAACAGCGTCTTCATCGCCCGCAAGCAGGGGTGCGTGATGGTCACCAGCACCAGCAAGCACTGGCCCTGCCTCTTTCCTCAGCACGGCCCCGGCAAGAAGCACGAGCGCCTGATCGAGCTCGAATCCTGGCAGGCACGGCTCGTGGACGAGCACCCGTGGGCGTTCATCCGCGGACTCTTCCACTCCGACGGGTCGCGGATCACCAACTGGACCACCCGCCTCGTCGCCGGTGAGCGCAAGCGCTACGAGTACCCGCGCTACTTCTTCACCAACAAGTCCGAGGACATCCTGGGCCTCTACTCCGACACCCTCGACAAGGTCGGCGTCGAGTGGACCACGACCCGTCGCGGCAAGGACCCCTTCAACATCTCCGTCGCCCGCCGCGACTCCGTCGCTCTCATGGACGCCCACATCGGTCCGAAGTACTGACCTTCCTACCGGGCCTCACCGATGTGGTGCACCCGCACCAGGTTCGTCGTCCCCGCCACCCCCGGCGGGGACCCCGCCGTGATGATGACCATGTCGCCCTTGCGGCAGCGGCCGATCCTCAGCAGGTACTCGTCGACCTGGTCGACCATCTCGTCCGTCGTCTGGACCATCGGGCCAAGGAACGTCTCCACGCCCCACGTCAGGTTCAGTTGCGACCGCGTGGCCGGTTCCGGGGTGAACGCCAGCAGGGGGATCGGGGACCGGTACCGCGAGAGCCTCCGCACCGTGTCACCGGATTGAGTGAAGGCCACCAGGAACTTCGCGCCCAGGAAGTCGCCCATTTCGGCGGCGGCGCGGGCGACCGAGCCGCCCTGGGTGCGGGGCTTGCTGCGTTCGGTCAGGGGTGGGAGGCCCTTGGCGAGAATGTCCTCCTCCGCCGCGGAGACGATGCGGCCCATGGTCTTGACCGTCTCGACGGGGTACTTGCCGACGCTGGTCTCGCCGCTGAGCATCACCGCGTCCGTGCCGTCGATGACGGCGTTGGCGACGTCGGAGGCCTCCGCGCGGGTGGGGCGGGATGCGTCGATCATGGAGTCGAGCATCTGGGTGGCGACGATGACCGGTTTGGCGTTGCGCTTGGCGAGCTTGATTGCTCGCTTCTGAACGATCGGGACCGTTTCGAGGGGCATTTCGACGCCCAGGTCGCCTCGGGCGACCATGATGCCGTCGAAGGCGTCGATGATGCCGTTGAGGTTCTCCACCGCCTGCGGTTTTTCGATCTTGGCGATGACGGGGAGGCGGCGGCCTTCCTCGTCCATGACGCGGTGGACGTCGTGGATGTCGCGGGCGCTGCGGACGAAGGAGAGGGCGATGACGTCGGCGCCGGTGGTGACGGCCCAGCGGAGGTCTTCGACGTCCTTGTGGGAGAGGGCGGGGACGGAGACGGCTACGCCGGGGAGGTTGAGGCCCTTGTGGTCGGAGACCATGCCGCCTTCGATGACGATGGTCCTGACGCGGGGGCCGTCGACCTCGGTGACTTCGAGGGTGACGCGGCCGTCGTCGACGAGGATGCGTTCGCCTTTGGTGACGTCGGCGGCGAGGCCGTCGTAGGTGGTGCCGCAGGTGTGGCGGTCGCCTTGGACGCCTTCTTCGACGGTGATGGTGAATTCGTCGCCGCGTTCGAGAAGTACGGGGCCTTCGTGGAATTGTCCGAGGCGGATCTTCGGGCCTTGGAGGTCGGCGAGGATGCCGATGCTGCGGCCGGTTTCCTCGGCGGCTTTGCGTACGTGGTGGTACCGCGCCTCGTGGTCGGCGTAGGTGCCGTGGCTGAGGTTGAAGCGTGCGACGTCCATGCCGGCTTCGACGAGTGCCTTGATCTGCTCGTACGAGTCGGTGGCGGGCCCCAGGGTGCAGACGATTTTCGCTCGGCGCATGGCACGACCATACGACCTACCGGTGGGTAGGAATTGTGCGTGTCCCATCGGGCCAACGGCCTTTGGGTAAAAGCTTGTTGACGGTAAGTGAAATGTGCGCGGGGGTGCTCTGATGAGCATTGGGCGCACGCCCCGCGCTGGTGTTTCAGAGGGTGGGGCGGGTCATGGTGAAGCGTGCGCTCACCTGTGCGTGAACGGTCTGGCGGCGGGGTTCGAGATCGAGTGCGGGGGCCGCGCCGCCGGGGGCCGCCGGGGGGCCTCCGTAGCCGCCGGCGCGCATGCCGCCGAAGGGAGGGGGGCCGGGCTGGGCGGCGTTCTCGGCGCCGTCGTCGGCGAGCTCGACGAGGGCGTCGAGGTGGGCGCCTATGGCTTCGGCGTATTCGCGGGCGCGCTGGACGGCCTCGCGTACGGCTTGCTGCCTGGCCTGGCGGTGGGCGGGTGAGGTGGTGCGCAGGGCCCACCAGGGGCCGTCGACGCGGGTGAGGTCGAGTTCGGCGAGGCGGGTGGTGAGTTCGCCGAGGGTGGTGAAGTCGTTGAGGGTGGCGGTGAGGCGGACGCTGCCGTGGTAGGCGCGGATGCGTTCGTTGCGGCCCTTGTCGGTGAGCTGGGGGGTGATGGTGAAGGAGCCGGTTTCGAGTTTTTCGACGGTGTCGCCGTAGGACTTGAGGAGGTCGAGGGTTTGTTTGTTGCGGCGGGTGAGGTCGTCGAGTGCGGCGCGGCGGTCGGTGCCGCGGGCGCTGATGGTGATGGTGATGTGGGCGATTTCGGGGTCGACTTCGAGGCGGGCTTCGCCTCGGACGGCGAGGCGGGGGGTTTCGGGGGTGCCGTAGGGCAGGGGTGGTGGTGTGGTCATGGGGTCAGGGTCTCAGGTGGGGGTGCGGGGGCGGGTTACTGGTCGGTCATCGGATCGCAACCTTGCGGGGGTGTTGTGAGTAGGGGTGGTGGGGCCAGAATCTACGCGCGTTGTGTGTGGCGCGAGCTGACACGAAGTGACCTGATGTGATCCGAATGGGGAGATGAAGTGGCGCTGGACCGGCGTGATTTTCTGGGGCGTTCCGTGGCGACGGGTGCGGGTGTGGCGTTGGCGGGGGCGGTGGGTACCGGGTCGGCGGAGGCCGCTGACGCGGGGCTGGTGCGGGGTGACCGGAAGAAGCGTTACGCCTTCACGGTGATGGGGACGACGGATCTGCACGGGAACGTCTTCAACTGGGATTACTTCACCGATGCGGAGTTCGATGACAAGGCGCACAACGATGTGGGGCTGGCGAAGATCTCGACGCTGGTGAATCAGGTACGGGCGGAGAAGGGGCGGCGGAACACGCTGCTGATCGACGCGGGTGACACGATTCAGGGCACGCAGCTGTCGTATTTCTACGCGAAGGTGGATCCGATCACGCGGAAGCATGGTCCGGTGCATCCGATGGCGCAGGCGATGAACGCGATCGGGTACGACGCGGCGGCGCTGGGCAATCATGAGTTCAATTACGGCATTCCGGTGCTGCGGAAGTTCGAGGAGCAGTGTGATTTTCCGCTGCTGGGGGCGAACGCGCTGGATGCGAAGACGTTGCGGCCGGCGTTCGATCCGTATGTGATGAAGCGGGTGCGGACGCCGTTCGGTCGTGATGTGAAGGTGGCGATTCTGGGTCTGACGAATCCGGGGATCGCGATCTGGGACAAGGCGAATGTCCAGGGGAAGATGACGTTTCCGGGGCTGGAGGAGCAGGCGGCGAAGTGGGTGCCGCGGCTTCGGTCGATGGGGGCGGATGTGGTGATCGTGTCGGCGCATTCGGGTTCGAGTGGTACGTCGTCGTACGGTGATCAGTTGCCGTATGTGGAGAACGCGGCGGCGTTGGTGGCCGAGCAGGTGCCGGGTATCGATGCGATTCTGGTGGGTCATGCGCATACGGAGATTCCCCAGTACCGGGTGGCGAACAAGAAGACGGGTAAGGAGGTCGTGCTCTCGGAGCCGTTGAAGTGGGGGCAGCGTCTGACGTTGTTCGACTTCGGCCTGGTGTGGGAGCGGGGCTGCTGGCGGGTGGAGTCGGTGGCGGCGAAGGTGCTGAACTCCAATACGGCCGCGGAGGACCCGAGGATCACCGGTCTGCTGCGGGACGAGCACGAGAAGGTCGTGGCGTATGTGAACCAGGTGATCGGTACGTCGTCGGCGGCGATGAGTGCGGCGGAGGCTCCGTTCAAGGACACGCCGATCATCGACTTCATCAACCATGTGCAGGTGGAGACGGTGAAGGCGGCGCTGGCGGGTACGGCGTACGCGTCGTTGCCGGTGCTGTCGCAGGCGTCGTGTTTCTCGCGTACGGCGGCGATGCCGGCGGGTCGGGTGTCGATTCGCGAGGTGGCGGGTCTGTATCCGTTCGAGAATACGCTGGAGGCCCGGGTGCTGACGGGTGCGCAGTTGCGTGACTATCTGGAGTTCTCTGCGCGGTATTACGTGCGGACGGCTGCGGGTGATGTGGTGGATCCGGCGCGGCTGACGAATGCGGAGAGCATTCCGGATTACAACTATGACGCGGTCGGCGGCCTCTCGTACGAGATCGACATCGCGAAGGCTCCGGGGTCGCGGATCGCGAAGCTGTCGTTCGGCGGGAAGCCGCTGGATGACGCGGCGCAGTTTGTGCTGGCGGTGAATAATTACCGGGCGAGTGGTGGGGGTAACTTCCCGCATGTGGCGCGGGCGAAGCAGGTGTGGGCGAATTCGGAGGAGATTCGTAATACGTTGATTTCGTGGGTGAAGGCCCAGGGATCTATTGATGTGGGCCGGTTCGCTTCAATGGACTGGAAGTTGACGCGGGATGGTGTGCCGGTCTTCTGAGTGGTTGTGGTGGGTGTGGGGCCGTGGCTGTGGTCGCGGCTCCAGGCCGAAGGTGGTGAAGGCGGTCCGCTCCGGGAGGGGGTAGGCCGTCTTTTGCGTGAGGGCGTTGAGGATGACGGCGCTGCGCCAGGCGGCGAGGCCGAGGTCGGGGGTGCCGATGCCGTGGGTGTGGTGTTCGGCGTTCTGGACGTGGATGGCGCCGGTGACGAGGGGGTCGAGGACGAGGCGGTGGTGTTCGTCGATGCGGGGGCGGTCGCTGTGGTCGCGGCGGATGTAGGGGTCGAGGGCGGCGAGGAGGGTGTCGGTGCGGCGTTCGCGGTAGCCGGTGGCGAGGACGACGGCGTCGGTGGTGATGCGGGAGCGGGTGCCTTGTTGGGCGTGTTCGAGGTGGAGTTCGACGCGGGTGGTGCCGACGCGGCCGGCGGTGCGGACGAAGACGCCGGGGGTGAGGACGGTGTCGGGCCAGCCGCCGTGGAGGCTGCGGCGGTAGAGCTCGTCGTGGATGTCGGCGAGGGTGCCGGCGTCGATGCCGCGGTGGAGTTGCCATTGCTGTGGCAGGAGTTGGTTGCGTACGGCTTCGGGGAGGGCGTGGAAGTAGCGGGTGTAGTCGGGGGTGAAGTGTTCGAGGCCGAGTTTGCTGTATTCCATGGGGGCGAACGCGGGGGTGCGGGCGAGCCAGTGGAGTTTTTCGTGGCCGGCGGGGCGGTTGCGGAGGAGGTCGAGGAAGACTTCGGCGCCTGATTGGCCGGCGCCGATGACGGTGACGTGGTCGGCGGCGAGGATGTGGTCGCGGTGGTCGAGGTAGTCGGCGGAGTGGATGACGGGGACGGTGGGGGCTTCGGTGAGGGGGCGCAGGGGTTCGGGGATGTGGGGGGTGGTGCCGACGCCGAGGACGAGGTTGCGGGCGTAGGCGCGGCCGAGGGCTTCGGCTTCGCCGTCGGCGTCGAGTTGGGTGTAGTCGATTTCGAAGAGGTTGCGTTCGGGGTTCCAGCGGAGGGCGTCGATCTGGTGGGCGAAGTGGAGGTCGGGGAGGGATTGGCTGACCCAGCGGCAGTAGGCGTCGTATTCGGCGCGCTGGATGTGGGAGCGCTCGGCGAAGTAGAAGGGGTAGAGGCGTTCGCGGGTTTTGAGGTAGTTGAGGAAGGTCCAGGGGCTGGTGGGGTCGGCGAGGGTGACGAGGTCGGCGAGGAAGGGGACTTGGAGGCTGGTGCCGTCGATGAGGAGGCCGGGGTGCCAGCGGAAGGTGGGGGTCTGGTCGTAGAAGGCGGTGCGGAGGTCGGGGAGGCCGTGGGCGAGGGCGGCGAGGGAGAGGTTGAAGGGGCCGATGCCGATGCCGGCGAGGTCGAGGGGTTGGTCGGGGGTGGTGCGGGGGCCGTTGTTGGGGTTCTGGGGTGGTTTGTTGTTGTGGGTCATGGAGTGGTGTGGCCTTCCACGAGGGTGAGGAGGGTGCGGAGGTCTTCGGTGGTGGTGTGGGGGTTGAGGAGGGTGGCTTTGAGCCAGAGGCCGTCGGGGGTGGTGGCGCGGCCGAGGGCGGCGTGGCCGGTGTGGAGGAGTTGGCGGCGGATGTGTGCGGTGGTGTGGTCGTCGGTTCTGGTGGGGCGGAAGAGGACGGTGCTGACGGTGGGGCGGGCGTAGAGGTCGAAGCGGGGGTGGGCTTCGATGAGGTCGGCGAGCCGGTGGGCGGTGGCGCAGACCTGTTCGACGAGGGTGGCGATGCCGCGGCGGCCGAGGGCGCGGAGGGTGACGGCGATCTTGAGGATGTCGGCGCGGCGGGTGGTGCGCAGGGAGCGGCCGAGGAGGTCGGGGAGGCCGGCTTCGGTGTCGTCGGTGGCGTTGAGGTAGTCGGCGCGGGCGGCGAGGGGGTGCAGGTCGGTGGTGCGGGGGACGGCGAGGAGTCCGGCCGCGATGGGTTGCCAGCCGAGTTTGTGCAGGTCGAGGGCGATGGTGTGGGCGCGGTCGAGGCCGTCGAGTGCGGGGCGGAGGGTGTCGCTGAAGAGGAGGGGGCCGCCGTAGGAGGCGTCGATGTGCAGGGGGGTGTGGTGGGTGGTGCAGAGGTCGGCGATGTCGGTGAGGGGGTCGATCTGGCCGGTGTCGGTGGTGCCGGCGGTGGCGACGACGAGGGTGGGGATGTTGCGGAGTGCGGTGAGGGCGGTTTTGAGGTCGGTGGGGTCGATGACGCCGGTGGGGGTGGGGAGGGTGTGGGGTTGGGGGAGGCCGAGGAGCCAGGCGGCTCGGTGGATGCTGTGGTGGGCGTTGGCTCCGCAGATGATCTGGAGGGGCCAGGGGGCGGCTTCGCGGGCGAGGAGGAGGGCGAGTTGGTTGGACTCGGTGCCGCCGGTGGTGACGAGGGCGTCGGGTGCGGGGCGGGTGGGGTAGGCGAGGGCGGCGAGGGCCTGGGTGGTGAGGGTTTCGAGGGCGGAGGCGGCGGGTGCCTGGTCCCAGGAGTCGAGGGAGGGGTTGAGGGCGCTGGCGGCGAGGTCGGCGGCGGTGGCGACGGCCAGGGGTGGGCAGTGGAGGTGGGCGGCGCAGTGGGGGTCGGCGGGGTCGGCGGAGCCTTCGGCGAGGGCTCGGACGAGGGTGTGGAGGGCGTCGTGCTCTCCGGTGCCGGTTTCGGGGAGCACGGGGCCGACGGCGGCTCGTAGGCGTGCGGTGACGAGGTCGGGGCCGCCGGCGGGGAGCGGGCCGGCGCGGGCGGTGGCGCCCTGGGTGAGGGCGTCGAGGGCGGTGTCGAGGAGGGGGCGGAGGGCGTGGGGGCCGTGGGTGCCGCCGGCGAGGGGTGCGGTGTCGGGTGCGGGGGGCGGGGAGTGGGGTGGGGTGTCGGATGCGGTGGGGGGCGCGGTGTCGGGTGCGGACATGATGGTGACCCTTTTGAGGTAATTTGCCTGGGCTTCCGAGGAGGTCGGGGCAGTGGTCGGAAGAGTGCTCTGGAGGGTTACGGCCCGGCCGGCGCGGGCACTGACGGGCGCTAATTGCAACAAGTTACCGGCGCGGCACGTTCGGTGATGGTGCTCCGGATGGGTTTCGCCCGATGGGGGGACCGCCCTGCGGCGGGGGCCGGATGAGTCTGCTAATGGGGTGCGAGGCGCACCCGGGGCGGCGCGTCGACTAACCTGCACCCATGGCCATGAACTTTCTCGCTATCGACGTAGGGCCGCTCAAGCCCGAGCCTGTGCCGCTCGTCCTTGGGTTCGTCCTCTTCTTCATCCTTTTCGCCGTGATGGCGAAGGTGCTGCTGCCCCGGATCAGCAAGGTCCTCGACGAGCGCGAGAAGGCCACCGAGGGGCGTTTCGACGAGGCGGAGGCGACGCGCGCGGAGGCCGCGCGCGTCCACGCCGAGTACCTGGAGCTGCTGGCGGAGGCCCGCCACGAGGCGGCGCGGCTGCGTCAGGAGTCGGTCGAGCAGGGTACGGCGATCGTCGCCGAGCTGCGGGCCGAGGGTCAGCGGCAGCGCGAGGAGATCATCGCCGCCGGTCACGCCGTGATCGACGCGGAGCGCGCGGTCGCGGAGGCCGAGCTGCGCGAGCAGGTCGGCGTGCTGGCCACGGAGCTGGCGGGCCGGATCGCCGGCGAGCCGGTCGCGGACTTCGCGCGGGACAGCGGTGTCGTCGAACGCTTCCTGGAGGAGCTGCGGACGGCCGAGCCGTCGGACGCGGTGAGCGACAAGCGCGACTGACCCGCACCGCGGGCTGTACGGCGAGGCCCCCGGAACCCTGTCAGGGTTCCGGGGGCCTCGCCTTTTTGCCGTGCCCGGCCCGGCGGGCTCCCCGCCCGCGCGGCCGCTCTGATCCAACCGGGGGCGCGGAACGCCCGGGTGCCGGCCAGGGCGGCGAGGGTGGGGCCGCGGCGGGCGGCGAGGGCGACGGCGTCGGGGTGTAGCGGTGGACGTCGAGGAGCTGGACTCGGGTCCGCCGTATCGCTGGGCGCCGGCCCAGGCCGTGTCCGGCGGATCATGTGAGCGGGCACTGCGGGCCATGTCATGCGCACCACCGCTGCGCGGCGGTGTCCTCAAACGCCGGACGGGCTGACGGAGGCCGAGCCCAGCGAAATCAAGCCCTTTGGGGGCACCCCCAGCGGTAGCTGGGGGAGATTGAGGACGCGCCCGCAGGGCTCGCCGCCGCAGGCGGCCGAAGACCCGCCGGACACGGCCCAGGGGGCCTGGGTGCCGGGCGGTGGGGTTGCTCGCCGTTGCCGGGCTCCGCCCCGGGCCCCGGGCCTCGATCGCCGGACGGGCTTGTCGTCGCCCGGAACCGGACCGCCTCGGAGCCGGTGGTGGTGCCCGTCCGGCGATCGAGGACGCGGAGAACCCCAAGAGATCCTTTACGCCCTCGCGATCGTCTCGTGATGGCGGATGACCTCCGCGATGATGAAGTTGAGGAACTTCTCCGCGAACGCCGGGTCCAGCTTCGCGTTCTCGGCGAGTTCGCGCAGGCGGGCGATCTGGCGGGACTCGCGGGCGGGGTCGGCCGGGGGGAGTTTGTGGGCGGCTTTGAGGTGGCCCACCTGTTGGGTGCATTTGAACCGCTCGGCGAGCATGTGGATCACTGCGGCGTCGATGTTGTCGATGCTGTCGCGCAGCCGGGTCAGCTCGGCCGTCACGGACTCGTCGTTGGCACTGGTGGTCATGGTCACCGAGCCTATGCGGACGGGCGGGGGCCGATGACCGGTGGGTGGTCCGGGTCGGGGACGCGGTCGCTCCAGCCGCCGGGTACGGCGCGGCCCTGGTGGGCGCGGAAGCGGACGGGGGCGGTGCCGACGCGGCGGGTGAAGAGGCGGCTGAAGTAGGCGGGGTCGGTGTAGCCGACGCGGCGGGCGACGGCGGCGACGGGCAGTTCGGTGGCGGCGAGGAGTTCCTTGGCGCGGCCGAGGCGGATGTCGAGGAGGTAGTCCTTGGGGCTGCGTCCGGCGCCGCGGCGCACGGCGGTGCGCAGTTCGGTGGGGGTCATGCCGTGGCGGGCGGCGTGCTGGGCCACGGACAGCGGCAGGAAGGCGTCGCGGGCGAGGGCCTGGAGGACGGGGTCGGTGGGGTGGCCGGGGTCGAGGCGGGCGTGGCGCAGGGCGATGAGGAGTTCATGGACGGCGGCGGCGGTCTCGATTTCGAGGAGGGGGTTGCCGCGGCGGGCGGCGCGGGCGATGCGGTGGACGGCCGCGCGGGGTGCGGTGGTGTCGGTGAGGGGGACGAGGGGCCGGTGGGGTTCGATGCAGCCGAGTTCGGTGTAGGCGGCGACGGCGGGGCCGGTGAAGTCGACGAAGCTCTCGTCCCAGCCGGGGCCGGGGGCGGCGCCGTAGTGGTGGGGGGTGCCGGGGGTGAGCCAGAGGAGGGCGGGGGCGGTGACGGTGTGGGTGTGGTGGTCGGGGGTGCGGAGCCAGCCGGTGCCGGCGCTGATGACGACGGCGACGTGGTGGTCGAGGGTGCGGGGCCCGACGGCGGGGAGGGCGCCGTGCTGGAGGCCGACGCCGAGGCAGACGAGGCCGAGCCGGTGGTGGACGGGTCCGGGGCTGAAGTACCGCATCCAGGTCTGGTACATGTCCCGGTCCCCCGCCCTGTCGGCTGCTCCCAGGACCCGGATGTTCGCCGATGTTCCGCTCCCCCGCCAGAGGGCACCGGTACGGGCGGCGCGGGGCCGTGGTCCCCCGCCGGTCACCGGCCGGCGGCGGTGACCGACGGGGCGGGCCCTGTGGGGGGCTAGCCGTCGAGGTGGTGGACGGCGAAGGCGTCGAGGACGAATTCGGCGGTGCCGCTGTCGCCCGTCTTGCGCAGGCCGACCCATGCCTCGCCCGCGCGGGGTGCGGTGAATGCGTAGGTGTGGGTGGCGGGCGTGGTGGCGGCGGGCAGGGGGGTGTGCCGCAGCTCCCGTGCGGCGGGTTCGTCGACGGCGGTGATCCACGCGTACTGGCCGGCGGTTTCGTTCTCGTAGCGAAAGGTGACGCGGTAGCGGTGGCCGGGGAGGAAGCGGACGGTGTGCGGGACGGTGCGGTAGACGATGCCCTGGTTCTCGCCGCGTGATTTGAGGGACTGGGTTCCGTCGATGACGTCGTCGACGGCTTTGCCGTTCCAGCCGCGCCGGGTGTAGGGCGCGTGGCGCTGGGCGATGTGGGTGCGGGGATCGGTGGCGCCGCCGGCGTCGCCCTTGACGAAGGGTCCCCAGCCCTGGGGGACGTGTTCGAAGTCCTCGAAGACGAGGGCGTCGTCGCGGTGGGCGCGGCGGGCGGGGACGACGCGCAGCGCGTCGAACCGTACGCGTGCGCTGCCGGCGGCGGCCGTGAGGGCGAGGGTGACGGGCCCGCCGCCGGTGGGCACGGTGAACCAGGTGAACATGCGCTGGAAGCGGGTGCCGTGTTTGCGGTCGGCGGCGACGTGGTTGACGGCGGTGGAGGTGTCCGTCCAGTTGGTGGCGGTGATGCCGTCGGCGGTACGGACCTCCAGGGCGGCGCGGCGTCGCTCGCCCGCGGTGGCGCCGACCTCGACCTGGACGGATGCCGCGTAGGTGCCGGGGGCGAGGCGGGCCAGGCGCTGGGTGACGGTGGCCGCTCCCCCGGCGCCGATGACGAGTTCGTTGTCGCCGAGGGGGCTGAGGGCGACGGTGGCGGGGCCGGTGACCTGCCGGCCGTCGAGGGTGCCGGATTGGAAGCCGGGGTCGTGCAGGGGGGTGCCCTCGCCCCAGGCGGGGTCCCGGCGGCCGGACCCTTCGGGCTCGCGCGTGACGACGTAGGGCCGGCCGGCCTCGGCGTCGATGGTGACCCGGCCGTCGCGTACGGGCAGTTCGCGGGTGCCGGCGCGGCCTTGGTCGGTGAGGCGGTGCAGGGCGACGGTGCGGCGTCGGGACCAGCCGCGGGGCAGGGTCCAGGTGGTGCGGCCGCCGGTGGGGTTGTAGTGGTAGAGCTTGGCGGGGTCGGTGGCGTCGCGGGGTTCCCAGGGCAGGAGGTAGGTGCCGGAGTCGTAGACGGTGCGGCCGTCGGTGGTGATGCGGCGGGTGGGGGTGGGGCCCTCCGCGCGGACCGTACCTCCCGTATCGCCCGTACCGTCGGCACCCTCCGCATCGAAGACGACGGTGTTCGTCGGTCCGGCGAAGGTGATGCGGTGGTCGTCCCAGGTGTGGATCGGGAACGCCTGGAGGTACTTGGCCGGGAGGTTGTGGGTCCACAGCTGCCGGTAGAAGGGTTCCCAGTCGGTCTTGCCCTGCCAGCCCTCGAAACCGCCGAGCCTGGCATGGCCGAGAAGGGGCCACTTGTCGGCGAAGACGTCTTTCTGGTGGTGGCGGATGAAGCGGATGAGCGTCGAGTTGATGCCGCGTGAGGTGTCGGGGCCGTAGTCGGTCTCGTTGGCCCAGTGTGCCCAGAGGCTGGAGCGTTCCAGGCCGTGTCCCCATTCGGTGGTGATCTGCCAGCCCTGGCGGCGCAGGATGTGCTGCAGGCGGTCGGAGTTCCAGCCGGATTCGCGGAAGACGTCGATGTAGAGGGTGTCGAGCGCGGGGTCGGTCTCGTCGCGCAGTCGCTGGAAGCGGCGGGCGATGTCGCCGGAGACGAGGTCGCGGCGGGCGTCGATGCGGTACGACTGGTCGAGCCAGTCCCACTGCGGGTTCTTGCGGTCGACGAGGGTGTCGGAGAAGGCGTGGGCGACGGGGTAGGACTCGGTGGTGTTGACGTGGACGGCGAAGTCGCTGTTCCAGCGTTTTCCGGTGCGCAGGAGGGTGTTGAGGTCGGCGAGTCCGCCGGCGCGGGTGTTGTAGTTGCCGCCGTAGTCGGGGTGGGCGGAGTCGTGGCCTTCGGACTGGTAGCCCTTGAGGAGGGTGAACTGGCGCAGTCCGTCCGTGGCGAGGTGGATGCGCTTGATGGTGTCGAGGGTGGCCAGGAACGGGTTGGTGGCCTGGCTCGCGAAGTTGAAGGGGATGTGGGGGACGACACGCAGGTGCTGTTCGTCGGCGCCGAGCGGGTTGGTCATGATGTCGCGGAAGGCGATGGCGGCGTCCTGCCAGTCCGCGCGGCCGTCGCCGTTGCGGTCGCGGGTGACGATGACGGTGGCGTACGGCAGGGGTTCGGTGTCGTCGGTGGCCGCGGTGGCGGCGCGGTGGGTCCAGGGGCCGCAGGTGAGCTGGGTCTTGGTGTAGCCGGTGCGGTGGAGGGTCTGGTGCCACAGGCGGCCGTTCTCCCAGGCGCTGTGCGCGTCGGGCCGGTCGTGGACGGTGTTGGTCTCGACGGCGGCGGCGAGGAGGCCGGTGCTGACGACGGCGTAGGCGCAGCCGGTGGGGGTGGTGTCGGCGGGCGTGCCGGGGGCGGGCTCGATGAGGGTGTCGCCGTTTTTGGCCTTGTCGAGCTGGATGCGGGCGGCGAGGAGCGCGGAGCCGGGCTGGGTGCTGCGGACGCTGAGGAGGGCGAGTTGGGGGATGTGCAGGGTGCCGATGCGCAGGGTGGGGGTGTCGGTGATGCGGGTGACGCGCCAGTGCAGGCGCCATCCGTCGACGCGGATCTCGATGTCGATGCGGGTGCCGCCGGGCAGGGTGAGGGTGTACGAGGCGTGGTCGGCGGCGGTGGAGGTGGTGACGGTGGGGGTGTGTTCGGTGCCGTCGACGATCAGCGAGGTGAGGGGGTCTTCCTGGCCGTGGAGTACGGCGCCGGTGGTGCGGTCGGTGTAGGTGAGGACGCGGGGGAAGGTGGTGTCGACGCGTACGTCGAGGGCGGCGGAGCGGAGCACGGCTTCGGTGGTGGGGGGTGTGGTGGCCGCGGTGGCGTGGGCGGTGGTGGCGACGGTGGTGCCGAGGCCGGCGAGGGCGGTGGTGACGACGGTGCGCCGGCTGGGTCCGGGTCGGTTTTCGGCCATCTGCACGCGCTCCTCACGCCGGTGGTCACGGCGTCACTGTGGGGCGTGGGTGGCTGGGGTGACCATGGACAAAGGGTGGGGTGGTGTTGGACTCTCGGGCGCGGCGTGAGGGGCCGCAGGACCCTCCCCGGTCGGTTCACCCGGGATCGGTGGGTGCCTTACGGAATGTCCGGACTCGCGGGCGGCGGCTGCGCGGTTCGCCCGCGCCGGCCCGCGATCATCGGCTCGTGATCGCCAAACTGCAGTGCACCGTCATCGACTGCCCGGACCCCGCCGCTCTGGCCGCCTTCTACGCGGCCGTTCTGGGCTGGCGGGTGGACGCCGACGACAGCGACCCGGACTGGGTGTGGTTGACCGGCCCGGCGGGTGGTCCGCGGCTCGCGTTCCAGCGGGCCGAGGACCACCGTCCGCCCCGCTGGCCCGACCCGGACCACCCGCAGCAGTTCCACCTGGACTTCGACGTCGAGCGCGCGGACCTGGAACGGGCGCACCGGGAGGTGCTCGCGCTGGGTGCGACGTTCCTGCGGGACAGTGGGGGCGGGACGTGCGGTTTTCAGGTGTTCGCCGACCCCGCGGGGCACCCTTTCTGCCTCTGCTACGGGCAAGGGTGACCGGGATGTACGGGCAGGGGTGACCGGGAGGTACGGGCAGGGCCCCGGATCACCAGCCCCCGTTCACCGAACAGGCGTACCCCTCAGCGCAGTTCCTTCCCCGCCGCGCGCAGGGCGTCGCCGGCCCCCGTGAGCAGCGGTTCGCCGTGGCCGAAACAGGCCGTCTCGACGTCGAGGGCGGCCTGTCGGTGGAAGGAGGCGACGGCCTGCGGCCGGTCGGTGTTGAAGACGCCGAGCATGACGTGGGGGACGTTGGCGATGGTGTCGCCGGTGAAGAGCACGCCGGAGTCGGGCAGGTGCAGGGCGATGCCGCCGGCGGTGTGACCGGGGACGTGGAGGACGCGTGCGCGTTCGCCCCAGTCGAGGGTGTCGCCGTCGGCGAGCTCGCGGTCGACGGGGCAGGGCGGGGCGGGCGGGATGTCGGAGATCTGCTCGTGGACGGCTGCGTGGATCGGGATCTCCCAGTCGAGGAGGGCGGGTGGCGGCTCGGGGGCGGTGCCGCGGATGACGTCGGCGTCGGCGGTGCCGGCCAGGACGCGTGCTCCCGTGGCCGCCGCGAGGGGGGCCGCGGAGCCGGTGTGGTCGAGGTGGGAGTGGGTGAGGAGGATCTCGCGGAGGTCGCCGGGGGCGGCGCCGAGGTCGCGGAGGGCGTCGAGGATCTGCCGGTCGTAGCCGGGCAGTCCGGTGTCGACGAGGGCCCAGCCGTCCGGCAGGCGCAGCGCGTACGCCTGGCCGACCGGGAAGCGGAACATCCATATGTTGTCGGTGACTTGGGTGGTTTCCATGCCGCCCACGGTAAGGATCACGGTGCGGTCCGCCGGGGGTTTTGCGCCGAGGGCGGATTGAGCGCCGGGCGAACGGGGCGGCGGCCCGCCCGGCCCCGTAGCGGTGCCGGAAGGGTTCAGGTGTGCTTCGCGCGGACCTGTTCGACGGGGAAGAGCGCGGTGACCTCCCAGCCGCCCTCGGGCGCCGGTCCGGCGCGCAGCAGGCCGCCCATCGCCTTCGCCCGTTCGCTGAGTCCGACGAGGCCGAAGCCGCCGCCGCGGGCCCGGTCGGAGAGGGTGGCGGCGTGTTTGCCGTCGTCGGCGATGCGCAGTTCGACGCCGGCGGGGACGCCGCGTACGCCGACGCGTACGGCGGTGGCGTCGGCGGCGTGCTTGCGGATGTTGGTGAGGGCTTCGCGGACGACGCGGTGGACGCCGGCGGCGACCTCGCCGGGGATCCAGTCCTCCATGCCCTGCTCGATGTAGAGGACGACGGGTGGTCCGGTGCGGGCGAAGGACTCGGTGAGGGCGCGGACCTCGGGGAGGCCGGCGACGGGTTCGGTCCGGGCGTCGCCTTCGCGCAGGACGCCGACGAGGCGGCGCATGGCGTGGAGGGACTCGCCGGCGGAGGTCTCGATGCGTTCGAAGGCGGCCGCGGCGGCGGGGCCGTCCAGGGTGGTGAAGCGGGCGGCCTGTGCCTGGACGACGATGCCGGTGACGTGGTGGGCGATGAGGTCGTGGAGTTCTCGGGCGAGTTCTAGGCGTTCGGCGGTGCGGACGGCCGCCATGTCGCGTACGCGCTGCCCGGACTGGCCGCGCAGCAGGAGGGAGTAGGCGGCGACGACGACGGTGAGGGTGCCGAAGACGGCGGCGAAGCGGCCGGGGTCGAGGTCGCGCATGGGGGCGGCGAGGCAGGCGATGCCGAGGAGGGGGCCGAGGATGACGGCGACGCGGGTGGGGGCGTGCTGGACGACGGAGGTGAGCAGGACGAGGAGGGCGATGTCCTCGCCCATGCCCCAGACGGCGGAGGGATGGTCGCCGGCCATGAGGGCGGCCGAGGTGGACAGGGAGACGGCACTGGCGGCGGCGGCCCGTGCGGCGAGGGGGATCCAGCTGTAGGGGACGGCGCACAGGCAGACGGTGATGCCGGAGGCCAGGACGAGGGCGTGCGAGGGGCTGGGCCGGTGGGCGAGGACGTGGCTCTCGAATCCGACGAGGCAGAGCAGGACGACCGCGAGGACGGCCTTCGCGGCGGTGGCCCACCGGGGGTGCCGGGCGGCCCACCCGGCCATTCTGTTCATGGGCCGCCCGTGGCCAGTCCGCTCTCCCACGCCCAGGCGGCGATCTCGACACGGTTGCGGGCGTCGAGTTTCAGCTGCACGTTGGCGAGGTGGGTCTTGACCGTGGACAGGGAGACGAACAGTTCGGAGGCGATCTCGGCGTTCGTCGCTCCGCGGGCCAGGCAGCGTACGACGTCGGCCTCGCGGTCGGTGAGCGGTTCGGTGGGGGTGCGGTGGGCGCCGGTGGTGCCGGTGGGGGCCATGTCGCGCAGGAGCCGGACGGTGATCGCGGGTGAGATGAGGGAGTCGCCGACGGCGGCCGCGTGCACGGCCTCGACGAGCATGGCGGGGCTGGCGTCCTTCAGGAGGAAGCCGGAGGCGCCGTTGCGGAGCGCGGTGTGGACGTATTCGTCGAGGTCGAAGGTGGTGACGATGACGATGCGCGGGCGCCCGCAGCGGTCGGGGTCGGCGGCGGAGAGTTCGGAGAGGCGGTGGGTGACCTCCAGGCCGTCGAGCTTGGGCATGCGGATGTCGAGGAGGAGGACGTCGGGCAGGTGTTCCTCGACGGCCGCCAGCGCGGCCTCGCCGTCCACGACGTCGGCGACGACGTCGATGTCGGGCTGGCTCTCCAGGATCATCCGGAAGCCGGTGCGGACCATCTCCTGGTCGTCCGCGATGACCACGGTGATCGCCATGCTGTTCCCTCGCACTGTCGCCGCGTGAGACCGCGGTCCACCCGGGCGCGCGGGCCGGGGGTCGTGGTGTTCCGGTGCGCGTCCCTCCATGTCACCGGGGGTGTCCGGGCGCCGCAACCGCAGCGCCTCAGGTGTCCTCGCGCCCCGGGCGGCGCAGCGCGAACCGTATGCCGTAGGCGCCGCCGCCGGCGGCGAGGAGGACGGCTCCGGCGAGCGCGGGGGTGCGGACGTCGTGCCGGCCCTTGATCGCCTCGCCGGCCTGGACGACCCGCTTGACGGGGTTGCTGGAGGTGAGGCGGACCTTGTGCGGCCGTTCGGCGGTGCCGCCGGAGGCGGCCCGGTCCTGCCCGGGGGTCCGCTCCTGCCCGGGGGTCCGGTTCTGTGCGCTGGTCCGGTTCTGCCCGGTGCTCCGGTCCTGGCCGGTGGTCCGGTCCTGTGCGGTGGTCCGGTCCTGTCCGGCGGCCCGGTGGGCGGCCTTGACGGTCGGCCGGTGTTCCTTGGGCGGGTGGGACGCGGCACCGGTGGCGCCGTCGGGGGTGTGGCGGGCGGCGCCGGAGGCGAAGTCGTAGTAGGTGGGGCTCTTGGTGCCGTCGACGGTGGCGCGCAGGGTGGGGCGGGCGGTGTCGGCGCCGATGATGCGCAGGTGGAGCCGGTCGAGGTCGGCGGCGGGGCGGCTGCCGTCGATGGTGTGCCCCTTGGCGCCGTGGCGGGTGACCGTCACGCTCGTACGGCCGTCGCCCGAGGTGAGACGGGCGTGGCTGCCGTCGGGGAGGCTGACCTGCTGGACGGTGGCGGCCGGGCGGCCGGGGCGGGTGTCCCGCTGTGCGGTGCCCGCGGCGAGCGCGTCGGCCGTCGGCCAGATCACCGCGCCGGCGGCGGCGGTGACGACGGTGACGGTGGCGAGGCGGTGCTTGGCGGACACGGGGTCCCTTTCCGTACGTGCGGTTCGGTGCGCGGCCCGCTGCCGGCCGCGTCCCTTTCACGTTACGGACGTTTACGCGCTCCACACTTCGACTGTCCGACCATTCTCATGTCGGCCGAAAGGATGACGGTGGCCCGCCCGCGTCATACCGGAGTCGTGCGGGCGGGCCGTGGAAGGCCGTACCGGACGCGGGCCGGGCGCTGCTCCGTCCGGGTCGGGTGACACCGGACGGGCCGGTGGCGGAGCGGAGCGGCGGCGGGGCGTGGGTACGGGCCGGGCTCAGCCGCCCAGGCTCGCGGCCGCGCTCTTGATGTCGGCGGCGAAGGTGCTGACCTCGGTGTAGACGCCGGGGTAGCCGGGCCGTGCGCAGCCCGTGCCCCAGCTGGTGATGCCGACCTGGACCCAGGCGCCGGCGTTGTCCTTGCGGAACATGGGGCCGCCGGAGTCGCCCTGACAGGTGTCGACGCCACCCTCCTTGAGCTTGCCGGCGCATATCTCCTCGCCGGGGGTGAGGCTGCCGCCGTACGCCTGTCCGCAGGCGGTGTCGTCGACGAAGGGGACGTCGGCCTTGAGCAGGTAGCGCTGCTGGCCGCCGCCTTCGCGGGTGGCGCCCCAGCCGGCGACGGTGAAGGTGCCGTTGTTGTACGCCGTGGTGTCGGCGATCTTGAGGGTGGGCTTGGCGATGGGCTTGGCGAGCTTGATCAGCGCCCAGTCCTTGCCGGTGCCGTTGTAGCCGGGGGCCTGGAGGACCTGGGTGGACTTGACCTTGATCGCCTGGGTGGAGTTGAGGTCGACGACGCCGCCGGTGGCGGTGATGGAGGTGTTGGCTCCGCTGCCGTCGACGCAGTGCGCGGCGGTCAGGACGATCCGCTGGGTGTAGAGGGCGCCGCCGCAGCCCATGGACAGCCGCACCATCCATGGGAACTCGCCCTGCTGGGCGCGGACGCCGCCGACGACCGTGGGGCTGGGGCGGGCTCCCGGGTCGTCGGCCGCCTGGGCGTGGAGGGGCTGGAGGCTGACGGCGGCGAGGGTGACGGCGCCGACCGCGAGGGTTCTCCTGAGCGCCTTGAGGTAATTGCGCAAGGTGCTTCCTTCCGTGGGAGGTTGCGCACTCATGTCAGGCTCATGACAATCATTCCGGTCCGATAATCGGAATTCAGCCTTCGGAGCGCGGTGCGATTATGGGGACTGGGTGAAAGCAGCGACAAGTGGTGGTTTCAGCCACTCACCGCGCCCCCGCACCGCCTCCCGCCCTGCCCGCCGGCCCCGGCCCACCCGTACAGTGGACGGCAGGGGGCAGCATGACGGATCAAGGGGGGTGGCCGCGTGGGCCAGGCCGGGGAAGCCATCGAGATCGAGCACGGGTTTCCGCACCTGGATACCGTCCGCACGGCGATCACCGCGCTCTACAAGCGGCTCTCCTACGACACGGTGCACTCCTTCGGCCTGAGCGTGCCGCCGACCGACGCCGCGTTCTCCGACGACGAGGACCCCTATCTGGGCGTGCAGCGCGTGGCGGGCGCGATGGTGCGGCACCTGCGGCTGCCGGACGCGCGGATGATCGTCAGCTTCCGGGAGATGCGGCACGCCGGGAGCGTCGAGCTCGCGGCGGGCCCGGAGTACTTCATCGAGCTCAACTCCCGCTTCAAGACCCACCGCCGCGACATCGGCGCCGCCCTCGCGCACGAGGTGATGCACGTCTATCTGCACCGCCTCGACCTCGCCTTCCCCGGCACCCGGGACAACGAGATCCTCACCGACACCGCGGCCGCCTACCTCGGCTCCGGCTGGCTGCTGCTGGACGCCTACCGCGAGTCGTCGGTCTCGACGCAGAAGCTCGGCTACCTCACCCCGGAGGAGTTCGGCTACGTCCTCGCCAAACGGGCGTCGGCCTTCGGGGAGGACCCCTCCCCCTGGTTCACCAGCCCCCAGGGGTACGAGGCGTATGCGCGCGGACGCGAGCGGGCACGCCGCGACGAGCAGCGGGCGCCGCTGGCCGCGGCGGGACGGCTGGGCCGGCACCGGTACGCGCGCGACCGGCGGGCGGCGCAGAGCTCGCCCAGTGGGGGCTACGCCTTCGAGGGCGGCGACCCGCCGCGGGTCAGCTTCCCCTGCCCGACCTGTCACCAGCGGATCAGGGTGCCGGTGCGCGGACGCCTGCGGGCCCGGTGCGGGCTGTGCCGGACGGTGCTGGACTGCGACACGTAGCCGGGGACCGGCCGCGTGGAGCACGGCCCGGTCTCATTCCTTCCCGGTCCACCACTCGCGCAGCACCTTCTCCGCCGGCTTCCCGTGCGGTGTGTACGCCAGCCGCTTGGCGGTCTCGCCGCTGTCGGGCCAGTCGTCCCACATCCACCAGCACACGCCCGCCCACCACGGCTTGCCGTCGAGCGCGGTGAGCAACGCCTCGTAGGCCGCGGCCTGTTCGGCGTCGCCGCCCGTCTTGCTGACGGTCCAGGAGTACGGGGCGGTGGTGGTGCCGCGCTGGCTGACGTAGCCGGCCTCGGTGAAGAGGATCTTGCGGTGGTGGCGTTCGGAGAAGGCGGCCAGTTCCTCGGTGATGGGCCGCCACGCCCGGCGCAGCCGCTCGGTGTCGGTGGTGGCGGTGTCGGCCAGCGGCCAGTAGGCGTCGATGCCGATGACGTCGAGCTCACCCCAGAAGGGGATCTTCTGGTACTCGTCGTAGTTGGCGGCGTAGGTCAGCGGGCCGCGGTAGCTCTCGCGGACGGCGGCGATGACCTTGCTCCAGCGCGCGTTGTCCCGGGAGGTGCCCGCCAGTTCGGTGCCGACCGCGAGCTGGTCGGTGCCGGTGTCGGCGGCGAGGTGCGCGTAGTGGGTGATGAAGCGTTCGTACGCGCCGAACCAGGCGTCCGGGTCGGTGGGGCGGATCTCGGCCCGGTCGCCGCCCTTCACCAGGTCGACGTGGGGTTTGACCATGACCTTCAGGCCGGCGTCGTGGGCGAGGCCGATGACGTGGCGCAGGCTGTCGTCACCGGCGCTCTCACCGGTGGTGCGCATGGCCGGGTCGGTGACGCGGTCCTGGTACCAGGTGGGGGTGAAGGTGACCCAGCGGGCGCCGGTGGCGGCGATCTGCCGGAGGTAGGTCCTGGCCTGGGGGCTGCTGTAGTCGTCGGTGTTCCATGAGGGGAGCGTGATGCCGCGCAGCCCGCTCACCTCCCTGCTGTCGGGTTCGGGCGGGCCGTCGTCGCCGGAGCCGGAGCAGCCCGCGACGAAGAGGGCGGCCGCGGCGGCCAGCGCGGCGGCCGCCCTCCTCATCGCGTTCACTGGGCGAGGTCCGTGGGACCGACGAAGGTGTAGCCGAGGGCGCGGATGCCGTCGATCGTCTGCTGGAGCGGGGCCACGGGGTAGTAGGGGTGGTAGAAGAAGCTGGCCACTCCGTCGCGCACGGCCAAGTTGGCCTTGGCGGAGGAGATGAGGTCGGCGGGGAGCCTGGCCGGGTGGTTGTTGTACGGCTCGGGTTCGTAGTTGCCGATGTTCTCGGGCAGCACGGTCGTGCCGTAGACGTCCTTCACGGCGTACGGGAAGAACTGACCGATGTAGCGGCTGGGGTCGGCGGTGGTTCCGCTGAGCGTGCCGGCGAAGTACAACGATCTCTCCAGACGGGCGGAGAAGTTCTGGCCGAAGACACGGTAGTCGGTGGCGGACGCCGCGTAGTGCGGAGTCGTCCAGAGCGTGGGCTTGGGCAGACCGGCGGCGGCGAAGGCGGCGAGGCCCTGGGTGACGCGGGTCTGGGCCCAGGCCGTGGAGTCCTCGGCGGGCGCCCCGTCGTAGACGACGTTGTCGGTGGCGGTGTCGACGTGGGCCCGGAAGAACTCAAAGTCGTCGCCGCTGACGCCGGTGTAGGGGTTGTTGACGTTGCTGTACTGGTGGGTGTAGCCGTGGTTCATCAGGACGGCGCCGTGGGCGAGCATGTACTTCAGCTGGGTCACGACGGCCGGGGCCTGGGCGAGGGTGACGGTTTTCGCGACCCCGTTGTTGTAGGCGCCCTTGGGGTCGGTGTAGACGGGGATGACGTTGATCCCGTAGGGGATCCGCTGGGAGTAGAGGTAGTCGGCGATGGCCCGCAGCTGTGCGGGGTCGGCGGTGGGGCTGATGTCCTCCAGGCGGACGAACGCCCGGTGCCGTTCGGCGGTCGCGGGGGCGAGGGCGTCGAAGAGGAGGTCCTCGAAGGCGATGACGCGGTCGCTCTCGGAGACGTAGCTGAAGGGCACCTCACCGAGGTAGGTGAGGTTGGCGGAGCGGATCGCCCAGGGGCTGGTCGCACCGGAGGTGCCGTCCTTGGCCGTGGCGAGCTGGGTGACCTGCGGGTATCCCGGCCCGGTCAGGAGGGAGGGGTGCAGGACACCGCCGTCCTGGCCGGCGGGGATCCTGCGGGTCAGCTGCCGGGCCTTGTAGGTGACCTCGGTGATGTCGCCGACGCCGTTGCCCGTGTCGTAGTACGAGTTGGTGGGGTCCCAGCCGTATTTCTGCCCGAAGCCAGTGACGCCGACGGCGTTGGCCATGTTCCAGATGTTGTCGCCGATCCAGGTGACGGGGTGGCTGGTGGCCAGGACGTCCTGATAGAAGGCGGCTGGAACGGCGTCGGGGAGGGTGCCGCCGTAGTAGGTCGAGCCGAGGTAGACCGTGGCGGTGTACTGCTCGACGAGGCCCGCGGTGTAGGCGGAGACGGGCTTGGCGGTGACGGTGCCGAAGTGGCCCGCGAGGTTCGCGGTCGCCATGGCGTAGAGCTGGCCCAGGTGCCCGTAGGGGCCGGCGGTGTCGTAGAGGACGAGCGCCGAGGTACCGGCCGGGGCGGCGAGCTGGGTGAACGCGGCGGGGGTGACCGCCGTCTTCGGCTGCGGGGCCGGCTGGACGACGAGGGATCCGGCGCGGCGCAGTTGGTCCATGGCCAGGCGGCTCTTGGCCCAGGCCCCCAGGTCCTTGGCGCTCTTCGGTGAGAGCGAGGTGGGGTTGACGCGGTCCCGGCTGCCGGGCTCGGATATCGCGGTCCTGGCCGCTCGGGCGGTCGTGGAGATGATGACGCCGCCCAGCAGGGCGGCGAGGAGCATGACGACGGCGGAGATCCGGGAAATCCTGGGTCTCCCTGTCCTTTTTCGCATGTGTGTTTCCCCCTGGTAATGCCACGTGTCGCCACCCACGGAGATTCGAGGGCCCGACCGTTGGCAGATTCTTCTGTGGTCAACAAGTCCTGTCAATAGACAAATTCGGTCCGGAGTGCGCAGTTCTGTTCAACTTCATTGGCGCAGACCATTCGCCACATGCGTAACAAGCGCAGCTGAACTGGCATAACGAACGGTAGGTTTACCGAATTTGAGATTCCGGTCAAACAACTTTCATCAAGTCCGACAGTAGTACCCGTTGCATCTGATACTTTCCCTGCGCACGCCTCATGTGAGGTGAAAATCGGGGGGGAACCCATGTACGGAAAACCGGCTCTGGGCACCGTGCTGCCCATGGCGGGGCTGACAGCGGCACCCGAAGTACTTCCCGGCGTTCCTTTTGCCAGGGGATTGCAGCAGGCCGCGGGCGCGGGCTTTCTGCTGTACTGCACGGCCGCGATAGCACTTCTCTCGATCAAGCTGTGGCTCCATATGCGCGGCACCGGTGATCAGTCTTGATCACCGACCTGTTGCTCTGGTCCGCCATCGCCATCATCGTGATGGCCGGTGGTTACAACACCACCCTCTTCGTCCTCTCCCGGCGCAGGATCCGCCACGCCCGCGACCCGCGCCGGCAACGCCTGTACGTCTTTCTGCTCGCGTGTCTGAACGAGGAGAAGGTCCTCGCCGAGAGCCTGGCCCGCATCACCGGACTGCCCGCCGGCAATTTCATGGCGCTCGTCATCGACGACGCCTCCGACGACGGCACCGCGGAGATCGCCCGAGCCGCCGGCCGCGCGACACCCGGCAGGGTCCAGTTGCTCCAGCGGCACCTGCCCGATGCCCGCCGGGGCAAGGGCGCTGCGCTCAACGCCGGTATCGCGCACCTGCGTTCGTCGGGGCTGCTCGACGCGTACGACCCGCACGACGTCATCGTCTGCGTCGTGGACGCCGACGGCCGGCTCGACCCGCACGTGGTCCAGGCCGTCGACCCCTACTTCGACGACCCGCGCACCGGCGGCACCCAGATCGGTGTGCGGATGTACAACCGTGACAAGGGCCTGCTGGCCCGGCTCCAGGACATGGAGTTCGTCATCTACGGCGACATCTTCCAGAGCGCCCGGCGCTACATCGGCAGCGTCGGGATGGGCGGCAACGGCCAGTTCATGCGGCTCGCCGCACTGGACTCCCTGATGGGCGAGGACGGCCAGGGGCCCTGGAGCGACTCGCTGACCGAGGACCTCGACCTCGGGGTCCGGCTGATCGCCAAGGGCTGGACCAACCAGCACTGCACCACCGCCGCGGTCTCCCAGCAGGCCGTGCTCGACGTGCGGCGCCTGGTGCGCCAGCGTTCGCGCTGGTTCCAGGGCCACCTCCAGTCGGCGGGGCTGGTGCCGCTGATCCTGCGCGAAGTGCCCACCCGGGCCGCCGTGGACCTGCTCTACCACCTCTCCAGCCCGGTGCTGATCCTGCTCACCTCGCTGCTGCCGCTGTCCTTCCTCGTCGCCCTGACCGGCACGGTCATCGGCTCGGTGGAGGTCGGGCGGCCGCTGATCTCTCCCATGTGGGTCGTCGGGCCGTACGTGCTGTCCTTCACGGCGGCCTACGCGTACGGATTCGTCTACTCCCGGCGCGAGCGGGGGCTCGGACTGCCGCGCGCGGTCCTGCTCTCGCACGTCTTCGTCTTCTACGGCTACATCTGGTTCGCCGCCGGGTGGTGGGGCCTGTGGCGGATGCTCACCGGCAAACGGACCTGGCTGAAGACCGCGCGCACCTGAGAACCACCGCTCCTCCGCCCACCGCTCCGCCCTTTCTAGGGAGATCCATGTCCCCGAACATCATCGGCGCGCCGGTACGCGCCATGCTCGTACTGGGCACCCGTCCGGAGGCCATCAAGCTGGCGCCCGTGGCCCGTGCCATGGCGCGCTCCCCGCTCTTCGACCCCATCGTCGTCACGACCGGCCAGCACCGCGAGATGCTCCAGCAGATGCTGGACCTCCTCCACGTGCCCGTGCACACCCAGCTCGACGTGATGCGCGACCGGCAGCAGCTGTCCACCCTCACGGCCCGCCTGATCGACGGCCTCGGCGAGACGGTCCGCGCGGAGCGCCCCGACCTCGTCATCGTCCAGGGCGACACCACGACCGCGCTGACCGGCGCGCTGGCCGCGTTCTACGAGCACATCCCCATCGCCCACGTCGAGGCGGGGCTGCGCACCGGGGTGCTCGACAATCCCTTCCCGGAGGAGGCCAACCGGCGCCTGATAGGCCGGATGGCACGCTGGCACTTCGCGCCCACGCCCCGCGCCGCCGCCCATCTGACGGCCGAAGGGGTGCCGGACGCCGAGGTGTTCACCACCGGCAACACCGTCATCGACAATCTGCTGTGGGTACTGGCGGAGGGCACCGGCCGCAGCCTCTTCGAGAGCGAACTGCGCCGGGTGCTGGTGACGCTGCACCGGCGGGAGAACCAGGGCGCCACGATGCGGGCGATGGGCGGCGCGCTGCGGCGGCTGGCCGACCGCGGCGACGTGGAGATGGTGCTGCCGCTGCACAAGAGCCCCGCTGTCCGGGACGCGCTGCTGCCCGAGCTGACCGGACACCCGAACATCCGGGTGGTGGAGCCGCTGGGCTATGTCGACTTCTCCGCCACGCTCGCCTCCTGCGATCTGGTGCTGACCGACTCCGGAGGGATCCAGGAGGAGGCCCCGACGCTCGGCAAGCCGGCGCTGGTGCTGCGGACGACCACGGAACGCCCGGAGGCGGTGGAGGCGGGCGCGGCCCGGCTGGTGGGCACGGAGCCGGAGTCCATCCTGGAGGCGGCCATCACCCTATTGGATGACCCGGTGGCGTACGAGCGGATGGCGACGGCCGGCAATCCCTTCGGGGACGGCCGTGCCACCGACCGGATCGTCGCGCAGCTCGCCGAGGACTTCGGCGCGGACGCGGGACCGGAAGGGGCCGTCGTGCCGCTGGTCGGCACCCCCGGCGAGGGTCCGGGGTCATACTCGACCGCATGACGAGAGTGCGCCGGCTGATCGGCCTCGCGGTGCTCGCCGCAGTGGTGGCGGGCACCGCGCTGGCCGTGACCCTGTGGGGAGCCGGCGACGGCGAGCCCGAACGGCCGTGGGCCGAGGGATCGGTCCACGGGCCGTGGCGGTCGGTCTTCGACGGCCACGGCGAGAACATCGGCCGCCACGACGGCCTGGAGCTCTCCCCCCTGCCCGCCCGGATGCCCGAGGAGACCCACGCCGGCCTGATCGTCTCCACGGAGCGGTACGAGGCCGTGGACTTCCGGGCCCGGATGCGGACGGTCGCCCAACTGCGGACGCCCCGCCCCAATCCGTGGGAAGTGCCGTGGCTGGTGTGGGCGTACACCGATCCCGAGCACTTCTACTACCTCGCCCTCAAGCCCAACGGCTGGGAGCTCGGCAAGCGGGATCCCGCCTATGAGGGCGGGCAGCGCTTCCTGGCCACGGGTTCCGGGAAGTTCCCGGTGGGCGAATGGTCGGATGTGCGGATCGCCCAGCGTGACGCGCGGATGGAAGCGAGCGTGGGCGGGCGGGGGTTGGTGTCGTACCAGGACCACGAGCGGCCCTACCTCAGCGGGCACGTCGGGGTGTACACCGAGGACGCGAAGGTGGAGTTCCGGGATCTGGTGGCGCGGGGGTTGGGGGGGTGAGGGAGGTTTCCCCTGCCCGCCCCTTCCCGAACCGGGGGCTCCGCCCGGACCCCCGTTGTCCTCAAACGCCGGACAGGCTGAAAATCCTGCCGGTCGGGGCACTATCAGGCCCGTCCGGCGTTTGAGGACCAGGGGTCCGGGGGCGGAGCCCCCGGTCACGGGAAGGGGCGGGGTGGGGAAGAGATCCCGTCAGACCGTCAGCGCCCGGTCCGTCGGCCGGACCGGTGCCGGCAGGGTGCTGGCCCCCGTGAGGAAGCGGTCCACCCCACGGGCGGCGGACCGCCCCTCCGCGATGGCCCACACGATCAGCGACTGCCCGCGCCCCGCGTCACCGGCCACGAACACACCCGGCACATTGGTCAGGTAGTCCGCGTCGCGCGCGATGTTCCCGCGCGCGTCCAGCTCCAGGCCGAACTGGTCGACGAGCCCGTTGCGGACGTCCGTGCCGGTGAACCCCATGGCGAGGGTGACCAGCTGGGCCGGGATACGGCGCTCGGTGCCGGGCTTCTGTTCGAGCTTGCCGCCGGTGAACTCGACCTCGACCAGGTGCAGCCACTGGACGTTGCCGTCCTCGTCGCCCTCGAAGCGGGTGGTGGAGACGGAGTAGACCCGTTCGCCGCCCTCCTCGTGCGCGGAGGTGACCTTGTAGAGCATGGGGAAGGTGGGCCAGGGCTGGCCGGCGTTCCGCTCCTCCCCCGGCCTGGGCATGATCTCCAGCTGGGTGACGGAGGCCGCGCCCTGGCGGTGGGCGGTGCCGACGCAGTCGGCGCCGGTGTCGCCGCCGCCGATGACGACGACGTGCTTGCCCTCGGCGGTGATCGGCGGGGCGACGAAGTCGCCCTCCTGCACCTTGTTGGACAGAGGCAGGTACTCCATCGCGAAGTGGATGCCGCCCAGGTCCCGGCCGGGGACCGGCAGGTCGCGGGAGGTGGTGGCACCGGCGGCGACGACGACGGCGTCGTAGCGCTTGCGGAGCTTGGCCGCGTCGATGTCGCGGCCGATCTCCACCTCGGTGCGGAACTTGGTGCCCTCCGCGCGCATCTGCTCGATGCGGCGGTTGATGTGCCGCTTCTCCATCTTGAACTCGGGGATGCCGTAGCGCAGCAGGCCACCGATGCGGTCGGCGCGCTCGTACACCGCGACCGTGTGGCCGGCCCGGGTCAGCTGCTGGGCCGCGGCGAGGCCGGCGGGGCCGGAGCCGATGACGGCGACGGTCTTGCCGGAGAGCCGCTCGGGCGGCTGGGGGGTGACGTCGCCGCTGTCCCACGCCTTGTCGACGATGGTGACCTCGACGTTCTTGATGGTGACGGCGGGCTGGTTGATGCCCAGCACGCACGCGGACTCGCAGGGCGCGGGGCACAGGCGGCCGGTGAACTCGGGGAAGTTGTTGGTCGCGTGCAGGCGCTCGCTGGCCGCCTGCCAGTCCTCGCGGTAGGCGTAGTCGTTCCACTCGGGGATGAGGTTCCCGAGCGGGCAGCCGTTGTGACAGAAGGGGATGCCGCAGTCCATGCAGCGGCCGGCCTGCTTGCTGATGATCGGCAGCAGGGAGCCGGGGACGTAGACCTCGTTCCAGTCCTTGACGCGCTCACCGGCGGGACGGGTCCGTGCGACCTCGCGGCCGGTGGTCAGGAAGCCCTTGGGGTCAGCCATTGCTCGCCGCCTCCATCATCTTCTCGTGGGTCTCGGTCTCCGAGAGCCCCGCTCGCTCGGCGGCGTCCTTGGCGGCGAGCACTGCCTTGTACGTGGCGGGGACGACCTTGCGGAAGCGGTCGGCCGCGCTGTCCCAGTCGGTGAGGAGCCGGGCCGCGACGGTGGAGGCGGTCTCCTCGTGGTGGCGGCGCACCACGTCGTGCAGCCACCGCCGGTCGTCGGCGTCGAGGGTGTCGACGGCGCCGGCCAGCTCCTTGTTGACGTTGTCGGGGTCGAGGTCGATGACGTAGGCGACGCCGCCGGACATGCCGGCCGCGAAGTTGCGCCCGGTCTCGCCGAGGACGACGGCGCGGCCGCCGGTCATGTACTCGCAGCCGTGGTCGCCCACGCCCTCGGAGACCACGGTGGCGCCGGAGTTGCGAACGCAGAACCGTTCGCCGACGCGGCCGCGGAGGTAGAGCTCGCCGCCGGTGGCGCCGTAGGCGAGGGTGTTGCCGGCGATGACGGAGTACTCGGCGAGGTGGTCGGCGCCACGGTCGGGGCGGACGACGATCCGGCCGCCGGAGAGGCCCTTGCCGACGTAGTCGTTGGCGTCGCCCTCCAGGCGCAGGGTGATGCCGCGCGGGAGGAAGGCGCCGAAGGACTGGCCGGCGGAGCCGGTGAAGGTGATGTCGATGGTGTCGTCGGGCAGTCCGGCGCCGCCGAACCTCTTGGTCACCTCGTGGCCGAGCATCGTGCCGACGGTGCGGTTGATGTTGCGTATGGGGACCTGGGCGCGTACGGGGCGGGCCTGCTCGGCGGAGTCGACGGCGAGGGCGTCGGTGGCGAGCTCGATGAGCTCGTTGTCGAGCGCCTTGGCCAGGCCGTGGTCCTGCTCGGTGACGCGGTGGCGCACGGCGCCGGCGGGCAGCTCGGGGACGTGCAGCAGGGGTGCCAGGTCCAGGCCCTGGGCCTTCCAGTGGGTGACGGCCTGGGTGGTGTCGAGGAGTTCGGCGTGGCCGACGGCCTCTTCGAGGGTGCGGAAGCCCAGCTCAGCGAGGAGCTCGCGGACCTCCTCGGCGATGAACTCGAAGAAGTTGACGACGAATTCGGCCTTGCCGGAGAACCGCTCGCGCAGCACGGGGTTCTGGGTGGCGATACCGACGGGGCAGGTGTCGAGGTGGCAGACGCGCATCATGACGCAGCCGGAGACGACCAGCGGGGCGGTGGCGAAGCCGAACTCCTCGGCGCCCAGGAGGGCGGCGATGATCACGTCGCGGCCGGTCTTGAGCTGGCCGTCGGTCTGCACGACGATGCGGTCGCGCAGGCCGTTGAGCAGCAGGGTCTGCTGGGTCTCGGCGAGGCCGAGCTCCCAGGGGCCGCCGGCGTGCTTGAGGCTGGTGAGCGGCGAGGCGCCGGTGCCGCCGTCGTGGCCGGAGATCAGGACGACGTCGGCGTGGGCCTTGGAGACGCCCGCCGCGACCGTGCCGACGCCGACCTCGGAGACCAGCTTCACGTGGATGCGGGCCGCGGGGTTGGCGTTCTTCAGGTCGTGGATCAGCTGGGCGAGATCCTCGATGGAGTAGATGTCGTGGTGCGGGGGCGGTGAGATCAGGCCGACGCCCGGGGTGGAGTGCCGGGTCTTCGCGACCCAGGGGTAGACCTTGTGGCCGGGCAGCTGGCCGCCCTCGCCGGGCTTGGCGCCCTGGGCCATCTTGATCTGGATGTCGTCGGAGTTGACCAGGTATTCGCTGGTCACGCCGAAGCGGCCGGAGGCGACCTGCTTGATGCTGGAACGGCGGGCGGGGTCGTAGAGGCGGTCGGGGTCCTCGCCGCCCTCGCCGGTGTTGGACTTGCCGCCGAGCTGGTTCATGGCGATGGCGAGCGTCTCGTGGGCCTCGCGCGAGATCGATCCGTAGGACATGGCGCCGGTGGAGAAGCGCTTGACGATCTCGCCGACGGACTCGACCTCGTCCAGCGGCACGGGCTCGCGGTCGCTGGTGAAGCCGAAGAGGCCGCGCAGCGTCATCAGCCGCTCGGACTGCTCGTTCACGCGCTCGGTGTACTGCTTGAAGATGTCGTAGCGGCGGGCGCGGGTGGAGTGCTGGAGCCGGAAGACGGTGTCGGGATCGAAGAGGTGCGGCTCGCCCTCGCGGCGCCACTGGTACTCGCCGCCGATCTCCAGCCGGCGGTGGGTGGCGGCGATGCCGGTGGCCGGGTACGCCTTGGCGTGCCGGGCGGCGACCTCCTGGGCGACGACGTCCAGGCCGGCGCCGCCTATCTTGCTGGCGGTGCCGTGGAAGTAGGTGTCCACGAAGGTCTCGTCGAGGCCGACGGCCTCGAAGACCTGGGCGCCGCGGTAGGAGGCGACGGTGGAGATGCCCATCTTGGACATGACCTTCAGGACGCCCTTGCCGAGCGCCTTGATGAGGTTGCGGATGGCGTCCTCGGGCTCGATGTCCGTCAGGAACGTGCCGGCGCGCACGAGGTCCTCCACGGACTCCATGGCCAGGTACGGGTTGACGGCGGCGGCGCCGTAGCCGATCAGCAGCGCGACGTGGTGGACCTCGCGGACGTCACCGGCCTCGACCAGCAGGCCCACCTGGGTGCGCTGCTTGGTGCGGATGAGGTGGTGGTGGACGGCGGAGGTCAGCAGCAGCGAGGGGATCGGGGCGTGCTCGGCGTCGGAGTGCCGGTCGGAGAGGACGATCAGACGGGCGCCGTCGGCGATGGCCGCGTCGACCTCGGCGCGGATGTCCGCCAGCCGGGCGGCGAGCGCCTGGGCGCCGCCGCCGACCCGGTAGAGGCCCGAGAGGGTGGCGGCCTTCAGGCCCGGCAGGTCGCCGTCGGCGTTGATGTGGATGAGCTTGGCGAGCTCGTCGTTGTCGATGACCGGGAAGGGCAGGGTGACGCTACGGCAGGAGGCCGCGGTGGGGTCCAGGAGGTTGCGCTGGGGGCCGAGGGAGGAGACCAGCGAGGTGACGAGCTCCTCGCGGATGGCGTCCAGCGGCGGGTTGGTGACCTGCGCGAACAGCTGGGTGAAGTAGTCGAACAGGAGCCGGGGGCGCTCCGAGAGGGCCGCGATCGGCGAGTCGGTGCCCATCGAGCCGATGGGCTCGGCGCCGGCCTTGGCCATGGGCGCGAGGATGACGCGCAGCTCTTCCTCGGTGTAGCCGAAGGTCTGCTGGCGGCGGGTGACCGAGGCGTGGGTGTGCACGATGTGCTCGCGCTCGGGCAGGTCGGCGAGGCCGATCAGGCCGGCTTCCAGCCAGTCGCCGTAGGGCTTCTCGGTGGCCAGTCCGGCCTTGATCTCGTCGTCCTCGATGATGCGGCGCTCGGCGGTGTCGACGAGGAACATCCGGCCGGGCTGGAGGCGACCCTTGCGGACGACCCTGGCGGGGTCGATGTCCAGGACGCCGACCTCGGAGGACAGGACGACGAGGCCGTCGTCGGTGACCCAGTAGCGGCCCGGGCGCAGGCCGTTGCGGTCGAGAACGGCGCCGACGAGGGTGCCGTCGGTGAAGGTGACACAGGCCGGTCCGTCCCAGGGCTCCATCAGGGTGGAGTGGTACCGGTAGAAGGCGCGGCGTGCCGGGTCCATGGAGGCGTGGTTCTCCCATGCCTCGGGGATCATCATCAGCACGCTGTGCGGCAGCGAACGCCCGCCGAGGTGGAGCAGCTCCAGGACCTCGTCGAAGGAGGCGGAGTCGGAGGCGTCCGGGGTGCAGACGGGGAAGGTCCGCTCCAGGCTCTCGGCGGAGCCGAACAGGCCGGAGGCCAGCTGGGATTCGCGGGCCCGCATCCAGTTGCGGTTGCCCTTGACGGTGTTGATCTCACCGTTGTGGGCGACGAACCGGTAGGGGTGGGCGAGCGGCCAGCTGGGGAAGGTGTTGGTGGAGAAGCGGGAGTGGACCAGCGCGATGGCGGTGGCGCAGCGGCGGTCGGAGAGGTCCGGGAAGAACGGCTCCAGCTGACCGGTGGTGAGCATGCCCTTGTAGACGATGGTCCGCGCGGACAGCGAGGGGAAGTAGACGCCGGCGTCGCGTTCGGCGCGCTTGCGCAGGACGAACGCCTTGCGGTCGAGGGCCAGGCCCTCGCTCACACCGTCGCCGACGAACAGCTGCCGGAAGGCGGGCATCGTGGCGCGGGCGCCGTTGCCGAGCAGCTCGGGGGCGACGGGGACATCACGCCAGCCGAGGACGGTGAGGCCCTCCTCGGCCGCGATCGTCTCGATGTGCGAGACGGCGGCGTCCGCGGCGGCGTCCTCGGCGGGGAGGAAGGCGATGCCGACGGCGTACGCGCCGGCCTCGGGGAGCGGGAAGGCGACGCTCTCGCGGAGGAAGGCGTCGGGGACCTGGAGGAGGATGCCCGCGCCGTCGCCCGAGTCGGGTTCGGAGCCGGTGGCACCGCGGTGTTCGAGGTTCCGCAGGACGGTGAGTGCCTGCTCCACGAGCGCGTGGCTCGCCTCGCCGGTGAGGGTCGCGACAAAGCCCACGCCGCAGGCGTCGTGCTCATTGCGCGGGTCGTACATCCCCTGCTGGGCGGGGTGGGATGCGGCAATAAAGGGGCGCATCGGCTCTCCCGTCGTCGTCTGGCAGTCATGGCGTGTGCATGTGCCGAGGGACGACGTTGGCCCTCTGCTGAGAATTCGGTGCAGTTTCACATGATGGCGCGCTTCTCAGAAAGCGGAAGCTGCGGTCCAGCATGTGGACACTGCTGACGAGGTGGCGGCCCCTGGGGAGCGTGGGATCACCGGGCCCGGCCGCGCCGGGCACAGCGCAGAGCGGGCGGCGTTGCCCGCTGCGCTTCCGGATTGTGCCCGATCGTCGAGGGCTTGAAACCGCGAGGTAACGCGTACGTTATGCGGGGGCCCGCATAAAGCATCACCCCAGGGCGGTGCCGAAGGCAATACCGAGGATGTAAGTCACACCCGCGGCCGCGCCGCCCAGCACCAGCTGGCGCAGTCCGCTGAACCACCAGGAGCGGGCCGTCACCCGGGCCACGACGGCCCCGCAGGCGAAGAGCCCGAGCAGCGCCAGCAGCACGGCGGGCCACAGCTCGGTGGCGCCGAGCAGGTAGGGCAGCAGGGGCAGCAGGGCGCCCAGCGCGAAGGAGCCGAAGGACGACACGGCGGCGACCGTCGGCGACGGCAGGTCGGACGGGTCGATGCCGAGCTCTTCGCGGGCGTGGATCTCCAGGGCCTGCTCGGGGTCGCTGGACAGCTGCCGGGCGACCTCGCGCGCGAGGAGCGGTTCGACGCCGCGGGACTCGTAGAGCGCGGCGAGCTCCGCCTGCTCGTCGGCGGGGTGCTTGCGCAGTTCCCGCCGCTCTATCTCCAGCTCGGCGAGGACGAGCTCGCGCTGCGAGGCGACGGAGGTGTACTCACCGGCGGCCATGGAGAACGCGCCCGCCGCGAGGCCGGCCATGCCGGCGATCACGATCGCCTGGGAGGAGGCGGAACCACCGGCGACGCCGGTCATCAGGGCGACGTTGGAGACGAGCCCGTCCATCGCACCGAAGACGGCGGGCCGCAGCCAGCCGCCGTTCACATCGCGGTGCGTGTGGTTGTCGCGATGCGCGATGTGCGGTGCCGCGACGGCTTCCAGGACAGACATCTCTCCGGGTGCTCCCTTTCCCCAAGGGGGTACGGGCCTTGTCGCTCGCCCCCTGGGTCGAAGGTACGCACGAAGAGGGGCGCGGCGCTAGCAAGGAAGGCCGAACTTACCTCTGTGACCTGCGGTTTTGCTGTGGGCCGGGCGAAAGTCGTCGTACGGAGCGGCCAGTTCGGCACGGGTCGCGCAGCTGCGGGCTACTTTGCCGCCTGCGGCGGCGGGCGCCCTGCGGGCGCGTCCTCAAGCGCCGGACGGGCTTGATTCGGCTGGGCTCAGCCGCTTCAGCCTGTCCGGCGCTTGAGGACACAACACAGCAGCCCGTCGGGCGATTGAGGACACCACCGCACAGCGGTGGTGCACACGACACGGCCCGCAGCGCCCGCTCACTTCCCGCCGCGACGGCGAAAGGCCCCCGCGGAGGAGTCCGGCGGTGCCGGAAAGCCTTCCGTGGGGGCCTGATACGCCGCGTCAGAGCTTCTTCGGCTCCGGGGAGCCCGACTCCGCCTTCTCGCCGTCCTCGACGGCACCCGGTTCCACCACGAGCTCCCGGCCAGGGCACCGCTTCGCGGAGATCACCATGTAGACGACCGCCGCGATGAAGACCACGATCGACGTCCAGCCGTTGAGCCGCAGGCCCAGGACGTGGTGCGCGTCGTCCACGCGCAGGTACTCGAACCAGAAGCGGCCCACGGTGTACGACGCCACGTACAGCGCGAAGGCCCGCCCGTGCCCCAGGGTGAAGCGGCGGTCCGCCCAGATGACCAGGCCCGCGATGGCCAGGCACCACAGCGACTCGTACAGGAACGTCGGGTGGTACGTACCGGCGATCCGCCCGATCGCCGGGTCCGCGTCGATCTTCAGGGCCCACGGCAGGTCGGTCCTCTTGCCGTACAGCTCCTGGTTGAACCAGTTGCCCCAGCGGCCGATCGCCTGGGCCACCGCGAGGCTCGGGGCGAGCGCGTCCGCCCAGGCGGGGAGCGGGATGCCGCGGCGGCGGCAGCCGATCCACGCGCCGACCGCGCCGAGCGCGACCGCTCCCCAGATACCGAGGCCGCCCTCCCAGATCTTGAAGGCGTTGACCCAGTCGCGCCCCTCACCGAAGTACAGCTCGTAGTCGGTGATCACGTGGTAGAGCCGTCCGCCGACGAGCCCGAAGGGCACCGCCCACACGGCGATGTCGGCGACCGTGCCCGCCCGGCCGCCGCGCGCGATCCAGCGCCGGTTGCCGAGCCAGACGGCGACGAAGACGCCGATGATGATGCAGAAGGCATAGCCGCGCAGCGGGACGGGTCCGAGATGGACCACCCCGGTCGACGGGCTGGGAATGTAAGCGATGTCCATGGCAGCACCGACGCTACCCTGCCGGGACGCGCGCACGGCAACCCACCCGGAGCAACAGCTGCGTAACGCCCTCAGCCCTTGGTCCCGGACGTGACCATCTGACGCAGCTTGTCGGGGGTCAGCGGGTTGCTCTGGTCGCCGTAGACGTCCTTGCCGTCGAGGAGGACGGTCGGGGTCGCGTGGTAGGAGGACTTGCCGAACGCGTCGTGGGACTTCTTCACCCAGCTGTCGTGGGTGCCGTCCTCGACGCACGTGCGGAAGGCCGGCGTGTCCAGGCCCTGGACCTGCCCGGCCAGCTCGATCAGGCGCGACTTCTTGCCGAAGGCGTCGTCGGTCTCGGGGGGCTGGTTCTTGTAGAGCGCGTCGTGGTACTCGGCGAACTTCCCGGCGTCCTGGGCGCAGGCCGCCGCGTTGGCGGCGTTGAGGGACCCCTTGCCGCCGAGGTTCTTGTCGATCAGCGTGACCAGGTGGTATTCGGTCTTGAGCCGGCCCTTCTTCTCCAGGTCGCGGACGGTGTCGCGGAAGCCGACCTCGAACTGGCCGCAGCCGGGGCAGCGGAAGTCCTCGTAGACGGTCAGGGTGGACTTGGCCGCGGCCTTGCCGACCGGGACGGTGACGGTGTCCTTGCCGGTGGCGCCCTGGGGCGCGACCAGCGGGCCGGCCGTCTCCTTCTTGCTCTTGCCCGCGTTGGCCACCAGGGCGCCGATGCCGGCGCCGACGCCCAGGACCGCGACCACGACCGCGCCCGCGATCAGGGCCCGCCGGCGCTTGGTCCGGGCCTCTTCCTTCTGGCGCTGTTCCTGCAGCCGCTCACGGGCGGTGCGCTTCCCCTCAGGGTTCTTCTGGCTCACGTCCCGGTACAACGAACCGGGGGCGCGGCCTGCGCGCCCCCGGTCGTCGGTTCCTTCAAAAGAGTTACGAACGCCCGCGTACGCCCTCGGCGAGTTCACCCGCCAGAGTGCGGACGGCGGCCAGGCCGGCCTCCAGGTCGGGGGCGTCCAGCAGCCGCTTGACGAAGGCCGAGCCGACGATGACACCGTCGGCGAACTGCGCTACCTCCCGCGCCTGCTCGGCGTTGGAGACGCCGAGGCCGACGCAGACGGGCAGGTCGGTCACGGCCCGGGTGCGGCGCACCAGGTCCTGTGCCTCCTGGCCGACGGATTCGCGGGTGCCGGTGACGCCCATCAGCGAGGCCGCGTAGACGAAGCCGCTGCCCGCCGCCGTGATCTTGGCGAGCCGCTCGTCGCGGCTGCTCGGGGCGACGACGAACACGGTGGCCAGGCCGTGCTGGTCGGCGGCCTTGCGCCAGACCTCGGACTCCTCGACCGGCAGGTCGGGCAGGATGCAGCCCGCTCCCCCGGCCGCCGCGAGGTCGGCGGCGAACCGCTCGACGCCGTAGGCGTCGACGGGGTTCCAGTAGGTCATGCACAGCACGGGCGCGCCCGTCGCGGCGTGCGCCTCGCGGACCGTGCGGATCACGTCGACGATCTTGATGCCGCCGCGCAGGGCGATGTCGTCGGCGGTCTGGATGACCGGGCCGTCAAGGACGGGGTCGCTGTGCGGCAGCCCGACCTCGACGATGTCGCAGCCGCCCTCCAGCATCGCCGTGACGGCGCGTACGCCGTCGTCGACGGTCGGGAAGCCGGCGGGGAGGTAGCCGACGAGGGCGGCGCGGTTCTCGGCCCCGGCCTTGGCCAGGACGCCGCTCAACAGATCGATGGTGCCGCTCACTTCGCCCCCTCGTCGTACAGCCCGAAGTAGCGGGCCGCCGTGTCCATGTCCTTGTCGCCGCGCCCGGAGAGGTTCACCAGGATCAGCCCGTCGGGGCCGAGCTCCCGGCCGAGCTCCAGCGCGCCGGCGAGCGCGTGGGCGCTCTCGATCGCCGGGATGATGCCCTCGGTGCGCGAGAGCAGCCGCAGCGCCTGCATGGCGTCGTCGTCGGTGACGGCCCGGTACTCGGCGCGGCCGGTGTCCTTCAGGTACGAGTGCTCGGGGCCGATGCCGGGGTAGTCGAGGCCGGCGGAGATCGAGTAGGGCTCGGTGATCTGGCCGTCCTCGTCCTGCAGGACGTACGAGCGGGAACCGTGCAGGATGCCGGGGGTTCCGGCGGTGAGGGTGGCGGCGTGCTCGCCGGTGGCGAGGCCGTGCCCGCCGGGCTCGCAGCCGACGAGGCGGACGCCGGTGTCGGGCAGGAAGGCGTGGAAGAGGCCGATGGCGTTGGAGCCGCCGCCGACGCAGGCCACGGCGGCGTCCGGCAGGCGGCCGGCGCGCTCCAGGATCTGGCGGCGGGCCTCGACGCCGATGACCCGGTGGAAGTCGCGGACCAGCGCCGGGAACGGGTGCGGGCCGGCGACCGTGCCGAAGAGGTAGTGGGTGCGGTCGACGTTGGCGACCCAGTCGCGGAACGCCTCGTTGATGGCGTCCTTCAGCGTGCGGCTGCCGGACTTCACGGCGATGACCTCGGCGCCGAGCATCCGCATCCGGGCGACGTTGAGCGCCTGGCGCTCGGTGTCGACCTCGCCCATGTAGATGGTGCACTCCAGGCCGAAGAGCGCGCAGGCGGTGGCGGTGGCGACGCCGTGCTGGCCGGCGCCGGTCTCGGCGATGACGCGGGTCTTGCCCATGCGCTGGGTGAGCAGCGCCTGGCCCAGCACGTTGTTGATCTTGTGCGAGCCGGTGTGGTTGAGGTCCTCGCGCTTGAGGAACACCCGGGCGCCGCCGGCGTGGCCGGCGAAGCGCGGCACCTCGGTGAGGGCGCTGGGGCGGCCGGTGTAGTTGACCATCAGGTCGTTGAGCTCGGCCGCGAAGGCGGGGTCGGCCTTGGCCTTCTCGTACTCCTCGGCGACCTCGTCGACGGCGGCGACGAGGGCCTCGGGGATGAACTTGCCGCCGAAGGCGCCGAAGTAACCCTCGGCACTCGGCGTATGACCCTCCGGGTCCGGAACAAAGAATTCAGAGGACACGTACGTACTCCTCGGACAGGTAATGAGGTGCTGGGCAACGGGTGGGTGGGCGGGAAAAGCCCGCCGCAGGCGCAGAGGCGCCGCACCCGGCAATGGCGATCGACTAGCGCGACGCGCCGCCGCGCCATCGCATCCCGTTGATCTGCCCGGGCTCACAGCCGATGTGATACCGCACGCGACGCCCCAGAACGCGCCGCGCGGGCGCACGGCAGCCACGTGGCCTGCAGCCGCGGGCGAGCCGTGCGTACGTCCTCATCCCGGTCAGCCCCGGCCGTGCCGCAGCGCGGGGTGCGCCCCGGCGGCGACGAGGTCGGCGACGGCGCCCTTGGGGTCGCGGCCGGTCACCAGGGACTCGCCCACCAGCACGGCGTCGGCGCCGTCGTTGGCGTAGGCGATCAGGTCGTGCGGGCCGCGCACCCCGGACTCGGCGATCTTGATGATGTGGTCCGGGATCTCGGGTGCGACGCGGGCGAACGTGCCGCGGTCGACCTCGAGGGTCTTGAGGTTGCGGGCGTTGACGCCGATGATCCGGGCGCCGGCGTCCACCGCGCGCTGGACCTCCTCCTCGTCGTGCACCTCGACCAGGGGGGTGAGTCCGATGGACTCGGCCCGCTCGATCAGGGAGACGAGGGCCTCCTGCTCCAGCGCGGCGACGATCAGCAGCACCAGGTCGGCGCCGTAGGCGCGGGCCTCCCACAGCTGGTAGGCCGTGACGATGAAGTCCTTGCGCAGGATCGGGATGTCGACCTTGGCGCGGACGGCCTCCAGGTCGGCGAGCGAGCCGCCGAAGCGGCGCTGCTCGGTCAGGACGCTGATGACGGCCGCGCCACCGGCCTCGTAGTCCGCGGCCAGGCCGGCGGGGTCCGCGATCGCGGCGAGCGCGCCCTTGGAGGGGCTGGAGCGCTTGACCTCGCAGATCACGTTGACGTTCTCGCCGCGGAGGGCGGCGACGCCGTCCTTCGCCTGCGGGGCCTTGGCAGCCCGCTCCTTGAGCTCGTCGAGGGTGACGCGCGCCTGCCGCTCCGCGAGGTCGGCACGGACTCCGTCGATGATCTCGTCGAGCACACTCACGCGAGCGGCCCCCTTCCGGACTCGGATGGTCTGGGCTGGTGCGGCGGGAAATGTCGAATCTTCCTCACCAGGCACTGCGATGGTACTTGCCGGAGGGCGAAGGTTTCGCATCCGGTTGACGCACGTCCCACAACGTGGATGCCCAGTGGACACCCGCGGGGCGCCTACGGGAAGACCGCGTGGGACGGCGGGGTGACCGCGCGGGGACGGGGCGGGAAGTCCTACGGGACCAGCGAGGATCCGAACGGCAGGTTCCGCAGGACGGTGAAGGCCAGGACGAGCGCGCCCAGCGTCCACCAGTGGGCGGGGCGCCGCGGGGGTGCCGTCCCGCCTCCTCCCCGCAGGGCCCTGGCGCACCACAGGAGCCACAGGAGGGCGCAGGCGGCGTATCCGGCGACGGCGAGGGCGTTGGCGCCCAGCGCGGCGGTGAGGTCGCCGTGGCACAGGGCGTGGATGCTGCGCAGTCCGCCGCAACCGGGGCAGTACAGGCCGGTGTGGCGCAGCAGGGGGCAGGCGGGGTAGTGGCCGGGCCGGTTGGGGTCGACGGCGCCGACATAGGCGACGGCCGTGCCGAGGGCGGCGGCGACGCCGAGCGGGGCGGCCAGGCGGCGCGCGGGGTGTCCGGGCGCGGTGCCCGGCGAGGGGACGTGCGCGCGGTTGTCGGCGCGGCCCTCCGGCGGGCCGTCGGTGCGGTCCGGCATACGGGGAAGTCTCCGCCGGACGGCGCGAAGGCGCAGCCCGGAGTTCCGTACGTTCGGCCGTACGGGCCCGGACCGCGCCTTCGGTGCGTGGGTGGGGTGCCGGTCAGCCCTGGGGCTGCGCCTGCGGCTCCCGCTTGGCCGTGCTGCCGCCCTTGGGGGCCATGCCCATCCCCATCATGCGCATGATGCCGCCGACGATGCCGCCGAGGGCGATCACGCCGATGCCCGCCCAGAACCCGACCGGCTTGGCCGCCACCATGAACGCGCCGGCGACGCAAAAGCCGATGAAGGCGATCGTGACACCGGTCCAGGCGGCCGGGGTGTGTCCGTGGCTGGTACCCGCCATGACTATGACTCCTCGTTGCTGTGGGCGCGCCCGCGGGCGCGGAGAACGCTCATGGTCATTGTCCCCGACGTCGGCGGCCGCCTCGATCTGGGGTGGGGCGTGTCACGGCCGAGTCACGGCCGGGCGTCCCGGGTGGGGTCCTCGCCACGGTCGAGGGCCTTCCACAGCTCCTCGGGGCGCTCGGGGTCGGGGGCGGTGCGGCGGGCCCGGAGGCGGGGGGTGCCGTCGCGCTCGTAGCGGCTGGACATGGTGGGCCAGTCGCGGCCGTGGCGCAGGGCGAGGAGCCCGGCGAGGAGCAGCAGGACGCCGCCGGCGAGGGCGACCCAGGGCCAGGCGGTGTGGGTGACGCCGGTGACGGCGGTGCCGGTGAGGCCGTTGGTCCTGGCGGCCTTCTCGGCGAGGGCGGAGGTGTCGAGGGCGCCGGCGACGGAGGCGGCGGCGACGCCGGCGCCGCTGAGGGCGAGCAGCGCGGCGACGACGGTGCGCCAGACGCCGCGGACGGCGAAGACGGCGACGAGCGCGGCGAGGGCGACGATGGCCAGGGCGCCGGGCAGGCCGTTGACGTCGGTGCCGCTGGCGTGTTCGGTGACGGCGTCGCGGACGCCGGCGGCCCGGCCCTCGGCCCAGGTG
>NZ_JAGGOL010000072.1:0-587 GCF_018614525.1 Streptomyces sp. ISL-11
CGTCACCGCCGGCGCGGGCACGGACGGCGTCGCGGGGCCCGGGGCGGGCGCGGGGGTCGCGCCGGCCGCCGGCGGGGGCGGGGTGGACAGCTGCCAGGCCGTCGTGAAGTGGCGCACCAGCAGATCCGTGACGGCCGCCGGCTGCTCGACCGGCGCGAGGTGCGAGGCGCCGGGAACGACGGCCAGGCGCGCGTCGTGGATCCCGGCGACCAGGACCCGGGCGTCGGCGGGCGGGGTGACCCGGTCGTCGGCGCCGACGAGGACCAGCGTGGGCACGCCGACCCGGCCCAGCTCGGCCCGTACGTCGAAGGCGGCGAGGGCGTCGCACGCGGCGACGTAGCAGCCGGGGTCGGTGGTGTTCACCATCTGCACGGCCCAGTCGACGATGGCGGGCTGGGCGACCGCGAAGTTCTGGGTGAACCAGCGCTCGGGCGCGGAGCGGGCGATCGGGTCGAGTCCGTTCGCACGGACGGTCTCGCCGCGCTGGCGCCAGGTGTCCGCCGTGCCGAAGCGGGCGGAGGCGGCCACGAGGGCGAGGGAGGCGAGCCGGTGCGGGTGGCGCAGGGCGAGGTCGGCGCCGACCGCGC
>NZ_JAGGOL010000072.1:600-82946 GCF_018614525.1 Streptomyces sp. ISL-11
CCGGTCGGTGAGGTCGCCGACGGCCGGTGCGGGCCCGGCGGGGGCGCCGCCGTGACCGGGCAGGTCGAAGCGGAACACGCGCCAGTGGCGGGTCAGCTCCGGTATCTGCCGGTCCCACATGTGCCATGTAGTACCGAGGGCCGGGCCCAGGATCAGGGTCGGGGCGTCTTCTGGCCCGTCAAAGCGGTATTGCAGGGTCTCGGCGTTCGTCTCACTCACCCGCTCACGCTCCCACACCTCACAAAGTCTCACCGACGGGGGTAGTGGCCTCCACCAAGCCACCCCAGGTTTCCGCCGCAGGACGGAGGTCGTCCACGCCCGGCTTCATGTGCCACTTCTTCGTCGTACGGACGTTCGTGTGGCCGGACCACCGGGCCAGGAGGTGATCCAGCACCCCCTTTTCCGCCACGTACGTGAGGCACGCGGCGCGGGCATCGTACAGGCGTACGTGACGGAGGCCGCTCCGGTCCATGATCAGGTATGCGCGGCCTGTTGCGCCCGCCGCTTCATTCCTGTGCTGCCTGCTGGAGCTGGGCGTAACCGAGCTGGAGGGCGTCGGCGGCTGCGACGGCGCTGAGCCCCGATGTCACCCACCGGGTCGGTTCGGGAAAGAACGCGAGGCAGGCCAGCCCCGCCGTTCCTGTCCACTGCGTCATACAGAACGGGCAGGTGAGAAGCTCACCGATGGCATGGCGCAGCATGCCGGCCCGTGGTGCCTCCATGACCTCCCCCGGCCCTGCCGGGCTCTGGTAGGTGGTGAAGGGGGCCCGTAGCGGGGCGAGGATGGGGTCCTTGGTCAGGGTCCGGCTCACTCGGAACGTCGCAACGGCCAACAAGGCCAGGTCGGTGAACTCCGGCCTCGAGGGCGCGGTCCCGCGCCGCCGGGCCGCCACCGCGGCAGCGGCCACGAATGCCGTGTAGCCGCCGAGCAGGACGGCATACCCTGCCAATGGTCTTTCACGGGCGCCTGCTTCCGCTCCTCGCTCGTACTCGTCACGGGTTCGCGACCACCACTCCAGCACTCGGCGCCCTCGACGCATCCTGCCTCCTCGCTGCCTGAACCATCCTCGGACACGATGGGGCACAACGCACCGCCGGCGGTCCGTACCCGGGCGGCTCCCAGGATCGGGCCGGCGGCCTCCCGTTCGCCGACCACCGGCACGCCGGAGCCTTCACACCATGCCTCCGCCCCTGGCCAGCAGCAACACCACGTCCATCACCGCGACCACCACCGCGGCCGCGAACGGTGCCCGGCCTCCGCGCCGGGCGAGGGCCATACCCGTCACGGCAGCCGCCGACGCCCCGCCCAAGGCCGCCACCTCCGCTCCACCGGGCGGCCCCGGCGGACCGAGCGACAGGACGGCGGTCGCCGCCACCAAGGGGACAGGCAGCGCCCAGCGCGTCCCGGTGAGACCCATCCGGTGCGGTAGTCCTCGTACCCCGGTCGCCAGGTCGCCGGGGATGTCCGGCAACGTGTCGGCCAGGTGCGCCCCCACCCCCAGCAGGGCACCGGCCGTCACGACCCACCAGGCCGGCCAGGCCCCGTCCGGCGTACTGAGGGTGACGAAGGCGGGCAGACTCGCGAAGCCCACGGCATACGGCAGCCATGACCACATCGTGGCCTTGAGCCGCAGGTTGTACGCCCACGCCGCCGCGACCCCCGTCAGGTGCACCGGACCGGCGAGCAGGCCGCACACCAGCGACAGCACCGCGCATACCGCCAACGCGAGGAACGCGGCGGTCCACACCACGCCCCGGGGCACCGCCCCGACGGCGACCGGCTTGCGGCGGCCGACGGCGGCGTCACGTCGCGCGTCGAAGGCGTCGTTGCACCAGCCGACCGACAACTGACCGCTCAGCACCGCGGCCGTGATCAGCGCGCATGCCGACCCCGAATGCCCGGCGCAGACGGCCAGAGCCGCCGCCAAGGCGGTGACCGCCACCGCCGGCCCGAGGTGGCACGACCCGGCCAGCGCCGCCGCCGGCCACGCCCACCGGGCGCCAGGGGCACCACGCCGCAGCCGCTCCTCGCTCTCCACTCCGCGATCGTAAATCGCCTCACCCCGCAGTGCGGGCCCCCGGATGGGCGACACGGAGTACTACAACCGCATTTAGAGGGCACTCGACCTCCATGGCCCCCTCGGGCCCCACCAGCGGCCTCAAGGCGGGACACACATGACGACCTCGATCGCAGCTGTCCACGGCGTACTCGCCCCCTATCGCCACCGTCAGCAGGCCATCACCGACACCATCGCCGGTCTCTGCCTGCGCCCGGGGGACGACCGCCGCGTCCTGGACCGCCTCCACGCCAGTACGACCGTCCGCACCCGCCACACGGTGCTGCCCCTGGAGCAGTACGCCCGACTGGACGACTTCAGCGCCGCCAACGACGTCTTCACCCGCGCCGCCACCGACCTGGGCGCCCAGGCGATACGCGGCGCCCTGCGCGCGGCGGGGCTGCGGCCCACCGACGTCGACATGCTGATGTGCACCTCCGTCACCGGCATCGCCACCCCCTCCATCGACGCCCGGCTCGTCACCCGGCTGGGCCTGCGCCAGGACGTCAAACGGCTGCCGGTCTTCGGGCTCGGCTGTGTCGCGGGCGCCGCCGGACTCGCCCGCCTTCACGACTACCTGCGCGGCTGGCCCGACCACGTCGCCGTACTGCTCTCCGTCGAACTGTGTTCCCTCACCTTCCAGCGCGACGACCCCTCGGTGGCGAACCTGGTCGCCACCGGACTGTTCGGCGACGGTGCCGCCGCCGTCGTGGCTTGCGGCTCCCGGCGGCATCCCCGCCCGGCCGCACCGGCGGTGGTGGCCACACGCAGCCGCCTCTACCCCGACACCGAGCACGCCATGGGCTGGGAGATCGGTGCCTCCGGCTTCCGGGTGGTCCTCGACCCGGCGGTCCCGGACATCGTTCGCCGGCACCTCGCCGACGACGTCCACGACTTCCTCGCCGAACACGGCCTCAAGCCCAAGGACGTGACCGCCTGGGTGTGCCATCCGGGCGGCCCGAAAATCCTCCGGACCGTCGCGGAGACACTCGACCTGCCCGAGGGGGCGCTCGAACTCACCTGGCGCCACCTCGCCGACGTCGGCAACCTGTCCTCCTCCTCGGTACTCCACGTCCTGCGCGACACCCTCGCCCTGCGCCGCCCACCCGCCGGCTCCCCGGGGCTCCTCCTGGCCATGGGCCCCGGCTTCTGCTCCGAACTCGTCCTCCTGCGCTGGTAGGCGACGCCACATGACCTGGTACACCGCTCTCGTCCTCGCCGTCGCGGCCGAACGCCTCGCCGAACTGCTCATCGCGCGCCGCAACGCCCGCTGGAGCCGGGCCCGCGGCGCGGCCACGGCCGACGGCCGCCACTACCCGCTGATGGTCGCCCTGCACACCGGGCTCCTGGCCGCCTGCCCGCTCGAAACCTCCCTGGCCGGACGGCCCTTCCCACCAGTCCTCGGCTGGGTCATGCTGGGCATGGTCGCCGCCGCCCAGGCGCTGCGCTGGTGGTGCGTCCAAGCACTGGGCCGGCAATGGAACACCCGGGTCCTCGTCGTTCCCGGCCTCCCCCTCGTGACCGGCGGGCCCTACCGATGGCTGCGCCACCCCAACTACGTGGCGGTGGCGGCCGAAGGACTGGCGCTGCCCCTGGTCCACGGGGCATGGGTGACCGCCCTCGCCTTCACCGCACTCAACACCTGGCTGCTGACCGTGCGCATCCGCTGCGAGGAGGCCGCCCTGACCGCCGCGGCCCCCACCGCCCCGGCCACCGCGCCCATGAGCCCACGCGCGTGATCGACGTCCTGGTGGCCGGCGGCGGACCGGCCGGACTCGCCGCCGCGATCCACGCCGCCCTCGCCGGCCTGGAACCCGTAGTGATCGAACCGCGCCAGGTCCCCGTGGACAAGGCATGCGGTGAAGGCATCATGCCCCACGGCGTCGCGGCGCTGCGCTCGCTCGGCATCGAGGTGTCCGGACACGCCCTGCGCGGCATCCGGTACGTCGACGGGGCGCGCAGCGCCGAGGCACGGTTCTCCCACCGGACCGGGCTCGGCGTACGGCGCACCGTCTTGCACGCCGCCTTGCACCGGCGGGCGAGCGACCTGGGAGTCAGGTTCGTGCAGGGCCGGGCCGACACGGTCCACCAGAGCCCCGACAGCGTGACCACAGCGGGCCTGACCGCCCGCTGGCTGATCGCCGCGGACGGCCTCCACTCACCGCTCCGCCGCGCCCTGGACCTGGAACTGCCCGCCACCGGCCCCGCCCGCTACGGCCTGCGCCGCCACTACCGCACCCCGCCGTGGACGGACTTCGTGGAAGTCCACTGGTCGCGACACGGCGAGGCCTACGTCACCCCCGTCGCGGAAAACCTGGTGGGCGTGGCCGTGCTGAGCCACGAACGCGGCGGCTACGACACCCATCTGAGCGCCTTCCCCGCCCTGGCGCCCTTGCTGAGCGGACCCACCGACAGCACGGTGCGCGGCGCCGGGCCCCTGCGCCAGCGGGTACGCCGCAGAGTGGCCGGACGCGTCCTGCTCGTCGGCGACGCCGCCGGCTACGTGGACGCGCTGACCGGCGAAGGTGTCGCCCTCGCCCTGGCCACCGCCCGCGCCGCCGTGCACTGCCTGACCACCGGCCGGCCGCACGCCTACGAAGCGGCCTGGGCCCGCCGGACCAGACGCCACCGACTGCTGACCGAAGCACTCCTGAGGGCCTGTCGGTACCCCGTCACTGCCCGGTTGATCGTCCCTGCGGCCTGTCGGCTGCCACGTGTCTTCACCGCCGCTGTCCACGCCCTGCAGTAACCGTGCGCGCACCGGAACATGCTGTCGAAGAATGTGGCGGACTCTTATCCGGCACCTGTGACGTCAGGTCGTTTCAGCAGTCGGGGAATTCCGAGACGGACACGCCGTACTCCGGGCGAGAAGTGGACGACAGGCGGGCCGGACGGGGGCGGCAGACCGGCCGACGTGGTCAGCGTCTGGTCCATGTTCTCCACGGCCGCGCTCCGAAGGGGCCACGGCTCATGCTGGACGGGGGTCTGCCACAGCGCACGGTTGCTGCGGCTGAAGGCACGCCACCTGGAGGTCAGCCATGTGTCGAGACCGCCGGCGACGAGCGGGGCACCGGGGCGGACGGCCAGATCGTACGAGGAATTCCCGCTGCGGCGCGTCCCCGTGTACCGGATGACGGATCCGTGTTCCCGGACCAGCAGATTGCCCACGTGGTAGGGAACACCGATGATGCGGGCGGCCAGCATGAGAGGGGCGGTGACGTCCAGGGAAAGGAACCATAGGCCCTCCCGTCCGTCCGGCAAACGAACGTAAGTGCGCAGGTTCGTCTCGGGAAAGGTGAAAGGCGTGGGAGGCACGCACGCCGGACGGACGGCTTCCATGATGAACGGTGTCAGACTCACCCACGCCTTTTCGCCATAGGTGTCAGCGATCAGCCCCTCGGGAAGAAGGGCCTGCACCGCCTGCGGCTCATACGGCCAGTGCACGAACGTCTGACGCAACCACCGCGCCTTGAGCAACGGCACCAGGACGCTCTGCTCAGCACAACGCGACACCATTGCTCACACCTCTAGTCCACGTGAACTCCTGCCACCACTCCATACCCGCTGCGATTGAGGACACGACGTATCAGGGCGGGGGAACACCCTGATCGGCCAGTGGCGCTGTCCTGTGCGCTGCCGGGCCGGCGGGCCCAACCACAGGATGCGCGGCCCCAGCAGACCGACTGCGGTCAGCCCAGGCTCCTCGACGGAGACGGCCCGGAGCCGGCGACCGGGCGCGCCGCCGGCCGTGCGGGTCCCGACGCGTCTCATCCCACGCCGCGCGGCCGGAACTGGATGCTGATGCGCGGGCCCACGGGCTTGGTGGTCTTGGGGATCGAGTGGTCCCACGTGCGCTGGCAGGTGCCCCCCATGACGATGAGGTCGCCGTGGCCCAGTGGCTGCCGGATGTGCGGGGCGCCACCGCCACGCGGGCGCAGCATCAGCGGGCGCGGGGCGCCGATGGAGAGGATGGCGACCATCGTGTTCTCACGGTCGCCGCGGCCGATGCGGTCGCCGTGCCAGGCCACGCTGTCGCGGCCGTCGCGGTAGAAGCACAGGCCCAGGGTGCGGAACGGCTCGCCGAGCTCGGCGGCGTAGTGCGCGCTCAGCGCGTCCCGCGCCGCGGCCAGGACCGGATGCGGGGGTTCCTCGGCCTCGCCGTAGTGGGCGAGGAGGCGGGGGACGGCCACCACGTTCTCGTACATGTGCCGCCGCTCGGCGCGCCAGGGCACTGATTCCACGAGGGCCTCGAACAAGAGGTCCGATCCCTGGAGCCAGCCGGGCAGGATATCGATCCACGCGCCGTGTGCGAGCGACGTGCGGCGGGCCTCGTCCAGCGGGCGGCCGAGATGGGCATCGTCCGCGAGATCGAACAGTGATCCCTGGAGCTGGACTGCCATGTGCGCAAGCCTACGCCACCCATAGAACCTTTGTGCGAATACAGGGGCAGGTGGATGCGCCGTGGCCCGTCAGTGCCCATGCGCGCCCGGCCGCCGGCCTCGGCGCGTACCCATACAGCCGCCCCAGGACTGGCAGCCGAAATCCGGCCCGACGATGCTTGAACTGTTGCACGGCACCGAAAGAGCGGGAGCGGGCACGTGAGGGCACCGAGCGCGGGGCGCACCACCGTGAAGCGCTGGTGCCTGCGCCACCTCCTGCTGCTGCCCGTCCTCCTGCTCGTCGCAGGCGCCCTCCTCGATTACCACACCTCTCCGCATTTCAGTGCCGAGGCCTTCTACACGGCCGCACCCATGGCCGCCGCCGCCCTGCTGTCGCTGCGCGCGACGATCCTGGCAGGTATTGCTGCCTGTGCCACCGACCTCTTGCTGCTCACCCACTTCGGTTTCATCGAGGATTCCGGTGGGCGAAGCGAGCTGGCAGCGGTGGCGACCGTCTCGGCCATCGCCGTCGTCGTCAACCGCCTCATGTACTACAGCGACGTGCGGCTGCAGTCCGCACGCAACGTCGCCCTCGCCGTGCAGCGCGCGGTGCTGCCACAGCCGCCGGCCTCGATCGGTACCCTGCGGACCGCCGTGCGCTACCAGTCGGCTGTGAAGGACGCACAGATCGGTGGTGACCTGTACGGGGTGCAGAACACTCCGTACGGCGTGCGCTGTCTTGTCGGCGACGTACGGGGCAAGGGCCTGGAGGCGGTCCAGGCGGTCGCTGTGGCGCTGGGCGTGTTCAGGGAGGCCGCCGATGAGGAACCCACGCTCCTCGGTGTCGCGGTCAGGCTGGAGCGGGCACTGCTACGGGAGAAGGAGCGGCGGGAGGGGTTGGAGCGGATCGAGGGGTTCGTCACCGGCGTTCTGGCCGAGATCCCGCACTCCGGCGATACGCTGCGGCTGGTCAACCGCGGCCACCCGGCACCACTGCTGCTGCGCGGTGGCCAGGTGCACAGCGTGGAACCCTCCGAACCGGCCCTTCCTCTGGCGCTGACGGAGCCGGGTTTCGACGAGGGGCGGACGGACATGGTGGCGTTCCCTCCGGGGACGACTCTCCTGCTGTACACCGATGGCCTCACCGAGGCGCGGAACCGCGCCGGGGTCTTCTACGATCCCGCCGCCAGGCTGACCGGGCATGACTTCCCCGGACCGGACGCGCTGCTCGATGCCCTTCTCGCCGATGTGGCCCACCACGCCGGCGGCCGCATCACCGATGACATGGCACTGCTCGCGGTCACCCGGACCAGGAGCCGTGAGAACCCGTGACGGCGAGACGCGACGGACGCCCGCGCCCGCGAGCCGGTCCTCCCCGGCTCACGACGACGGTCGGACCAGTGAACTCCTGCCCTCCAGGGCTGGTCACGACCGGGGAGCCGTCGCCGTCGGCGGTGACCGCACGTACACCCCAGGAGCCCCGGCGCCTGGCTTCCCGAACCGTTGGCAGGTGACCGTGAGCGCCCCTCGCAAGAAGAGTCCGAAGCCCGGGCGCACCGCCCCCGCGCGCGGTGGCGCGGCGCGCACCGACCGCATGCTCCGCACCCTGCTGAGGCATGGCAAGAGGCCGCTGAGCATCGAGGACGTCACGGTCACCGACCCTCCCGAGGTACGCCGCGCGGTCCTGGCCGCCGCGCTGGGCAACATGATGGAGTGGTTCGACTTCGGCGTGTACGCCTATATGGCGGTCACCCTGGGCAAGGTCTTCTTCCCCTCCAGCTCGTCCGGCGCGCAGGTCGTCGCCGCCTTCGCCACCTTCGCGGCCGCTTTCCTCGTCCGACCGCTCGGCGGCCTGGTCTTCGGCCCGCTCGGCGACCGCATCGGACGCCAGCGCGTACTCGCCGCCACGATGATCATGATGGCGGTGAGCACCTTCGCCGTCGGCTTCCTGCCGGCCTACGCGACGGCAGGATTCGTCGCGCCCGTGCTGCTGCTCGTCTGCCGACTGGTGCAGGGCTTCTCCACGGGCGGTGAGTACGCCGGCGCCACCACGTACATCGCCGAGTACGCGCCCGATACACGCCGCGGATTCCTCGGCAGTTGGCTCGACTTCGGTACGTTCGTCGGCTACGCGCTCGGATCCGGTCTGGTGACGGTGCTCACCGCGGTCCTCGGCACCGACGGCATGACCGGCTGGGGGTGGCGCCTGCCCTTCCTGGTCGCCGGGCCCCTCGGGCTGATCGGTCTCTACATGCGGATGCGACTCGAGGAGACGCCCGCCTTCCGCGCGAGGGCCGAGGCCGCCCAGGCGGATGCGGCGGGCGCCACCGGCTCCCGGGAGGACGACGCCGAACAGGCGCGCCAGTCCGGTCACGGGCGACTGAAGGAGATCTTCACCCGGCACTGGCACGCCGTGCTGATCTGCATGGGACTGGTGGTCGTCTACAACGTCACCAGCTACATGGTCACCTCGTACCTGCCGACGTACATGACCGAGACGCTCGGCAAGGACGCCACGACCGCACAGCTGCTCATCCTCGCCACCATGGTCCTGGTGGCCCTGACCATCACCGTCGTGGGCCGCTCCTCCGACCTCTGGGGGCGCAGGCCGATGTTCATGGCGGGCAGCGCCGCCCTGGTCGCGCTCGCCATCCCCTCGATGCTCCTGGTCCGCGCCGACGGTGCCCTCCTCCCGGCACTCGGCTGCCTGATCCTCGGGCTGCTGCTGGTGTGCTTCGCGGGCACCGCCGCCGCGACGCTGCCGGCGCTCTTCCCGACCCGACTGCGCTACGGGGCGCTGTCCGTCTCGTACAACCTCTCCGTGTCACTCTTCGGCGGCACCACTCCGCTGGCGGTGTCCGCTCTCCTCGAAAGCACCCACGACGCCATGATCCCCGCGTATTACCTGATGGCGGCGGGTGCGATCGGGCTCGCCTCGGCATTCTTCCTCCACGAGACAGCAGGCAGGCCGCTGCGCGGCTCGGGGCCGATGGTGGAGACGTCGGAGGAGGCCCGGCTGCTGGTCGCCGACAGCCGGACCGAGGCCGGCCGGCACGCCAGGGATATCTGGGTACGCCTGCGGCACCCGGGCCACAGACATCACGACGAGCGCTGATCCCGGCGCGGACGTGGGGTGTACTGGCTTTGTCCGCCGGGCACGTCCGCGGCGTCCGAAGGACTGTTCAGTAGAGCGGGAATGCCCAGCCGCCGGGGTACCAGGGTTCGCGTTCGCCGCGGAAAGCTGTCGAGGCGAGGGAGAGGGCGCCGCGCCGCAGTTCCTCGATGAGGCCGGCAGCCGCGAGGGCGGTCAGCGTGGTGCCGCCGAGGAAGGCGGCGCCGAGTTCCGCCGCCGTCAGCCGTATGTCGGCCGGAGCGGTCGTGGGCTCGCAGATGGCGCTCCCTGCTTCCGCCTGTAGCCGGTGGCGCCCGCCGTTCCACGGGCAGAAGTCGTCCCGCACGTCCAGGACGAGGTCCAGTGGAAGGCTGTAACTTCGGCCCGCCAAGGCCTTGTCGACGTCGACCGGCCGCAGCCACAGACGGTCCACCGGTGCGCCCTGAACCGCTCGCGGGTCGACCAGCAGGTAGGGCAAAGACTCGTCCACGGCGCCCTCGTAGTCGATCCAGGTCACCAGGTCGATCCCGGCGAGGAAGCGCCATAGCGCCGCATATGCCTGGCGCGAGCACGCCGCCAGCTCTGCCACCTCCACCACCCCGGCACCGCCTCCGAGCCCGTCCGGCGCGGAGCTGTGCCGGTAGATTGCGTAGCCGGTGGCACGTCCGTCGCGCTCCTGGTGCACAGCGAACCGGAACGAGGTCGCCGTACCGCGCCGGTGCGGACAGTCGGCGAGGCGCACCGCCCAGTGGGCCATCTGTCGGTCGGGCCAGCCGACCGAGGCGGTGCGGACCCGGTCGTAGATCCTCTCCAGGAGGGGGCGGGCCTGGACGGCGTGCTTCAGACGGACGATCCCTTCGCCGAAGTCGGTATCAGGGCGGAACCGCATGGCACGTCGGTCGCAGCGCATCCGGTTGCCGACTGTCGCGGGGCCGTAGCCGTACCGTCCGTAGATGCCGGCCTCGGAGGGGCGGAGCGCGGCGATCGGCTCGCGCCGCTGCTCGTACAGGTCGGTCAGCTGGGCACGCATCATCGAGGTGAGGATGCCGCGGCGGCGATGCGTCGGGGCCACACCCACGGAGGCGACCCCCGCCACGGGCAGGACGCCCCCGGGCACGGTCAGCATTCGGCTGTAGACAGAGGCTCCGGCGACCGGCTCGCCCTCGTCGAACACGGCCAGGGTGCGAGCGAGATCCGTCGCGGCTCGCTGATCGGCCAGTTCCTCCTCCGACCGATCCATGCCATAGGTGTCGGCAATCATGCGTGCCCAGGGCACGAACTCCTGCTCGGCAACGCAGCGAAGCCGGAACTGAGAAGCGGTCATCGGGCATGTGTACAGCACATCGGACCGAGCTGACGACCCGGCCCACCTGCGCTGTCAGTCGCCCGAACTCCTGCACGGTTCGATGGTTCCTGCGCAGCGGGGAACGGAGGTTCAGCGCGTCCGCGGCGGGCGCGCCGCCACGCAGGACCGCGGTCACACCAGCCCTTCGACAGGCGTCGAGCCGCGGGGGGTTCGCCTGCTTCGTCGTCGAAGACCGCGATCCACGCCAGGTAGCGGGCGGTCACCTCGACGAGTCGCACGTCGGCGTCGGGCATGCAGTAGGCGAGGGAGTGCCCGAGCTTGCGGCGGGCCGGACGGGCGGCACGCGCAGCTCGTCCCTGGGCCCGTACCGCCGGGCGGACGCTCCGGTCACCCGCGGTCGGCCCGCCATTCGGGAGCGAGGATCGCCCAGGCCTCCTTGTCGTGGCGGGTGCCGCCGTAGGGCCAGTATTCGCGGCGCACGCCCTCGAGCGTCATGCCCAGCCGCTTGGCCACCGCCGCGCTCCGTTCGTTGTCGGCCCGGCAGTGCCACTCGGCGCGGTGCATCCCCCGGGCGGTGAACGCCCAGTCCAGCAGGTGCCGGCACGCCTCTGTGATCAGGCCGTGGCCCTCGGCGGCCGGCTCCAGCCAGCAGCCGACCTCACATGAGCCCATGGCGGCGTTGAAGTCCACGAACATCACGCCGCCGACCAGCGTGCCATCGAGCCATATGCCGTAGAGGCGGGCACCATCCGCCGCCTGGCGCTCGGCGTACCGGCTCAGTGTGGCTCGCGCGCCGTCGAGGTCGTCGGTGACGAACGCCGGCCCGACCCATGGCCGGATGTGCTCGCGGGCCCGGTCCAGATGGTCGGCGAACTCCTCGGCGTGCCAGGTCTCGAGCGGACGGAGGTGGGCGTTGCCCCGCAGCGGAAGAGAGAACAAGGTGACCCCACATTCACACAACACACGTTACGGCTATGTACGGTAGCAGCATGCCACGCACCAAGGGAGATCACGAAGCCCGCCGCCGCGAGGTCTCCGAGGCGGTGTGGCGGGTCCTGGCCGCGCACGGATTCGGCGGACTGACCCTGCGCGCCGTCGCCGCCGAGCTCGGCGCGACCACCGGCCTGCTCACCCACTACTTCCCCGCCAAGCGCGACCTGGTCGCGCACGCCCTGGACCTGCTCGAACAGCGCAGCGCCGCCCGCCCCCGGCGCGCTGCCGGGAAGGGCCTGTCCGCCGTACGGGCCGCTCTGCTCGACATCCTGCCGCTGACGGCCGCGGCCACCGACACCAACCGGATCTGGGTGTCCTCCTGGGACACCGCGCTCGCCGACCCCGAGTTGAGCGGCGACTACGCCCGCAAGTACGCGCGGAGCCGCGAGAAGCTGCGCGATCTGGTCGCGGCGGCCCAGCAGCTCGGCGAACTGCCCGCCGGGGACCCGGAGCGCATCGCGGCCGGTGCCCAGTCCTTCGTGCTCGGCCTGGTGGTGCAGGCCCTGTTCGCCCCGCGGGCGTATCCGCCCCACCACCAGGTCGAACTTCTCGACGACTACCTGGCCGGGCTGACGTCCCGGCCTTCGCCCGGTGACGGCCGGGCGGCCTCGACCTGAGGGCCGGGCGTCGCAGAGGAAAGGCGCTGTCGATCACGGTCGGCAGGAGCGGGCTGTGCCCGGCCAGGGCAGATCACACGCGCGGGGAGTTCCCGTGCCGTCATGTCCTTGCCAGTGGTGGCCGTCATGTCCTTGCCAGTACTGCCCGGCGAGGGGCCGAGTACCGGACCGGCGGGTATCCACCGGGGCGGTGGAGTGGGCTCAAGGGGTGGTCGTGGAGACCAGGTAGACCTTCGGGTACTGCGGATTGTCCAGATTGGCGGTGATCTCCAGGGACGGCTGGGGCTTGTCGTGCTCCAGCTCCAGGCCCGCCCAGTGGTGTCCGGCGCCGAGGTTCCAGCCGACCTCGGCCGCCTCGTCCTCGCCGATGGTGACCTCGCCGTCCGCCAGGTCGCCCATGTCGTTGCCGGTCCGGGCGAGGAACTTCTGCAGGCCGTCGCGGGTGGTGGTGAACTGCACGTACAGCGAGCTCGCCTTCCACGAGTTGGTCTCGTAGTGGGCGACGTCCTCGGAGTACGGCGGGATCCACACCTCGTAGATGCGGCGCTGGAGCCGGGAGGGCCAGCCCTCCTCCAGGCCGGACGCGGCGGCCTGTTCCTTCTTGGACTCGCTGCCGCCGCGGCTCTGCATCGCGGAGATGTAGAGGTATCCGGCCGGGATGGCGATGAGCAGGAAGACGATGACGGGCTTGGCCCAGCGGTAGCGGCGGCCGCCGCCGGGGCCCTGGGGGCCCTCGGGTGCGGCGGTGCGTTCCTGTTCCATGGTGGGCGTCACCCGCGGCCCGCCTGGGCATAGCGCTCGTAGCGCTCGACGCGGCGGCGGTTGGCCCGGCGGAAGCGGCGGGCGACGAGCCGGGCCAGGTCCGCGGCACCGACCATGCCCGCCTCGGGGCCCAGCTGCGCCTTGACGATCCGGGCCTCGGGGCGGTAGCCGCGGCCGGTCAGGTGGCGGCGGAAGGCGTCCCGGGCGGGGGCGATCAGCAGGTCGTCGGCGGCGCTGACGCCACCGCCGATGACGAAGCAGGACGGGTCGAGGGCGGCGGCGAGGTTGGCGATGCCCACGCCGAGCCACTGACCGATGTCCTGGAGCAGCTCGACGCACATGGCGTCGCCGGACCGGGCCAGCTCGGTGATGAGCGGGCCGGTGATCTCGCCGATGTTGCCGCCGACGCGGTCGGTGATCCCGTACGCGACCGGCGACTCGGCGGCGGCCAGCTCGCGGGCCTCGCGCACCAGGGCGTTGCCGGAGCTGTACTGCTCCCAGCAGCCGCGGTTGCCGCAGGGGCAGCGGTGGCCGCCGGGCACGACCTGCATGTGGCCGAACTCGCCCGCGACGCCGAACTTGCCCCGCTTGACCTGGCCGTCCTCCAGGATGGCGCCGCCGATGCCCGTACCGAGGGTGATCATCACCAGGTGGTCCTCGCCGCGGCCGGCGCCGAAGCGCCACTCCGCCCAGGCGGCGGTGTTGGCATCGTTGTCGACCATGACGGGGACGGCGAGACGGCCGGCGAGACGGTCGCGCAGCGGTTCGTTGCGCCAGGACAGGTGCGGGGCGAACAGGACGCGGTTGCGGTCGGCGTCGACCCAGCCCGCGGCGCCGATGCCGACGGCGTGCACGTCGTGCCGGTCGGACAGGTCGAGGACCAGCTCGGTGATGGTGTCCTCGACGACCTTGGGGCTCTTGGACTTGTCCGGGGTCTCCGTGCGGAGCTTCTCCAGGATGTTGCCGTCGGCGTCCACGACGCCCGCCATGACCTTGGTGCCGCCGATGTCGATCCCGACGGTGGGGACGCGGGGCGCGGTCAGGTGCGAGCGGCGCTCGCGCGTGCCGACGGTGCGCAGGACGGTCGCTCTGGCCGTACCCCGGTGGAGGTCGCGGTACATGCTCATCGCGGCACCTCCGCCACGGCGTGGCCTCCGGCGGGTGTACGGGGGCGTGCTCGCACGAGTCGTCGTCCCTGCGGGATCGGGAGGCTGGGCCTCTGTGGATACGGTCGGTGCGATTGTGCCTCACGGAGGCGGTCCGTACCGCATCGCGTGCGGCCGGGGGCCGCAGCACGACGGGGGCCGGGCGGCCCGTGTTCCCCGGTGGGCGGGGCGCTGCGCGGTCCGTTTTCGCCGGTGGTCGGGCGCTGCGCGGTCCGTGCCGCATCGCGTGCGGCCGGGCCGCGGCACGACGGGGGCCGGGCCTCCGCGTCCCCGGTGGCGGGGCGCTGCGCGGTCCGTGCCGCGCCGTTGTCGGTGGCCCGCCTGCGGCGGGCCCTTCCCTCCCGCCCGCCCATGGCTCGGAACCGTGGGCTCGGCCACTCGCCGGCCGGCGTGCGCTGCCAAGGTGACGGGCGGTGGGCGGAAGCCCGCACCACCGGCGGCCGGGGCACGTTTCCGGGTAACGGGCGGGCGGGAGGGGGAAACCCCGCGCCGCAGGCGCGCCCGCCCGGCCGGCGGGCGCGGGATCCGGCCCCGCCGTGCCGCCCATCAGCTCGGATCCAAGCCCCCCGCACGGGACAGCTCGTGGCTGAGTTGGTCGAGTTCGCTGCCGCCCGCCATCTGGCGGGTGAGCTCGTCCAGGGCGATCTCCGACTTCGCGTGGCTGCCGGCCATCGCACCCCGCTTGAGCAGGACGAAGCGGTCACCGACCAGGTACGCGTGGTGCGGGTTGTGGGTGATCAGGACCACGCCGAGGCCCGCGTCCCGGGCCGCCGCCACGTACTTCAGGACGACGCCCGACTGCTTGACGCCGAGCGCCGCCGTGGGCTCGTCCAGGACGAGGACCTTCGCCCCGAAGTAGACGGCCCGGGCGATCGCCACGCACTGGCGCTCGCCACCGGAGAGCGTGCCGATGGGCTGGTCGACGTCGCGCAGGTCGATGCCCATGCGCAGCAGTTCCGTGCGCGTCGTCTCGCGCATCTTCCGCACGTCGAGGCGCTTGAAGGGGCCGGTGCCCTTCGTCGGCTCGGAGCCGAGGAAGAAGTTCCGCCAGACCGGCATCAGGGGGACGACCGCGAGGTCCTGGTAGACCGTGGCGATGCCGCGGTCCAGGGCCTCCCTGGGCGAGGCGAGCTTCGTCTCCTCGCCCTCGATCTCGAAGCTGCCGGCGTCGTGCCGGTGCAGCCCCGCGATGATCTTGATGAGGGTGGACTTGCCCGCGCCGTTGTCACCGAGGACGCAGGTGATCTCACCCGCGTGGACCTCCAGGGACACCCCTTCGAGGGCCTTGATGTTGCCGTAGAACTTGCTGACGTCCGTCAGCTGGACCAGCGCGCTCACTTCTTCGCCTCCGCCCGCTTACGGACCCATGCGTTCAGCAGGGTCGCCAGGAGGAGCATCGCGCCGAGGAAGAACTTGAACCAGTCCGGGTTCCACTGCGCGTACACGATGCCCTTGCTGGTCATGCCGAAGATGAACGCGCCGACCGCGGACCCGATGGCCGAGCCGTAGCCGCCGGTCATCAGACAGCCGCCGATGACGGCCGCGATGATGTAGAGGAACTCGTTGCCGACGCCCTCGCCGGACTGCACCACGTCGTACGACATCAGCAGGTGCTGGCCGGAGATCCAGGCGCAGAAGGCGACGGCCATGTACAGGCCGATCTTGGTCTTGTTGACCGGCACGCCGACCGCGCGGGCCGCGTCGGCGCCGCCGCCGACCGCGAAGATCCAGTTGCCGACGCGGGTGCGCAGCAGCACCCAGGTGGCCAGCGCGACCAGGCCGAACCACCACAGGATGGTCACCTGGAGGTCGACGTCGCCGATCGTCAGGTGGGAGGCGAAGAGCGTACGGGCGGACTCGAAGCCCTCCATGTCACCGATGGTCTTGCTGGAGACGGTGCCGCTGATGAGCTTGGTGAAGCCGAGGTTCAGGCCGGTCAGCATCAGGAAGGTGCCCAGCGTGATGATGAAGCTGGGCAGCTTGGTGCGGGTCAGCATGAAGCCGTTGAAGAAGCCGAAGGCCAGGGTGACGAGGAGGGAGACCCCCACGCCGACCCAGACGTTCGCCGTCATCTGGTAGCTGAACATCGACGAGACCAGGGCCGACGTCGTGACCATCACGCCGGTCGACAGGTCGAACTCGCCGCCGATCATCAGCAGCGCCACCGGCACCGCCATGATGCCGATGGTCGAGGAGGCGTAGAGCACCGTGGACAGGCTGGACGCCTGGAGGAAGCTGCTCGCGACGACCGAGAAGAAGACGAAGACGGCGACGGCGCCGACGACCGAGCCGAGCTCCGGCCGGCCGAGCAGCCGGCGCAGGTACGAGCGGCGCACCAGCCGCTCGTCGGTGGCGTCCTGCACGGGGGCGGCCGTGGGGGCGCTCATCGGGTGCCCCGCTTGGTGTACGTCGCCAGGGCCTTGGCGTCGTCCTTGGTGACGATCTGCGGACCGGTGAGGACCGGGCGGCCGCCGCCGAGCATGTCGGCGTTGTACTTGTAGAGCCACAGCAGGTCGACGGCCTCGTAGCCCTGGAGGTACGGGTCCTGGTCGACGGCGAAGCCGAGCGTGCCGTCCTTGAGGGCGTCGGCGACCTTGGCGTTGAGGTCGAAGGTGTCGACCTCGGCCTTGCTGCCGGCCTGCTCGGCGGCCTTGACGGCGGTGGGCGCGAAAGGGGCACCGAGGGTGACGACGGCGTCGATGTCCCTGTCGGACTGGAGCTTGGCCTCGATGGACGACTGCACGTTGGGCATGTTGGTGCCCTCGACGTAGAGGTTCTGCAGGTCGCCCTTGAAGGTCTTCTTCACGCCTTCGCAGCGCTGCTCGTGGCCGACGTTGCCCTGCTCGTGCAGGACGCAGACGGCCCGCTTCTTCCCGCGCTGGTTGAGCTGCTCGCCGACGGCCTCGCCGGCGATGGTCTCGTCCTGGCCGATGTGGGTGAGCGCGCCGAACTGCTGGGACTTCTCGGAGCCGGAGTTCACGGTGATCACCGGGATGCCGGCCTTCTTCGCCTTGGCGACGACGTCCTTCATGGCGTCGGGCTTGGCGAGCGTGACGATCAGGCCGTCGACCTTCTGGTCGATCATGGCCTGGACGTTCTGGGCCTGCTTGTTGCCCTCCACGTCATGGGCGTAGAGGAACTTGATGTTGTCCTTGGCGGCCGCCTGCTTGGCGCCGCTCTGGACGATGTCCCAGAAGGTGTCGCCGTCGCCTGAGTGGGTGACCATCGCGAAGGTCCAGCGGGGCGTGCTGACGTTGGCGCGCCCCTGGGCAGCCTTGGCGGCCCGCTCCTCCGCACGCTTGCCGCCCGTACTGCTGCACCCCGCCAAGGTGGCGCCGAGCACCGCTGCCAGCACGGCGCTCACCGCACGTACGCCTGTCCGAACCCTTGCCACGAGGAGTTGCCCTTCTCACTGTCTGTCACGGTGCGGCCGGGCCCTTGTCCTGTGGGACCGACCGCCCAAGTATCCGTCACCATCCGTCACCGCTGACCGCGGGGGCTTCAGCGGGTACCGCTCGGGCTGCTGCATGTGGGTGGAGTTCTAGCGGCGGGCGCCGCACCGCGTCAATACTTTGTCCGAACATTCTGACGGACTGACCTGTCCGGCGCCGCCGCGAGCGCCCTTATGGACGCACCAGGAGCTGGAAGTCGAAGGCGTAGCGCGACGCCCGGTAGATGTGCGAGCCGAACTCCACCGCGCGCCCGGTGTCGTCGTACGTCGTCCGCTCCATCGTCAGCAGCGGCGCGCCCTCCGGCTCGGCCAGCAGCTCCCCCTCGGCGGCGGTCGCGGCGCGCGCCCCGACCGTCTGGCGGGCGCTGTGCAGGGTGATGCCGGCGGTGCGGATCAGCCGGTAGAGGCCGGTTCCGGTCAGCTTGTCGTCGTCGAGGTCGAGGAGGCCCGCGGGCAGGTGGTTGCACAGGCGGGCCATGGGCTCGCCGTGCGCGAGGCGCAGCCGCTCGACGAAGACGACCTCGGCGCCCTCGGGGACGCCGAGGGCGGCGGCGACGCGCGCGGTGGCGGGTTCGGTGGTGTGGCGCAGGACGCGGGTGGCGGGCTGCTGTCCGGCCGCCTCCAGGTCGTCGTAGAGGCTGCTGAGCTCCAGCGGGCGCTTGACCTGGCTGTGCAGGACCTGGGTACCGACGCCCCGGCGGCGTACGAGCAGCCCCTTGTCGACCAGCGACTGGATGGCCTGCCGGACGGTGGGCCGGGACAGCCCGAGCCGCGCGGCGAGGTCGATCTCATTGCCGAGGAGACTGCCCGGCGCCAGTCCGCCCTGCTCGATCGCGGCTTCGAGCTGCTGGGAGAGCTGGTAGTAGAGCGGGACAGGGCTGCTGCGGTCCAGGGTGAACTGGAGGGATGGATGCTTCGCCACGAAGGGAGCGTAGCCGGGGGACCGGATGACGGGAAGTTCGGAGGTCAGGTTGTCCGGACATGCGCCCATCCCTGGGGCGAACTGACCGATATGAGTGAGCGTGCCGTCAACTCGGCGCCTCTCGGTCGCGTCTTGTGCAATACAGATGTCAGCGCAGATGTCCTATGCATTCAGGAGATATCAGCTGATATCCGGTGTGCTGAGGGAAGGGCGAGGCCGTGGAAGAGCTGGCTCTGGGGGTGGCACTGGGCTTCAGCGCGGGGATCAGCCCGGGCCCCCTGCTCGCGCTGGTGCTCTCGGGGACGCTGCGCGGCGGCCTGGGCGTGGGGCTGCGGGTGGCGGCGGTGCCGCTGCTGACGGACCTGCCCGTGATCGTCCTGTGCGTGACCGTCCTGTCGGTGCTGCCGGAGCGGGCGATCGCCGCCGGCGGGGTCGTCGGCGGGCTCTTCCTGGCCTGGCTGGCGGTGACGACCCTGCGCGAGGCGCGGACCGCCGAGATCCCGGCCGCCGGGCAGACCGCCGGGGCGCGGGCCGAGGGCAGGCGGACCCTGTGGCAGGGGGCGCTGGTCAATCTGCTCAGCCCGCATCCGTGGATGTTCTGGCTGACCACCGGGGGGCCGCTGCTGGTCGCGGCCTGGCGGCACGGCCCGCCGGGCGCCGGGGGCTTCCTCCTCGGCTTCTACGCCCTGCTGGTCGGCAGCAAGGCGGCGCTGGCGCTGATAGTGGCCCGCGCCCGCCACCGGATCGGGACCCGCGGCTACCGCCTGCTGCTCGGCGGCTCGGGGGTACTGCTGCTGGCGGCCTCGGCCTTACTGCTGGCCGAGTTCGGGGGCGAGCTGGCGGCGTAGCCGCCCTGGTGCCGATGAATGTCCGGTAGCGACACGATCGAGCGACTTTGTACGCATGGCTCAACCTCGGTCCCGGTCTGGCTCGTTTTTGTGTTTACCAGACACCATGACCGGGGGAACGAACGATGAGCCTTGGATACGGACACACCGACCTCCCGGGCAGCCGCCCGGCACCCGACCTCTCGCGCATCCGGCTGTACGACCAGCGGGAGGCCGCCGGGCACGCGGCGCTCCGCCCCGTCCACGACTGGGTCGACCGCCATGTCGCCCGCCCCCACCCCCGACCTCGGCCGCCGGGGTGCGGTCTGCCCCTTCGTGCCGCTGTCGCAGCGCCTGGACCTGATCCGCTTCGCCCTGGCCGATCCGCCGGCGGGTGACGAGGGCGCGCTGACGGCCGCCGTCGCCGCCCTCAAGGCGCACTGGCTGGCCATGGAGCCGGTCGGCGGTCAGCACACCATCGACAAGACCATCGTCCTCGTCCTGGCCGAGGCGCCCGCCGAGGTCGTCGTCCGCGTCCACGACCGCGCCAAGCCGGAGTTCGTGGCCGACGGCATGATGCTCGGCGAGTTCTTCCCCGGACACCCCGGGCCGGGTCTGCACAACCCCGATTTCCGGCCGTTGCACAGCGACACCCCGCTGCTCGTCGCCCGCAGCATGGTCGCCAACGACCTGCCGTTCCTGACGCAGGACCGCTATCCGCCGGACCGCCGCGCCGGCTTCGTGGAGTCCTTCCTGGAGCACCAGCCGTCGGCGGGCGCGGCCACCAGGCGGCGCGCCCGGGAGGAGCTGGCGCGGGCCCGCGGCGAGCTCGCGCGGCGGCCGCCTGCCGCCGGCTGAGCGCGCGGGGTCAGAAGCGGACCGGCAGGCGGTGCGGGCCCCGGATGAGCAGGCCCTGACGCCAGGTCAGTGAGTCGGGGTGGGCGTCCAGGGCGAGGTCCGGGAAGCGCTCCAGCAGCGAGCGGACGGCGATCCGGGCCTCCAGGCGGGCCAGCGGCGCGCCCAGGCAGTAGTGGATGCCGTGCCCGAAGGCGATGTGGCCGCGCGCGTCGCGGCGGATGTCGAAGCGGCCGGGGTCGTCGAAGCGGGCCGGGTCGCGGTCGGCGTCGGCGAGGACGGGCAGGACCAGTTCGCCGCCGCCCGGTATGAGGGTGCCGCCGATCTCGATGGGCTCGGTGGTGAAGCGGTACGTCGGGGTCTCCAGCGGCCCGTCGTAGCGCAGCATCTCCTCGACCGCGTTCTCCAGCAGGCCGAAGTCCGCGCGCAGGTCCGCCAGCTGGTCGGGGTGGCGCAGGAGCGCGAGGACGCCGTTGGAGATGAGGTTGACGGTCGTCTCGTGGCCGGCCACGAGCAGGATCCAGGCCATGCCGAGGAGCTCCTCGGGCGAGAGCCGGTCGCCGTCCTCGTCGGTGGCGCGGATCAGCGCGCTCAGCAGGTCGTCGCCGGGCGTCTCGCGCTTGGCGGCGACCAGCTCGGCGAGATAGGCCCCGACCTCGCGGGCCGCGACGGCCTTCTCCGCCGCCGGGGCGGATCCGACGGCCGTGTTGGACCAGGCGCGGAACGCCTCCCGGTCGAGGGAGGGCACGCCGAGCAGCTCGCAGATGACGCCCATGGGCAGCGGGAAGGACAGCGCGTCGACGAGGTCGGTGCGCCGGTCCGGGGCCGCGAGCATGGCGTCGAGCAGCTCGTCCGTCATCCGCTGCACGCGCGGCGCCATCTCCTCGACGCGCCGCGGGGTGAACTCCTTGGCGACGAGCTTGCGCAGCCGCGTGTGGTGGGGCGGGTCGAGGATCAGCATGTGGGGGCCCGAGGCCACGGGCGTCAGGCCGATCGCCTCGGAGGCGCTCCGCCAGTCCTTCGACAGGCGCGGGTCGTTGAGCGTGGCGCGTACCTCTTCGTACCCGACCACCAGCCACGCGAGTGCGCCCTCCGGCATGCGCACCCGGTGTACCGGTCCCCGCTCGCGGAGCTCCGCGTAGACCCGGTGCGGGTGTCTGGCGAACTCGTCCCCCGACGCTGCCAGATCCACTACCGCACTCGTGTCGGCCACCATGGCTCCCCCTTGTTCTCCGAGATCATCCACGCAGCGAGCGGCCGAACTCAAGAGCGAAATCCGGACAGTCGTCCGGTTCTCGATCCCCCGAGGCCGAGGGGCACGGCGGAACCACCGGCTACGGATACGACACGACCTGGGCCACCCCGCTCCTCGCGTCCGCGGGGCCGCCGGTTCCGTTGATGACATGGCGGATCGTCCCCTTGCCGCCGAGGGAGACCGTGACCAGGTCGTGGAAGCGCACCCCGGGCCGGCGCGGGGCCTCGAAGGCGCGGTCGGCGACGATGTCCGGGTCGGCGTCGAAGGAGCAGTAGCTGCCCATCCCCCACGCTTCGTGCCGGGTGACACCGGCGGCGACCTTGTAGGCGGGATAGCCCTGAGCGGCGCCGCTCCGCCAGGCGGCCTGGCCCGGCGGATCGTAGGGCATCTCGTTCTGGAAGAAGTACGTGCGTCCGCCCTCGCCGTTCCAGAGGGTCTGGTGACGCTGGTAATGCTCGACGAACAGCCCGTACATCGTGACGCGGTCGCCGTTGACGACCAGCCCCTCGGCCGCGGTGTTGACGGTCCATCCGATGCCGTCGCCGTGGTCGGCGCGCCAGAGCCAGAGGTTGTCGCCGATCACGTCGGAGCTGTTGACGACGAGGCTCCTGGTGGCCCGGCCGGCGCCGGCGCCACCGATCCGGAAGAAGACGTCGTGGAGGGAGACGGGGTCGGCGGAATGGCGCCGCCGCGCGTCCGGCGGGCCGATCTCCATCAGCGCCGGCGACCCGGCCGGCCCGGCGTCGACCAGCAGGCCCGCGATCCGTACCCCGTCGACGTCGGCGACGGACAGCGCGGTCCGGCCGGTGTCGGGGACGAGGGTGGCCAGGCCCAGGCCGAGGACGACCGTGCCGGGGCGGGTGACCCGCAGCGTGCGGTCGAGGTGGTGGATGCCGGGGGTGAACAGCAGGTCCTTGCCGCGCGCGAGCGCCGCGTCGATGCGGGCCGCGCCGGTGCCGGGCCGGACGACGAAGAACCGGCCGAGCGGCCGGGAGGTGCCCGCCGGCCGGGCGCCGTGGGCCCAGGTGGTGCCCCGGCCGCCGGTGCGCAGGGCGGGGACGAAGACGCGGTACGCGCCCGCCCGGTCCACGTGGAGGAAGGGCTTCTCCCGCATGACGGGGGTGCGGTCGACGCGGGTGTGCGGCGGGCGGGGGAAGGCGCCGGGAGGTGCGTTGCGCACCCCGACGAAGACCATGTTCCAGATGGCGCCGGTCCACCCGCCGAACTCGCTGTCGCGCGAGAGCCACTGCTGCTGGGTGCCGGAGCGCACCGTTCCGTCGATCAGCGAGTCGGCGATGAGCCCCCCGCTGGACCAGCCGCCGTCGTCCAGGCGCAGATCACCGCGCAGGTGCATCCGGCGGTACGGGGCGGCCTGCGAGACGGCCCAGCGGTCGGCGCCGGAGGCGGGGGTGACGGAGAGGTTCTCGGCCGCGCGCCAGAAGTTCTGGGTGGCGTTGCCGCCGAACCAGTCGGCCTCGGCGCGCACCGCTCCCCTGATCGTGACGTCGTCGGGCGACAGCCCCAGCCCCGCGACCTGGGTGTAGAACCCGGTGTCGACGTCCACGTCGTACGTACCCGGCTTGAACAGCAGCGCCTGGCGACCGGTGCCGAACTGCGCGCGCTCCTGCCGCCGGAAGACGGCGTCCACCGCGTCCTGCACCGCCTCCTTGGGCATCGAGGGATCGAAGACGCGGACGTCCGGGCCCAGTTCGGGACCACCGGAGGGAAGCGGCGGCGCCCCGGGGGTCTGCGCGAGGGCGAGACAGGCGACGGTGGCCGTCAGCAGGGCGGCGGTCCAGGCACCGGTGGAGGTCACCCGGGCATTAAAGCGAATGTCCCGCCGTCATCCGGTGACGACGGGACACGCGCCGCGCGTCATCGCGCTCAGCAGGAGAAGTTCACCAGTTTGAAGCTCGCGTAGTGGTCGGCCGTGTAGTAGTCCTCGTGTGCCGCCTCACCGGTGATGACGCGGCGGGCACCGCGGTCGGGCGAGCCTGGGGTCTTGACGGTGTACTCGTGGTAGTAGCCGGAGGTGTGCTGGGGCAGGACGCCCTCACGGTTGGAGAAGACCGTGCCGTCCTTGGGGTACGGGTACGGGCCGCCGGCGTCGATCAGCTTGATGGTGTCGTGGGCCTGCGAGGGCAGGGCCGAGTAACAGATGTCGCCGATGGCCTTCACGGACACGGTGGTCGTCGCGCCGGCGGTGGGAGCGGCCGGGCTCGCGGCCACGGCGGTGCCGCCGAAGAGCAGGGCGGAGGCCAGGGCGGCGGTCAGGGCAGAGGTGCGCACAAAGCGTGGGGGGTTGGTCATGACGCCAGCTTGACCCGGATAGGGGTTGTCATGTCAACGCCAATAGGGGGGTGTTTTCCGGGTGTTAACCGATCAGGGGTGATCGTTAACCCGCCCGGAGAGCTTTTTGCCTCTGAGGCAAAACTTTTGCCTCTCAGGCATGGCAGGGCTATACCGGAGCCATGAACCCGTCCACCACCCCGTCCCCGCCGGACGGCGGCCCCGGAGACGACCTGCCGGCCGTCGCCCCGCGCCTGCGCGACCTGCGCCGGCACAGCGGGCTGACCCTGGAGGCCGCCGCCGGACGCGTCGGGCTCTCGCCCGCGCACCTGTCGCGGCTGGAGACCGGACGCCGGACGCCCTCGCTGCCGATGCTGCTGGCGCTGGCGCGTACGTACGGTACGACGGTATCCGACCTGCTGGGCGAGGTGCCCCCCCCGAGCGCGACCCGATCGTGCGGGGCGAGCGGATGGAACCGCAGGAGGCCGGTGGCTGGACGTACTGGCGGGCCGGCGGCTCCGGGAGGGCGATGCAGGCGCTGCGGCTGCGCGTACCGCCGAGCGCGGGCGGCCAGGCGGAGCTGGTGCGGGTGCACCCGGGCGAGGAGTGGCTGTACGTCACCGCCGGCCGGCTGCGGCTGACGCTCGGCGAGGCCACGCACGTCCTGGAGCCGGGCGACTCCGCGCACTTCGACTCCCTCACCCCGCACCGCATCGCGGCCGCCTCGCCCGGCGGGGCGGACCTGCTGTTCCTGCATTGCTGCAGAGCGGCGCGACCGAGCTGTGTCTCGGGGGCGCCGCGCCGACCCGGAGGGGAATGCCATGAGGGACACGATCCGCAGCGGAAAGCCGATGAACGAGGAGGACCGGGCCCCGATGGGGATGACCGTCCGGGTCGTCATCTATCTCGTCGCGGTGCACTTCTTCGCGGGCTTCCTCTTCCTCCTGTTCTATCTCGCCGGGGCGAAGTGAGCGCGGGCCGCGATCTTCTGGGAGCCTGGAGGGGTTGCGGACCGCTCCCGGCAGGAAGGTCGTGGCGATGGCGCGTACGGCTCAGGACGTCCTCGCGGACGCGGCACGGCGGACGGCCCCGGCCGCTGACGCGAACCGGCTCGTGGCGCTGATCGCGGCCGGCGAGGCGCCCCGCGAGGTGATCGGCGCGCTGGCGCTGGAGCAGCACCACATCATCGCGAGCGACCGCCGCAGCTTCCTTCACCTGGCCGAACGGGCCGCGCTCCCCGCCGTCACCGGGTTCTTCCGCTCCCTCGCCCAGGGCGAGGGCCTGGCACTGGACCACCTCGGCCCGCTGGCGGCGGCCTGCGGGCTGGACGAGCGGGCCGTCGGCGCCCACGAGCCGCTCCCCGGCTGCCAGGCGTATCCGGCGTACGTGGCGTGGCTGGCGCTCGGCGCCGAGCCGGCCGACGCGGTCGTCGCGCTGTCGGCCACCTTCGCGACCTGGTCCGGCTATTGCGCCACCGTCGGGCGGGCGCTGCGCGAGCACTACGGCTTCGACGACCGGGCGTGCGGGTTCTTCGACCTCTTCGCCGCGCCCGCGCCGGAGGCGGCGGCCCGGGCCCTGTCGGCGGTGACGGCCGGCCTGGAGGCCGGGCGCTGTCCGAGCCGCTGGCCCACCGCTACGGACGCACGCTACAGGCCTATGAGTTGATGTTCTGGGAGACCCTCGCTGTACGGTGAACGCATGGCACATCACGACGACGCGGAAGTGACCTACCGGCTCGCCCGGCCGGAGGAACTCCCGGGCATCGAGGCCCTCGACAACTCCTTCACCACCGACTCCGTCATCGAGGTGCGCGCCACGGACGAGGGCTTCCACCTCCACGCCAGGCCGGTCGACCCGCCGCTGCGCAAGGTGTATCCGGCGGAGGAGGACGAGGAGGACCCCGACGCGCGGGCGATCGTCGCGCACTCCGGCGACCGGCTGTGCGCCGCCCTCACCTTCGCGTACGCCGCCTGGAACCGCCGCCTGCTGATCGCCGACCTCCGGGTGGCCCCCGCTCACCGCGGCCGGGGCGTCGGCTCCGCCCTGATGCGCCGCGCCCTGGAACAGGGGCGGGAACTGGGCGCGCGGGCGGCCTGGTTGGAGGTCACGAGCGTCAACGCCCCGGCGGTGCGCGCGTACCGCCGGATGGGCTTCGCGGTGTGCGGCCTGGACACCTCCCTCTACACGGGCACGGCGTCCGAGGGCGAGACCGCCCTGTTCATGAGCCGCCCGCTGTGAGCCGGCGGACGCCGTCCTCGGTCAGCGAGCCGTGGACGCGCAGCCGGGCGATGCCGCCGTCGGGGTAGGTGTCGACGCGCAGGTGCGTGGCGACGGGCCGGCCGTCCAGGACGAAGCGGTGGACGGTGTCGGGCTGGAGGCGGGTGCGGGGCAGGATCTCCCGCCAGCCGGTGGCGTGGTCGGCGGGATCGGCGCCGGTGGTGGCGTCGAGGACGGACAGGGCGGCCCAGCCGACCGCGTTGCCCTTATAGCAGCCGGTGTCGATCTCGACGGCCCGCAGGTGGGCCTGGCCGGTGAGGCGGAAGCGGACCCAGTCGTGGCCCCGGTCGCGGCGGCGGCGGGTCTCCCAGCCGTCGTCCATCTTGCGGGAGCGGCCGGGGTGGATGGCGTGCGACGGCGGGGAGTAGAAGCGGTCGGAGGCGTCCTCGGCGTGGCCGCCGTGCTCCAGCGCGGCCAGGTCGAAGGTGCCCAGGGCCGCGAGCCAGGCCGGGTCGGGCGCGGCCTCGCCGTGGACGCGCAGCCGGGCGATGCCGCCGTCGGGGTACTGGATCAGCCGCAGGTGGGTGAGGCGGCCGGGGTGGTCGACGGCGAAGGCGTTGGCGGCGTGGCCGCCGACGGGGGTGCGGGGCACCAGCGGCGTCCACGTCACGCCGTCGGCGAGGAGCTCCTCCGGGGAGGGCGCGCCGGGGAGGCAGGTGCCCTCGACGGCGACGGCCTGGGGGTGGTTGCCGCGGAAGTGGGCGGTGTCGACGACGACGCCGCGGACGAGGCCGGGCACGCCGAGGCGGATCAGCGCCCAGTCGTGATCGCCGTCGGCCGGGTGCGGGGTGCCGGGGCCCGCGCCGCGCCGACGGCGGGTCTCCCAGCCGTCCATGACCTTGCCCTTGTGGCCGAAGTGCTCGGGGTCGAAGTGGGCGGCCTCGGGCTTGAGGAGGTTCTCGCGCTCGGCGAAGAACTCGTCGTTGGCGGCGATGACCCCGGCGCCCAGCCGCCGGTCGGCGAGGTCGGGCAGGTGGCCGAAGGGGAGGTCGGTGGAGCGGTAGTCGGCGTACGGGTCGCCACCGGTGTAGGGGTCGGCGCCGCCGGTGAAGGAGGATATGCCGCTCATGCGCTGCGCTGCCTTTCGATCAGGAGGCCGGTGGGGTCGGTGGGTCGGCCGTGGTCGGCGATCCTGCGGCCGCGCAGCCAGGTGGACCGTACGACGCCGTGCAGCGTCTTCCCGGCGTAGGCCGTGACGCGGTTGCGGTGGTGGAGCGCCGCCGGGTCGACGGTGAAGGTCTCGTCGGGGGCGAGGACCGCGAAGTCGGCGTCGCGGCCGGGTGCGATGGCGCCCTTGTGGGCGAGGCCGGCGAGGGCGGCCGGGGCGGTGGACATCCAGTGGGCCAGGTCCTGGAGGGTGTGGCCGCGGCGCCGGGCGGCGGTCCAGACGGCCGGGAGGCCGAGCTGGAGGGAGGAGATGCCGCCCCACGCGGCGCCGAAGTCGGGGACTTTGAGGCCGGTGGTGCAGGGCGAGTGGTCGGAGACGACGCAGTCGAGGGTTCCGGCGGCGAGCCCGGCCCAGAGCGCGTCCTGGTTGGCGGCCTCGCGGATGGGCGGGCAGCATTTGAACTCGGTGGCGCCGTCGGGCACTTCCTCGGCGGTGAGGGTCAGGAAGTGCGGGCAGGTCTCGGCGGACACGGGCAGGCCCTCGGCCCTGGCGGCGGCGATCAGCGGCAGCGCGTCGGACGACGACAGGTGCAGGACGTGCACGCGGGTGCCGCGCCGCCGGGCAACGGATATCAGGCCGGCGACGGCGTCGTTCTCCGCGGCGCGCGGCCGGGAGGCGAGGAAGTCCGTGTAGCGCGGGCCGTCCGGCTCCGGGGCGCGCTCCAGGTGGGACGGGTCCTCGGCGTGCACGATCAGCAGGCCGCCGAAGCCGGCGATCTCGGCGGCGACGGCCTCCAGGTCGGCCGGGCCGAGGGAGGGGAACTCCTCGACGCCCGAGGGCGAGAGGAAGGACTTGAAGCCGAGGACCCCCGCGTCGTGCAGGGGCCGCAGGTCGGTGAGGTTGCCGGGCAGCGCGCCGCCCCAGAAGCCGACGTCGACGTGCACGGCGCCGCGCGCCACGTCCTGCTTGACCCGCAGATGCTCGACGGTGGTGGTGGGCGGGAGGCTATTGAGGGGCATGTCGACGAGCGTGGTGATGCCGCCGGCGGCGGCCGCGCGGGTGGCGGTGGCGAACCCCTCCCATTCGGTGCGGCCCGGGTCGTTGATGTGCACGTGGGTGTCGACGAGGCCGGGGAGCAGGACGTCGTCCCCGAAGTCCTCGACCACGGCGGCGGCCTGCGGCCCGGCCTCGTACGGCAGGACGGCCGTGATGCGTCCGTCGGTGACGGCGACGCGGGCGGCGCGGATGCCCTCCGGGGTGACGACGCGCGTCGAGCGCACCAGGAGATCCACTGGTCGCACGGGTTCCACTGGGGGCACGCGCCCCTCCTCGGTCTCTCGGCGGTCCGTTGCCATGGCGAGCGAGATTTTCAACGTTCTGTTGAACGGCGGTGCAGGCAGTCTTCAACCGGCTCGCGTACACGTCAAGACCTTGTCGTCGATCGCGGCGCACGCAGGTTCTTTCCGTACAACAGAAGAGGCATTTCTCCTTACGGAAGGTGACCACCGAGGGGCGTGGCGGCCCGGTAGGCTGCTGCCACCCCCGTCCCGGAAGGACCCGCCGTGCCCTCGTCCGCCGAGCCCCGAACCGCCGCGCCCAGTGGAGGCGTGCAGTCCCTGGAGCGCGCCTTCGACCTCCTGGAGCGCATGGCCGACGCGGGCGGCGAGGTCGGCCTGAGCGAGCTCTCCACCAGCAGCGGGCTGCCGCTGCCCACCATCCACCGGCTGATGCGCACGCTGGTCGCCTGCGGATACGTGCGCCAGCAGCCCAACCGCCGCTATGCGCTCGGCCCGCGGCTCATCCGGCTCGGCGAGAGCGCCTCCCGGCTGCTGGGCACCTGGGCGCGCCCGCACCTGGCGCGCCTGGTCGAGGAGACCGGCGAGACCGCGAACATGGCGCTGCTCGACGGCGACGAGGTCGTCTATGTGGCCCAGGTGCCCTCGCGGCACTCCGTGCGGATGTTCACCGAGGTCGGCCGGCGGGTCCTGCCCCACACCACCGGCGTCGGCAAGGCCCTGCTGGCGCGGAGCGCCGACGACGAGGTGCGCGCGCTGCTGGCCCGTACGGGCATGCCCGCCGCGACCGAGAAGACGATCACCACGCCCGAGGGCTTCCTGGAGGCGCTGGCCCGGGTGCGCGAGTCGGGCTACGCCGTGGACGACAACGAGCAGGAGATCGGCGTCCGCTGCCTCGCGGTGCCGGTGCCCGACTCCCCCACGGCGGCGGCCATTTCCATCTCCGGCCCGGCCGGCCGGGTCACGGACGCGGCCACGGAACGGATCGTCCCCCTGCTGCAACAGGTCGCGGCGGAGCTGTCGGTGACCCTGGCCAGCGCTTCCGCCTGACGGCGGCCGAGCCGGGCGCGGGGGCGGGCCTCAGGCCCCTTCCCGGGGCCCCGGGACCCGCGGCGCACTCTCGTCCGCGGTCTCGCCGAAGCGGTCGACCGCCGCTCTGACCTCGCCGAGGGCCGGGGCCAGCGCGCTCACCGAGCCCACCGCGCCGGCCACCAGGAGCAGGGAGCGGCGCAGCCTCGGCACTTCGGGCCGGCCCTCGCGCGCCATCGCGTCCAGCGCGGCCAGTTCGTCCTCGGCGGCGTCCCGGTCGGGTAACAGGGCGGGGTGGCCGGCGAGCGCCCGGCGCAGCCGGGATACCGCGTCGCACAGCTCACTGACTCTGGGATCCTCGCCGACGCGTCCCACACGCTGCTCTTCCACCACTCCGGCGCCCTCCGCCACGACACTCCCCCTCCCACGCGCTCGCGCCGATCAGTTAACGCACTTTCCGTACGACGCGCTATACGCACAGCGAAATTGAGTCCGTACTCCGCACGCACGGGTGATGCGGGCGCCGCCCGGCGGCCCGGCGGACGGATGCGGTATGCAGGGGCCATGACGCGCACCACGGGCACGACACAAGGCGAGCCGGCCGCGCCGGGGAAGGTCGCCGGACTCCTGCTGGCAGCGGGCGGCGGTCGCCGGCTCGGCGGCCGGCCCAAGGCGCTGCTGGAGTTCCGGGGCCGGCCGCTGATCGAACACACGACCCACGTCCTGCGCGAGGGCGGCTGCGCACCGAGGTACGTAGTCCTCGGAGCGGCCTCGGCGCAAGTGCGGGCGCGTACCGGATTGCGGGGATGTGTCCTGGTGGACAACCCCGACTGGCCGGGCGGCATGGGCTCCTCCCTGCGCGCCGGGCTCGCCGAACTGGCCTCGCGGGAGGCGGCGGGCGTCTCGGCGGTGCTGGTCACGCTCGTGGACCAGCCGGGCGTCGGCGCGGAGGCGGTGGCCCGGCTGCTGGCCGCGCACCGGGCGGGGGCGCGGCTGGCGGCAGCCTCCTACGGCGGCGAGCGCGGCCATCCGGTGCTGTTCGCGCGCGAGCACTGGGAGGGCGTCGCCCGGTCGGCCGGCGGCGACCGCGGGGCCCGCGCGTATCTGCGGGAGCACGCGGCGGCGGTCACGCTCGTGGAGTGCGCCGACATCGCGGACCCCGCCGACATCGACACCCCGGACGATCTCCCGCTGCTGGACTGACGGCCGAGGGCGTGGCACTGAGCGCCGGGGGCCGGTTTCCCGACGTCAGCCGCCCCCAACTCCCCATTGAACTTCCACTATGAGAAAACTATTCTCCACTGATCAGAAGCCGCGCGGCACTCCGTGCCGTCATCTCCGAGGGAGTGACCGCCCATGTCCGCACCAGTGCCGTCCCCACTGGCCGTCGTCGACGCCCCGCTCGTGGAGCGGCAGGCCGAGGTCCTCACGGCGGAGGCGCTCGCCTTCATCGGCGAGCTGCACCGCCGCTTCACCCCCCGCCGCGACGAACTGCTCGCCCGCCGTGCGGAGCGCCGCGCGGAGATCGCCCGTACGGGCACGCTGGACTTCCTCCCGGAGACCGCGCACATCCGCGAGGACCCCGACTGGCGCGTCGCCCCCGCCCCGGCCGCGCTGGAGGACCGGCGGGTGGAGATCACCGGTCCGACCGACCGGAAGATGACCGTCAACGCCCTCAACTCGGGCGCCCGTGTGTGGCTCGCCGACTTCGAGGACGCCTCCTCCCCCACCTGGGAGAACGTCGTCCTCGGCCAGCTGAACCTTAGGGACGCCCACGAGCGCCGCATCGACTTCACCGACGCCCGCGGCAAAACCTACGCGCTGCGGCCCGCCGAGGAGCTCGCCACCGTCGTGGTCCGCCCGCGCGGCTGGCACCTCGACGAGCGCCACGTCACCGACGGCACCCGCGCCGTGCCCGGCGCCCTCGTCGACTTCGGCCTGTACTTCTTCCACAACGCCCAGCGGCTGACCGACCTCGGCAAGGGGCCGTACTTCTACCTGCCCAAGACCGAGTCACACCTCGAAGCACGCCTGTGGAACGAGGTGTTCGTCTTCGCGCAGGAGTACCTCTCCCTCCCGCGCGGCACCGTCCGCGCGACCGTCCTCATCGAGACGATCACCGCCGCGTTCGAGATGGAGGAGATCCTCTACGAACTGCGCGAACACGCCTCGGGGCTGAACGCCGGCCGCTGGGACTACCTCTTCTCCATCGTGAAGAACTTCCGTGACGCGGGCGAGCGGTTCGTCCTGCCGGACCGCAACGCCGTGACGATGACGGCGCCGTTCATGCGCGCGTACACCGAGCTGCTGGTGCGTACGTGCCACAAGCGCGGCGCGCACGCCATCGGCGGGATGGCGGCGTTCATCCCCTCCCGCAAGGACCCGGAAATCAACAAGGTGGCCTTCGAGAAGGTCAAGGCGGACAAGGACCGCGAGGCCCGCGACGGCTTCGACGGCTCCTGGGTCGCCCACCCCGACCTGGTCCCCGTCGCCCGCGCCTCCTTCGACGCCCTCCTCGGCGACCGCCCCCACCAGAAGCACCGCCTGCGCGAGGACGTCGACGTGTCGGCCGGTCAGCTCCTCGCGGTCGACTCCCTGGAGGCCCGCCCGACCTACGAGGGGCTGCGCAACGCGGTCGCCGTGGGCATCCGTTACATCGAGGCGTGGCTGCGGGGGCTGGGCGCGGTGGCCATCTTCGACCTGATGGAGGACGCGGCGACGGCGGAGATCTCCCGGTCGCAGATCTGGCAGTGGATCAACGCGGGGGTCGTCCTCGACAACGGGGAGAAGGTGACGGCGGGGCTGGTCCGGGGGGTCGCGGCGGAGTCGCTCGCGGCGATCCGTTCGGAGGCGGGGGACGAGGCGTTCGCGGCGGGGCGCTGGCAGGAGGCGCACGATCTGCTGCTCAGGGTCGCCCTGGACGAGGACTACGCGGAGTTCCTGACCCTGCCGGCGTGCGGGCTGCTGCGCGGCTAGTGATCTGGCTGTGAGGTGCCTCGGCACCACGTGAGTCGCTTTGCGTACCAGTTTGTGGGTTTGGCTGACGGGTGCCGGTTGGGTTCGGTCTGCTGTGGGTTGTGGGTGACAGCAGGCTGGAGCCGCTGGTCCTCAGTGAGGCCGAGCGGCAGGTGTCGGTGCCGATAATGAGGTCGCCCTCCCAGTGGCCCGGGACCGCACGGTCCTCGGCCTCGGCGGGCCGCTCGCTGATCAGCACATCGGCGGTGGCGTGCCCACGGACGCTCTGCCTGGAGCGTTCCCTCGGAACCCGCAGCGATCGCCCAGTGCGCAGGCAGGCGACCAGCTCGCGCTTGAGCGCCCCGCGTCCTTGCACGTAGAGGGCCTGGTAGACCGCCTCCGGGGAGATGCGCATGGACTCATCTTCGGGGAAGTCCACCTTGAGCCGCTGCGATATCTGCTCCGGGCTCCACGCCGTCACCCAGAGGCGGTCCTGCCGCTGCGGCTTGTTCCGGCCCTTCCACGGCGGCACCTGCGGTCCCTCGACGATCTGACCGTCCATCGCGTGGGCGACGGTCCCGGCCAGCCGGTCCTGTACGTAGTCGTGCAGGCGCTCATTGGCCACCAGCTTCGCCGTCTTCTGCCTCTGCGCGCGCCGCTCGGCGTGCCACGGCGCCAGCGAGGCCCGGTACTCCAAGTGGTAGGTCCGGGTCGAGGCGTTGCGCCGCAGCTCCCGCGAGGCCGTCGAGGGCGAACGCCCCAGACTCCGCGCGATCGCACGGACACCGATATCTCGGACGCGGTCTCCGCGGCATCGGTCAGGGCGGCGGCCCGGTCGGCGAACTCGCCGTCGAACTCGCCGGCCTCGAAGCGGTCGGCGTCGGTGATCCGCAGGCCACCGAGCTGTGTGTCGAACTCCTCGATCCGGTAGGCGGGATCGAGGCGGATAGATCGCGGCGGAGCTGGTCGAGGAGGGCTGTCCAGCCGGTCCGACGGTGGGAGCCCAGGTGGGAATCTGCCGGTCTGAGGCTTCGGTGAGCCGGGCATTGTCCGCCATGAGGTCCATCATTGCGCCTGGTCTGACAACGGGCCGGGGCGGCCGACGACGCCTCGCGGTTCCGGGCCGCACGCCCTCCGGCGGGTTGTGCGGCCCGGTACCGGGGCGTAGTTGGGCTCAACATCGTAGCGTTTACGTTCTTCGGCGGGATGCAAGTCCGGCGTTCATGAACTCGATGGCCACTCTTGTAGAGGCCGACATCGTGGCTGACGGGCCGCATCACCACACTCCTCCGCACTCCTCCGCGCGATCCTCGTCTTCCGGCGCGGAAGATGCTCGCTCACAAGGACGTAAATCAGAAGAGCGATTTACACGGCTCTAGGAATGATCATCGGATACGCCGTAAATTACGAGTTGCAACCAAACGAGCACGTGGGGTGCCGAATTCAGCGGCAGCCCGGGAAGGAAGGTCACCATGCCTCGTCTCGCAAAGCTCACACGCGTCGGTGTGGTCCTCACCGCAGTCTTCGGGACGGCTCTGGCCGTCACCACTCCCGCATACGCCGACACATCGCTGGGAGTGAAGGGCCAGGGCCAGATCGTGCAGTCCGACGGTACCGCGAAGGTCTTCGGCGAATGGACCTGCAGCGGTCAGAGCGATGCCACGCTGACCGTGACCGTCACGCAGGCCGGCGGCTCCAACCGGGAGGTAACCAACACGGCAACCAGATCTCTCAAATGCCCCCAGAATCTGAAGGGTTCCTGGACTCTCGACGTTCCCCCGCCGGCCGGCCTCCGATTCGAGCACGGCAGCGGCTACGTCGCAGCGACCATGACAGCCCCGGGTGAAATCCCAGCCGTGGTCGCCAAGGACGTCACCTTCCCCTGACCCGATCCCAGAGAAGGCCCGTGGCTCCGACTGCGGGCCTTCCGCTTGCGGCCGGGGGAGCCGCGTTTGGTGATGAAGGGGCAGGTCAAGGGGGGATTGAACGAGACAACGGGACTCCTGTAGACCAACGTTCGGCGAAGAAAGTCGATCAAGTACAGGGGAAGTCCCGTTGCTGGAGCAGTCTGTCATCACCCGGACGATCACGATGGCCGGGGGCGTGTACGCGCCGGGCCATCTGGGCGAGTTGACCCAGATCGTGGACTTCGATCTCGTGGACGCGGTCCTTGAGGAGACCGCGGCGAAGGAGAAACGGCTGCGGTTGCTGCCCTCCCAGGTCGCGGTGTACTTCACCCTCGCGCTTGCCCTGTTCGAATACTGCTCCTACCTCGCGGTGTGGGACAAGCTCACCGCCGTCCTGGGGCCGCTGGACCTTGTGCGTCGGGCGGCCTCCTCGCTGTCCCGGGCCCGGCGCCGGATGGGGACCGCGCCCCTGCGCCGCCTCTTCGAGACCCTCGCCGGCCCCCTCGCCCGCCCCGGACAGGCCGGTTCCTTCTACCGGGGCCTGCGCACGGTCGCGCTGGACGGCACCCACCTGCACACCCCCGACCTCGAAGAGATCACCTGGCACTACCCCAAACGCTCCGGTCCCGACCGGGAGTTCGGCTACCCGCTGCTGCGGCTGCTCGTCATCGTCGAGTGCGGCACCCGCGCCGTCCTCGCGGCCGCCTTCGGACCCGAGAACGAATGCGAAATCCCCTACGCCCGCCGCCTGCTTGGACTGCCTGAACGCCTCGATGCTGCTGCTGGCCCACGCCGGCTTCGACGCCGTCGGCTTCCTGCGGGACATCTGCACCATCGGCGCGCAGTTCCTCGTCCGCTCCTCCGCACGCCGACGCCCCACCCCCTACCGGCACCTGTCCGACGGCTCCTACCTGGCCCGTCTGGCCGCCCCCTACCGCACTGGACACGCCTACAGCCTGCTGCCCGTCCGCGTCATCGAGGCGTGGATCACCTCACCCTCGCCGACGGCACCGTCAGACGCGAGCCCTGGCGTCTGGTCACCAGCCTCCTCGATGAAGACCCGTACCCCGCCCATGAGTTGGCTGATCTATGTCATCGCAGGTGGCAAGTGGAAACCACGTACGTGTCCATCAAGGCGACCATGCTCGACGGTCGTGTCCTGCGCTCGCGCAGCATCCCCGGCCTCGACCAGGAGGTCTACGCCCTGCTGACCGTCTACCAGGCAATCATCCGCACGGCCGGTGACGCGATCACCACCAGAGCGGACATACCGATGGAGCGGATCAGCTTCACCGTCCTCCTCCAGGCCGCCGGCGACCAGGTCACCACCGCCACCGGCATCCACCTACCCCAGGCCGGCACGCGGGCCGGCCTTCTCCTCGGCGTGATCGGCCGCACCCTCCTGAACAACCTGCTGCCCGCCCAGCGCCGCCAACGTGTCAAGGCCCGCACCCACAAGAACACGACCAGTAAGAACGTCCGCCAGTAGGTGGCTGAAGTGGTGCAGGCACGGGCCCCGATCATGGAGTTCTTCACGCTTCATGATCATGGGGGGGGATCCGTGCCTGCTGTTCCATCATGCATTCTCGAGCCGCTCCGGGACCAGTTCCTTGCGCTGCTGCCGTTGCGGGAGGACCGTCATCCGCTGGGTTTTCACAATCCGCGGATCAGCGATGTGGTGGTCTTCGACAGGCTGGTGCAGGCCCCCTTTGGCACATCCCGCTGTACCAGCAGGGTGCGGCCATCGTCCAGGTGGCGCGCAACAGGACGGCCAACAATGGCGACGGCGTGAAGGACGCCGCCTTGGTCTTCAGCTCCAATGGCAAATACCTGGCCTGGCGGTGGCCTGTGATGCCGGTGCCACAACCGCACAAATTCCGCAGCCTCCCGGAACCTGACTGGCGCCAGCGCAAGCCGCAGATTGTCCGCAGGTTCGCTCACCTTTCGACCACCAGCATCCGGGCGCTACGACAGAGTCGAGCCAGAGGCGGCTGCACCGGAGAACGGTCGAGAGGTTCAGCGTCGGCGGCGCGGGCGCAGCGTCACCGTGGTCAGCAGCTCACGTCCCGCCGAGGGGGCGTCGTCCGGTGCGGCCTCGGCGGCCACAGCGGCGATCCGCCGCTCCAAGGCGGAGGCGTTGGCGGACTGGTCGATCGTTACCACGCCGTTGACGGTGACTTTCAGAGGTTCGGCGAGCAGCTTGGACAGGCGTTCGCTCAGGACTCAAGGGCGGCGACGGCGCGGGCGGAGCGGAGACGGGCGTACCGGGCAGGCTGCCGGCCATCCCCGACTTCGACGGCGACCGCCCGACTCACCAGCGGTGGGTGATGGCCCGCCGCAGCCTCGCCAGGCCCGACGAGATCACCTACTACCTCGCCTACGCACCCAACGGCACTACCGTCGAGGACCTGGTGCGGATCGCCGGCTCCCGCTGGGCGATCGAGGAAGCCTTCCAGGCGGCAAAGAACGAGTGCGGCTTGGATCAGTACGAGGTCCGCCGCTATCCGGGCTGGTACCGGCACATCACCCTTGCCATGCTCGCCCACGCCTTCCTCGCAGTCAGGGCTGCGGACGCCCGAGGAGAGAAAGCAGAAACGGTTCCGGCACGCATGTTTCCCTCACGGTGGCGGAGATCCGACGGCTCCTGGCAGCTGGACGCGCCGCCCCGGAACAACGCTGCCGACTCGACCGCGCGCTGAAGTGGTCCGTCTGGCGGCGCAGGCACCTGGCCACCGCCAGACGCTGTCACTACAAACGCCGCGCCGCCGGTCGCGAACTCCCACCATATGACGTCACGTCAGCTCACTACACTCAAAAACAGGCCCCTGAACAGCAGAAATAGCGAACCGCAACTGGAGTACTAGGGCGATCACCCCATCGCCGCACCCAGCGCCACGAATCCGCAGATCAGCAGGGCCAGAATCACCAGCAACGGCCAGACGAAGCGCAAGTACTTGTCGTAGCCGACCTTCGCCAGCGCCACCCCGCCCATGATGACGGCCGTGGTCGGCACCCACAGATTCATCAGGCCGCTCGCCGACTGCCACGCCGTGACGACCACCGCACGCCCCACGTCCGCGAAGTCGGCCAGCGGGGCGAGGATCGGCATGGCGAGCGTCGCGTGGCCCGAGGTCGAGGGGATCAGGAAGGCCAGAGGGAGGTTCACCAGGAAGACCATGATGCCGAAGAACGCGCCCGGCGTACCGGAGACGGCGCCCTCGATGGAGTGCAGCACCGTGTCCGTGATCCGGGCGTTGTTCATGATCACGGTGACGCCGCGGGCCAGCACGATCGTCAGCGCGGGGCCCATGAAGTCGCCCGCGCCCCGGACGACGACCGCGCTCAGCCGCTGCTCGCCCAGTCGGGCGAGGACGCCGATGAGGATCGCCGCGACGAGGAAGAGCGCGGCCAACTGCGGGAAGGACCAGCCCAGTTCCCAGCCGTAGGGCTCGGCGTCCGCCTCGCCCGTGAGTGCGCCCGCCCAGGGGATCACCGAGAAGATCATGAAGGTGAAGACGAGGACGACCCCGGTCAGCACCGCCTTCTGAAGCCCGGTCAGCTCCGGAGGCTCCTCCGCCTCGGCCGCCAGTTCGCGGTCGCCGGGCAGGAAGCCGACCAGTGAACGGTCCGGCGCAGTGCGCACCTTGTGTGCGTACCGGACGACATAGGCGATGGCCACGGCCGTGAGGACCGCCCACATCGCGAAGCGCAGCGCGATGCCGTCGCCCAGTGAGACGTCGGCGGCGGAGGAGGCGACACCCGTGGCGAAGGGGTTGACGGTCGAGCCGAGGACGCCGATTCCCGCCCCGAGGATGATGGTGCCGGTGGCGACCATGCGGTCGTAGCCGAGCGCCAGCATCAGGGGCACGATCAGCCCGTAGAAGCCCAGGGTCTCCTCGGCGAAGCCCTCGACGGTGCCCAGCAGGGAGAAGACGGTCATGACGCCGGCGATCAGCAGGGCGCCGCGGTCGCGCAGGCGGTGGGCGAGGCGTTCGATGCCGCGGTCCAGGGCGCCGGTGGCGAAGACGACCGTGATGAACGCGCCGATGGCGAGGACGAAGAGGAAGACCCCGGCGCTGCCGTAGAGCGCGCCGACCGCGTCCGGCGCGACCTCGCCGGTGTCCGCGTCGCGCACGCCGTAGAGGCCGTTGACGGGGGCGAGGAAGAGGTCGCCGAGGCGGTGGACGAAGCCTCCGGGGGCGGCCTCGCGGTGGTACGTGCCCTGGACGGGGTCGCCGGCGCCGTCGCGGCGGTAGGTGCCGGAGGGGATGACGAAGGTGAGGATCCAGACGGCGAGGGTCACGACCGCCAGGACGGTCAGCGCGCTGGGGAAGGTGAAGCGCTTCTTCTCCCCTGCGGGCGGCTCTCCGGCCGGTGGTTCCCCCGCGGTCGGTTCCTCGCCCTCGGCCTGCTGGTCCACGACGGAACACCCCTCCGCACTGCTGGGCGGTCGATTTGCGCCGATTGTGGCGCAGCGGGAGGGGGATCCCTAGTCGCCACGCACGGGGCGGCGCGCTCCGAGGTGGTGGAAGGCCAGGTTGAGGACGACGGCGGTCAGGCAGCCGGCGCTGACGCCCGAGTCCAGGATGATCTTCAGGGTCTCGGGGATGGCGGCGTTGTCGTAGAAGGTCCGGGAGACCACCGGGATCATGCCGATGCCCAGGGAGGTGGCGGCGATCAGCAGGTTGTCGCCCTTGTCGAGGCCGGCCTTGAGCAGGACGTCGATGCCGCTGGCGGCGACCGTGCCGAACAGCACGATGCCCGCGCCGCCGAGTACCGGCTTGGGCACGACGGCGATGAGCGAGGCGAAGACCGGGCTCAGGCCGAGCAGGAGGAACATCAGCCCGCAGGTGGCGACGACGAAGCGGCTGCGCACCCTGGTGAGGGCGACCAGGCCGATGTTCTGGGCGAAGGCGCTGTTGGCGAAGCCGTTGAAGAGCGGGCTGAGGGCGGTGCCGAGGGTGTCGGCGCGCAGGCCGCGCGCGATGACCTTCTCATCGGCCTCCCGGCCGACGATCTCGCCGAGGGCGAGCATGTCGGCGGTGCTCTCCGTCATGCACACCAGCATCAGGACGCACATGCTCACGATCGCCGCGGCCGTGAAGTGCGGGGCGCCGAAGTGGAAGGGGACGGGGAAGCCGACGAGACGGGCGTGGGTGGCCGGGGCGAAGTCGACGGCTCCGGCCGGGATCGCGATCAGGGTGCCGGCGATCAGCCCGAGGAGGATGGCGATCTGCTGGAGGAAGCCGCGCAGCAGCCGGCGCAGCGCGAGGACGACGACCAAAGTGGCCCCCGCCAGGCCGAGGTTGGTGAGGGAGGCCGGCCGGCCGGGCTGTCCGCCCTGGATCCAGCCGAACGAGACGGGCAGCAGGGTGATCCCGATGAGGGTGATCACGGTGCCGCTGACGACCGGCGGGAAGAAGCGGACGAGCTTGCAGAAGTAGGGGGCGAGGAGGAAGCCGAGGGCGCCGGCCACGATGACGGCGCCGAAGATGACCGGCAGGGCGTCCCTCTTGTCGGCCTGGGTGTCGGCCACGGCCAGCATCGGGGCGACCCCCGCGAAGGAGACACCGTTGACGAACGGCAGCCGTGCCCCGACCTTCCAGAAGCCGATCGTCTGGAGCAGGGTGGCGATGCCGGCCGTGAAGAGGGCCGCGCCCACCAGGAAGGTGATCTCCAGCGGGGAGAGCCCGACGTACGCCCCGAGGACGAGCGGCGGGGCGACCACGCCCGCGTAGCTGGCGGCGACGTGCTGGAAGCCGCCGGCGAGCAGCCTGCCGGGAGGCAGCAGCCGGTCCACGGGATGGACGGCTTCGCTCCCCCCGCCGTCGGCGCCGGCCGGATCGGGGCTTCGCTCGGTGAACCTGGGCACGGTGGCCACGGCGGTTCCTCCTGTCGGTTTTCGTGTCGCCGATGACGTGACACGGCTTCAGGGAGGGCCTTCTGGGGAGTGAGTGCCTTGCGCGGACGCGGGCGGAGAGCGCCGCCCGGGGACGTACGCGGGCCGGGGCGCGGTGGTGCGCGCGCCCCGGCCCGCTGCCCGTGGGTCCTCGCGGGTCCACGGGCCCGGCCGAGGTCCGTCCCCCTCGGCCGGGTCTTGGGGGTGTGCCGGGCGGAGTGTGCCGGGCGAGCCGGGTCAGCCGTCGGCGGCGATCCGCGCGAGGCGGCGGGCCTCGTCGCGGGCGGTACGGGCGATGAGGTCCTCGTCCACGGTCGTCAGCCGGCCGTCCTCGACGACGGGCCGGCCGTCGATCAGGGAGAGGGTGACGGGTGCGGGGGCGCCGAGGACGAGGGCGGCGACCGGGTCGGCGATGGTGGAGTGGCCGATGCCGTCGAGCTTCCACAGCACCAGGTCGGCGAGCTTGCCGGCCTCCAGCGATCCGATCCCGTCCGCCCGGCCGAGCACCTGGGCGCCGCCGTAGGTGGCCAGGCGCAGCGCCTGACGTACGGTCAGCGCGTCGGGGCCGCCGGCGAGCCGGTGGATGAGCAGGGCGTTGCGCAGCTCGGTGTGGAGTTCGCCGGACTCGTTGGAGGCGGTGCCGTCGACGCCCAGGCCGACGGGGACGCCCGCCCCGATCAGGTCGGGGACGCGGGCGGTGCCGGCCGCGAGCCGGGCGTTGGAGGAGGGGCAGTGGGCCACGCCCGTACCGGTGCGGGCGAACGCCGCGACGTCGGCGTCGTTCATGTGGACGCAGTGGGCCATCCAGACGTCGTCACCGAGCCAGCCGGTGGACTCGAAGTAGTCGGTCGGCCCCATGCCGAACCGCTCCTTGCAGAACCGCTCCTCCTCGACGGTCTCCGAGCCGTGGGTGTGCAGCCGCACACCCTTGCGGCGGGCCAGTTCCGCGGCCTCGCGCAGCAGGTCGGTGGAGACGGAGAACGGTGAGCAGGGTGCCACCGCGATGCGCAGCATCGAGTCGTACGAGGGGTCGTGGTGGGTGTCGATGGCCTCCTCGGTAGCGATGAGGGCCGCCTCGGTGGTCTCGACCGCGAAGTCCGGCGGCAGGCCGCCCGCCGACCGGCCGAGGTCCATCGAGCCGCGGGCGGGGCTGAAGCGGACGCCCATCTCGCGGGCGGCGCGGATCTCGGCGCCGAGGAGGTCACCCGATCCCCGGGGGAAGACGTAGTGGTGGTCCATGGCGGTGGTGACGCCGCCGCGGACCATCATGGCCAGGGAGCCCTGGGCGGCGGCGTGGACCATGGGTTCGTCGATGCGCGCCCAGGTGGGGTAGAGGGCCACCAGCCAGTCGAAGAGCGGGGCGTTCTGCGCGAGTCCGCGGGTGAGCCACTGGTAGAAGTGGTGATGGGTGTTGACCAGGCCCGGGGTGACCAGATGACCGGTGCCGTCGACGCGGCGAACGACGTGGGCCACGCCCTCGGGTGCCGGGCCCGGGCCCACCGATTCGATGCGGTTGCCGGCGACGACGACATGGCCCGAGGCGTACTCGGTGTCGTGGGCGTCCACGGTGGCGACGGCGCAGTTCTCGATGACGATGCGCTGCGGGGGCGGTGCTGTCGGTGCGGCCACGGCTGTTCCTCGTCCTCGTGTCGTTCTTCTGTCTTCTGCCGGATTGCCGGAATCCGTCCTTCTACCCGGGCCGTCGCGGACGGCTCGTCCTTCCGGCGGTCACGGAAGGTTCGTCAGGTCCACCGGGATGGCGGGCCGTACGCCCTCGCGCAGGACGGTGGCCTCGATGAGGCCGTAGGGGCGGTCGGCCGCGAAGTAGACCTCGTCGTCGTTCTTGAGGCCGAAGGGGGTCAGGTCCACCAGGAAGTGGTGCTTGTTGGGCAGGGAGAGGCGGATCTCGTCGATCTCCGGTCCGCTGTCGATGACGCGTGCGCCCATGGCGTAGAGGGTCTGCTGGAGGGAGAGTGAGTAGGTCTCGGCGAAGGCGCGCAGCAGGTGCCCGCGGGTCCGCGCGTAACTGCCGTCCCAGTCGGGCGTGTTCGCCTCGTCACCGGTCCAGGCGTGCCGCCAGCGGGCGTGGACCTCGGTGGCGAGGATCCGGTCGTCGGTCTCCCGGAGGGTGGTGTAGCGGTCCTTGACGTAGCCCTTGAACTCGGAGTCGGTGGTGTTCATCACCACCAGGTCCTTCAGGCCCGCGACGATCTCCCAGGCGGTGCCGTCGAAGGTGATCTGCGCGGTGCGGGTCTCCTGGTTCGTCCGGACGAAGGAGTGCCGGTCCTCGCCCTCGGTCGCTATCCGCTCCCAGGCGTACTCCTCGATCCTGATCCGGGCCGTGGTGACCGCCGGCTGGCTGGTGACGAAGTGGCGGGCGAGGTGGATGCCGAACTGTTCGGCGGAGGCGATGCCGTGTTCCTTGGCGAAGGCGAACACGGTGTTCTTGGTGGCGTCCGTCGTCAGGACGTGGGCGTTGGAGCCGGAGAGGTGGACCTCGTCCATGTCGCCGGAGAGCGCGACGGAGACGTTGAGGTCCTTGATGTGATGGGTGGCCCCGTCGCGGGTGACCCTCACGACACGGTTCTCGGCTTTGCCGTACTGGTTCTGGCCAAGGACGGGCATTGCTAGCTCCCTCGGTATACGGAGTAGCCGTACGGGCTGAGCAGCAGCGGTACGTGGTGGTGCTCGCCCGGTGCGACGGCGAAGGTGACCGTCACCTCGGGGAAGAAGACCGCGTCCCCGGCCGGCCGGCTGGAGAGGTAGGGCTCGACGGCGAAGCGCAGCCGTCCGTGGGTGGTGCCGTCCGGCAGCGCCGGGAGGTCCGTACAGCGCCCGTCGGCGTCCGTCTTGCCGTCGCCGAGCGGCTCCCACCGGCCGGCGGTACCGCGGGCGGACAGTTCGACGGCGACGCCCTCGGCGGGGCGGCCGGCGCTGGTGTCCAGGATGTGGGTGGACACCGAGGCGTGCGGCGTGCGGCTGCTGCTCATGGTGGCGCTCCTCCTCCGGTGGGGGTGTCGTCGGCTCTGCCGCCGGGCTTGTCGGTGGACTTGCCGCCGGGCTTGCCGCCGGGCTTGCCGCCGTGGTCGTCCGCCCGGGTGCCGCCAGGTGCTCCGGCGAGCGCGGCGAGGCGGATGCGGTTGATCTTCGCGAGTTCCCGCCGCACGATCTCGCGTTCGCGTTCCGGCGTGTTGTCGATCCTGTTACGGATGGCGTCGCGCAGGGCGCCGGCGGTCATTCCGGTGGCGCAGATCAGGAAGACGTGCCCGAATCTGTCCTGGTAGGCCAGGTTGAGTTCGAGCATCTCGGCCTTGAGCGCGGCGGAGGCGTCCGCCATGCCCCGCTGTTCGCGGGCCGAGGTGGCGTCGCCCGGGACGGGCCGGCCGATGGGTGGGTGGCCGGCCATCGCCTCGGCGAGATCCGCCGGGGTCAGGACGGCCATGGCGGTGTCACTGGCCGTGCGCAGGGCGTGGAGGTCGGGGTAGGGGCGGTGGGCGAGGACCGCCTCGCCCCAGGCCGCGGCGGCGCAGACCTCGCGCAGCGCGGCGCGGGCCGCGCCCTCCTCCGCCGCGTTGAACCGGGTCAGACCCGGCGTCGAACTCGAAGTCACGGGCGCCTCCGTGCCGGTGTTCGAATGGCGTGGGCCGGCAAGAGCCGGTACGGGCTGCGCATAGCTAACGCCCTCGGAAACACCGCGTCAACACTTTGTTGAAATTCTCGCCCGGCGGACCCGCGAGGTCACTCGCCGCTTCGGGTGGTGTTCTCCCGGTTGAGGTAGTTGTAGACGGTGAAGCGGCTGACGCCCAGGGCCGCGGCCACGGTCTCGACGCCGTGCCGCACGGAGAAGGCGCCGCGCGCCTCCAGGGCCGCGACGACCGACTGCTTGGTCTTGCGGTCCAGTTCCGCCAGCGGCACCCCGTGCCGGCGCTCCAGGTCGGCCAGGATGTGGTCGAGCGAATCGGACAGGTGCGGCAGCCGCACGGCCACGGTCTCGCGGCCCTCCCACGACAACACCACGTCGTCGCCGCGCGCCTGCTCCGGCTCGATCATCTCGCCGCCCATCGCGTCCACGAGCGGCTTGACGGCGGCACGGAAGGCCCGCTCGGCGGCGCCGGTCACGACCCGTTCTCCGGCACGACGTTGACCTGCAGGGAGACCCGCGTGGCACCTGCCCGCAGGGACTCGCGCAGCAGCTCGCCCACGGCCGCGAGCACGGCGTCGTCGGACCCCTCGGCGCTGGTGCCGAAAGGGCCGACGTCGACGGCGTCCAGCGCGGCACCCCGGACGACCTCACGGGCGGCCACCGCGTGCGGCGGCGGCTCGTCGAGGTCGAACGGCTCGGTCGTGAACTCCACCCTCAATCGCACCATGAACCCACGGTAGCGGCGCGCTCGACCTGGTTTTCCTCCGGCCGTCAGACCCCGGAGAACTCCGCATCCGGCGCGGGCGCGGTCACGTGGACGGCGTCCAGCAACCCCGGGAAGCGGGCATCGATGTCCGCGCGTCGCAGCGTGACCACCCTGGAGGTGCCCCGGATCTCGGTCGCCATCAGACCCGCTTCCCGCAGGACCTTGAAGTGGTGCGAGAGCGTGGACTTCGCGATCGGGTAGCTGAGCTGACCGCAGACGCGCGGACCGTCGGCGTGCAGGGTCCGCGCGATGTCACGGCGGATGGGGTCGCTCAGGGCGTGCAGCACCCTGTCCAGGGAGATGTCCTCGCGGTCAGGGTGAAACAGCGCGGCACGCATGCTCGACCTCCTCTTGGCGGCGACCTATAGTTCGATATTCTACGAACTAGAGCCATGGTATCGGATGCGGCCGGGCCCCTGCCGTCCCGGCGCCCTTCGGCCGTACGAGCGGACGGGGACGCCCGCGCTCACCTCACCCCTCGGCCTCCTAGGCCGTCCGGCGGATCTTCGGCTGCGGGCCGGCTTTGCCGCCTGGTCGCCTGCGGCGGGCGGGCCGTCTTAGCCGCCTGGTCGCCTGCGGCGGGCGGGCCGTCTTAGCCGCCTGGTCGCCTGCGGCGGGCGGGCCGTCTTAGCCGCCTGGTCGCCTGCGGCGGGCGCCCTGCGGGCGCGTCCTCAATCGCGGACGGGCTTGATTTCGCTGGGCTCAGCCACCTTCAGCCCGTCCGGCGATTGAGGACACCGCCGCGCAGCGGTGGTGCGCACGACACGGCCCGCAGCCGCCCGCTCACGTGATCCGCCGGACACGGCCTATGCCTCCCCGGCCTCCTCAACACGGAAGGCACCGGCCCACGCGTAGATGCCGAGGGCCGCCACGTACGCCGCGACGGCGAGCGCGGCGACACCGAGGAAGCCGCCGGCCCCGGCGAGCAGCACGCCGCCGGCCACACCGCCGACCGTCGCGCCGGCGTACATCGCGGCGTTGGCGAGGGAGGACACCGTGCCGCGGGCCGTCTCGGTCCGGGCCTGGAGGATGCCCATCAGCACCGGGAAGACGAAGCCGGCGACCATCATGACGAGCGCGAGCGTCACCAGCGCCATGGTGAGGCCGGTCGAGAAGGGCACGACGCAGTAGAGGGCCATCAGCGCGAGGAGGGCCAGGAGCAGGGAGCGGCGCTGTCCCAGCCGGCGGACGAGGCGGCTGCCGAACAGCGAACCGATCGCGTTGCCGGCACCGAGGGCCATCATGGCGAGGCCCACGGAGCCCACGTCGAGCCCGAAGTCCTCGCTGAACCAGGAGCCGAAGAAGGACATGGCACCGAAGTTGCCGGTCTGGAAGACGAGGTAGGCCAGGAGGTACAGCCTCAGCGTACGGTCGCGGAACAAGGTCGCGTACGCGCCGGACATACCGGTCCGCACGCTCGCCGGGCGCGCCGGTACCGACGGGAACGCCCTGGCCAGGACGGCCCAGAGGACGACGGACGCTCCGCCGATCGCCCAGAACGGCACGCGCCAGGAGGTGGTGGCCAGCCAGCCGCCCAGCGGGATGCCCGCGACCTGGGCGACGGCGAGGCCGGCCGTGGCCGCCCCCATGGTCCGTACGATCCGGTCCGGCTTCACCAGCGCGGGGATCGAGGCCCAGATCTGCGGGGAGACGAAGGCGGCGCTCACCCCGGCGAGGAACCGGAAGAGGATCATCGTCCAGAAGCCCTGCGCGAAGCCGCACAGGGCGGTCGTCACGGTGAAACCGACGAGGCCCGACAGCAGTACGCCCCGGCGGTCGCGCCGGTCCGACAACGGTCCCGCCACCAGGGCGAACAGCGCGTAGCCCAGGGCGTAGGCGCTGACCATCCAGCCGGAGATCCCCGAGGAGACGTGGAAGTCGCCGGAGAGGGTGGGCAACAGCGGTGCGACGACGAAGGTGTCGGTCCCGATGACGAACATGGTGGCGAAGGACAACAGCGAGACGGACCTGGCCGACGGGGCGGGTGGGCCGGTTTCCGCACCGGTGGTCGCGGGCGGCGCGGAGGAGAGGGTCTTCATGGAGTGATCACCGTCCAGTAGGGGTGGCCGCGTCGGCCGGGGGGCAAGCTCATTTATTCGTAGTTCATCGAACATCGAACCAGACTGTAGCGCAACCGCGTCGGCGCGCGGCACGGGAAGCCCCCGGGCCGGGGCGACCGGACCGCACCCCTTGACACGCCTCCGAGCCGCCCGGCACGCTTCCGTCACGCAGAAAATAAATTCCACATTACGGAAGGCGACTTCTCGTGGGTCTTCTCGATCCGCTCGGGCGGTCCGACCGCCGCTTCGACGTGAACCTCTCGATGCTCTTCACCGAACTGCCGCTCCTGGAGCGGCCCGCGGCCGCCGCGGCCGCGGGCTTCACGGCCGTCGAGCTGTGGTGGCCCTGGCCCGACGACCCGGTCCCCGAGCCCTCCGAACTGCACGCCCTGCGGCGCGCGTTGACCGATGCCGGCACCCGGCTCGTCGGCCTGAACTTCTACGCCGGGCGGCTGCCGGGGCCGGACCGGGGCGCGCTCTCGGTCCCCGGCGCGGAGTCGGAGCGCTTCCGGGCCAACCTCGACGTGGCCGCCGACTTCGCGGCGTCGGTCGGCTGCACGGCGCTCAACGCCCTCTACGGCAACCGGGTCGCGGGAGCCGACCCCGCCGCGCAGGACGCCCTGGCCCTGGAGAACCTGGTGCTGGCCGCGCGGGCCGCGGACCGGGTCGGCGCGATCCTGCTGATCGAGGCGCTCAACGCGACCGAGTCGCCGGACTGTCCCCTGGTCGGCGCCTCGCGGGCGGCCGCGCTCGTCCAGAAGGTCAACGCGGCCTCCGGGCTGGGCAACGCCCGGCTGTTGATGGACCTCTACCACCTGTCCATGGGTGGCGAGGACCTCCACGAGGCCATCGACGACTACGTCCACCTCACCGGCCACGTCCAGATCGCCGACAACCCGGGCCGCGGGGCACCGGGCACGGGCGCGCTCGACTTCGACGCCCTCCTGGGCCACTTGGGCAAGGCGGGCTACGACGGCTGGGTGGGCCTGGAGTACAAGCCGCGGGGCGCGAGCGCGGACAGCTTCGGCTGGCTGGAGGCGATGTCCCGGCGGGCGGACTGACGCGGTCCGTCCCCACGCGGACCGTGGCATCCGCCCCCACGCGGACCGGCGGCGGTCCGGCCCGCCCACGTCGGCCCGTACGAGCCAGCCACCGGCACCCCCACACGTCCCGTCGACCCGACCGAAAGGACTCCCCCATGCCCACCGCACCTCTCCGCGTCGCCTGGATAGGGCTCGGCATCATGGGATCGCCCATGGCCGAGCACCTGATCAAGGCCGGGCACCCCGTCACGGGGTACACCCTCGAACCGCACAAGCTCGACCGTCTCGCCGCCGCCGGCGGCACCCCCGCCGGCGGTGTCGCCGAGGCCGTCCGGGGCGCCGAGGTGATCGTCACCATGCTGCCGGCCGACCCGCACGTCGAGGCCGTCGTCCTCGGCGAGGACGGGGTGCTCGCGCACGCCGAGCCCGGCGCGCTGCTGATCGACATGTCGAGCGTCTCGCCCCGCACGGCCGTCGCCCTCGCCGGGGCCGCGGCGGCCGGCGGCAAGGGCGTCCGCGTCCTCGACGCGCCCGTCTCCGGCGGTGAGGCCGGTGCCGTCGAGGGCGTGCTGTCCATCATGGTGGGCGGCGACCGGGCGGACTTCGACGCCGCGAAGCCGCTCCTCGACGCCCTCGGCACCACCGTCGTCCACTGCGGGCGGCACGGCGCCGGCCAGACCGTGAAGGCCGCCAACCAGCTGATCGTCGCCGTCAACCTCCAGGCGTGCGCGGAAGCGGTCGTCTTCCTGGAGAAGTCCGGCGTGGACCTGCCCGCCGCGCTCGACGTGCTCGGCGGCGGCCTGGCCGGCTCCGCCGTCCTCAGCCGGAAGCGGCAGAACTTCCTCACCCGCGACTACCCGCCCGGTTTCCGCGTCGACCTGCACCACAAGGACATGGGCATCGTCACCGAGGCCGCCCGCGCCGTGGGCGCGGCGATCCCCGTCGGCGGGGTCGTCGCCGGCCTGGTGGCCGCGCTCCGCGCGCAGGGCGACGGCGGGCTGGACCACTCCGCGCTGCTGCGCGGCGTCGAGCGGCTGTCGGGGGCGGCGTCGTGAGCGCGGCGCGGATCCCGGCCATGGAAGCGGCCGTGCACATCATGAGGGACGAAGGCGTCGACATCGCCTTCGGCTGCCCCGGCGCCGCGATCCTGCCGCTGTACAAGGCCATGGAGACCGTCGGCGGCATCGAGCACCTGATCGTCCGTCACGAGGAGGGCGCCACGCACATGGCCGACGGGTGGGCCCGTACCAACGGCCGTGTCGGCGTCGCCCTCGCCACGTCCGGACCCGGCGCCACCAACCTCGTCACCGGGCTCTACACCGCCTTCGCCGACTCGATACCGATGCTGTGCGTCACCGGCCAGGCCGTCTCCACCAAGCTGCACCAGGAGGCGTTCCAGGCGGTCGACATCGTGGAGATCGCCCGCCCGGTCACCAAGTGGGCCGTGCGGATCAAGGAGGCGGCGCAGATCCCCTGGGCGTTCCGGGAGGCGTTCCGCGTGGCCCGGGAGGGCCGGCCGGGGCCGGTGCTCATCGACATCCCCGTCGACATCGCCCGGCGCGAGATCCGCTACGACCCGGCCCTCGACGCCCGGCTGCCCGTGACCCGCGTCGCACCGCACCCGCCGCGCGTCGAGGCCGCCCTGGACCTGCTGCTGGCCGCCGAGCGGCCGCTGGTCCTCGCCGGCGGCGGGGTGATCCTCGCCGAGGCGTCGGCCGAGCTGCGGGAGCTGGTGGAGTACCTGCGGGTGCCGTTCCAGGTCACCCTCATGGGCAAGGGTGCCATCGAGGACGACCACGAGCTCAACATGGGCACCACCGGTATCCAGACCTCGCAGCGCTACGCCAACGCCTCCTTCCTGGAGTCGGACTTCGTCCTCGCCGTCGGCGCCCGCTTCGGCGACCGGCACACGGGCGCCGACGTCGGCGTCTACCGCGGCGAGCGCACGTTCGTCCACGTCGACGTCGAACCGGCCCAGCTCGGCAAGGTCATCGAGCCGGACCTGGGCATCGTCTCCGACGCCCGGCTGTTCCTCGCCGCGCTGCTGGCCGCCGCCCGGGCCCGCCGGGCGGTCCCCGGCACCGGTCCCTGGGTCGAGCGCTGCCGCACCCTCAAGCGCACGCTCACCCGCCGCGAGGACTTCGACACCGTCCCCGTGAAGGCACCCCGCGTCTACAAGGAGATCAACGAGATCTTCGGCCCGGACACGTACTTCGTCACCGCCATCGGCCTCTACCAGATCTGGGGCGGCCAGCACCAGAAGGCCCATCTGCCCCGCCGCTACCAGGTGTGCGGCCAGGCGGGCCCGCTCGGCTGGGAGGTGCCGGCAGCCATCGGCGTCAAGAAGGCACTGGAGGGCATGGGCCGCGGCGACACCGAGGTCGTCGGGATCGTCGGCGACTACGGCTTCCAGTACATGGTCGAGGAGCTGGCGGTCGCCGCGCAGTACGACATCCCGTACGTCCTGATCATGCTGAACAACGAATACCTCGGCCTCATCCGCCAGGCGTCGCTCGGCTACGGCATGAACTACCAGGTCGACATCCACTACGACGAGACCGGCACCGACCACGTCAAGCTGATGGAGGCGTACGGCTGCGCCGGCCGGCGGGTGGTGGACCCGGCGGACATCCGGCCGGCCGTCGAGTGGGCCCGCAAGGAGGCGGTCTCGACCTCCCGGCCGGTCCTGGTCGAGATCCTCATCGAGCGCGAGGCCAACACGCCGCACGGTCCGGACATCGACTCCGTGCGCGAGTTCGAGCCCGTACCCGGGGCGCACGGCACCCCCTGAACCCCGGGCGGCGGTGGCGCCGACATCTGTCGTGTCGCGCCCAGGTGCCACCGCCGTCCGGACCGCCCCTCCGGGCACCCGGGGGGCGCGTCCGCCGCCTTCGCCATTCACTCCCCCAGCGCGCCCGCATCGTGGACGATGGGCCCGTACCCCAACACCTACGGACCCGTTGCTGGAGCCGAAGATGGCCAAGAGCGTGCCGGTTCACTGCCCGACGTGCCGCCGGGAGCACTCCTTCACCCCGCCCACCTTCCCCTGCGCGTGCGGGACCCCGCTGACCCTGCCCGTGCTGCCCGACGCCACCCCGGAGTTGCTGGCCCATCGCACGTGGAGCGATTCGTGGGTCGCGGTGCGCTGCCCGTCGTGCGACCGGCAGGACCAGTGGCCCCGGCCGGAGTTCGGCTGCGCGTGCGGCACCGTCGTGCGGCTGCCCGTCCAGCCGGTGCCCGGGGTCGCGGACACCGACGGCGACGCGGCACCCGCCCTGCTGCGCCCGGACTTCCGCCCGCTCGCCATCCGGACCGCCGACGACGCGGTCGTGGCGGCGGAACGCTATCTGGACTGGCTGGGCTTCACGGGCGTCACCCGCCCCGGTGACGCCGCCGAGGCCGGCGTCGACCTGCGCGGTGTCGGCCTGGTCTCCCGGATCGACCCGACGACCCTGCCCACGTCCCTGCGCGCCGTCGAGTGCCTGTGGCTGCACGGGCTGGTCGACTCCGCGACCGGTGTCTTCTTCTCCCTCGCCGGTTACGAGCGCGAGGCCCGCTCCCGGGCCGACGAGCTGCGGCTGCCGCTGTTCGTGATGGATCTGACCGGCACCCCGCAGCCGCTGAACGGCCCCGCCGACCAGCTGGTCGAACGCGGTCCGGCGTAACCGGCCGCACCGCCAACCTCAAGTTATCCTCTGAACTCCCGCATCACCATGGTTTGTTGACCCTCCACGGGCGGAGACTCGACACGGGCCCGCGACACGGACGGGGGATCGCGGGCCCCACCATTTCGCGTGCGCGGCCGGGTGGTCTGCGGGCCGCGTCGTGCCCTACCACCGCTGCGCGGCGGTGTCCTCAAACGCCGGACGGGCTTGATTTCGGCTGGGGTCAGCGGATTCCAGCCCGTCCGGCGTTCGAGGACGCGTCCGCGGGGCGCCCGCCGCCGCCGGCGGCAAAGACGGCCCGCAGCCGAGGACCGGGCACCGGTCAGGACCCCGCCGTGGCCCCCTCGCGCAGTTCCACCTTGCGCACCTTGCCGCTGACCGTCATGGGGAACGACTCCAGGACCCGCAGCCGACGTGGGATCTTGTAGTGCGCGAGCCGCCCGCGGCAGTAGCGGTCGAGCTCGTCGAGGGTGAGGGTGCCGGCAGGGTCGCGCAGGATGACGCAGGCCATGATCTCCTCGCCGTAGCGCTCGTCGGGTACGCCGATGACCTGCACGTCGGAGATCTTGGGGTGGCCGTAGAGGAACTCCTCGATCTCCCGGGGATAAATGTTCTCCCCGCCCCTGATGATCATGTCCTTGATGCGGCCGACGATCCGTACGTAACCGTCCTCGTCCATCACCGCGAGGTCACCGGTGTGCATCCAGCGGTCGGCGTCCACGGCCTCGGCGGTGCGCTCGGGATCGTCCCAGTAGCCGAGCATGACCGAGTAGCCGCGGGTGCACAGCTCGCCCGGCTCGCCGCACGGGACCGTCGCTCCGGTGTCCGGGTCGACGACCTTCACCTCGATGTGCGGCAGGACCCGGCCGACGGTGCCGGTGCGGCGCGCCAGGTCGTCGTCGCGCCGAGTCTGGGTGGACACCGGTGAGGTCTCCGTCATGCCGTAACAGATCGAGACCTCGGTCATGTGCATCTCGGTGACGATCCGCTTCATCACCTCCTCCGGGCACGGCGAACCGGCCATGACGCCGGTGCGCAGGGAGGAGAGGTCGTAGGTGGCGAAGTCGGGGAGGCCGAGCTCGGCGATGAACATGGTGGGCACGCCGTAGAGCGAGGTGCATCGCTCGCGTTCGACCGCGTGCAGGGTGGCGACGGGGTCGAAGGCGGGGGCCGGGATGACGGCGCAGGCGCCGTGGGAGGTGATGGCGAGGTTGCCCATGACCATGCCGAAGCAGTGGTAGAAGGGCACGGGCAGGGCGACGCGGTCGGCCTCGGTGTAGCCGAGGAGTTCCCCCACGAAATAGCCGTTGTTGAGGATGTTGTGGTGGGAGAGGGTGGCGCCCTTGGCGAAGCCGGTGGTGCCCGAGGTGTACTGGATGTTGACGGGGTCGTAACAGTCGATCCGCGCCTCGCGTTCGGCGAGCCGCTCGGGTGCCACGCCGGCGCCGAGGCCGATGAGCTCGTCCCAGCCGGCGTCCCCGATGTGGACGACGTCGCGCAGCCCGGGGCAGTCGGCGCGGACCTCCTCGGCCATGCTCCGGTAGTCGCTGGTCCGGTGCTCGGTGGAGGCGATGAGCACGCTGACGCCGGCCTGCCGCAGGACGTACCCGAGCTCGTGGACGCGGTAGGCGGGGTTGATGTTGACCAGGATGGCGCCGACGCGGGCGGTGGCGTACTGGACCATCACCCACTCGGGGCAGTTGACGGCCCAGATGCCGACCCGGTCACCCTTCTCCACTCCCTTGGCGAGCAGCCCGAGCGCGACCTCCTCGACCGCCCGGCCGAACTCCGCGTAGGTCCAGCGGCGGCCACTGGGCACGTCGACCAGGGCGTCGCGGTCACCGAAACGCTCCACGGTGAAGGCCAGATCGGCCCCGATGGTGTCGTCGATCAGCGGGACGGAGGTGCCGCCCGCGGCGTACGAGGGTGTGCTCACCGGTGGTCTTCCTCTCGGTACTCGGTGCCGCCGCCCCGCACGGTGTGCTCGCGCAGTTCGACGCGGCGGATCTTGCCGGAGACGGTCTTGGGCAGCTCGGCGAACTCCAGGCGGCGGACGCGCTTGTAGGGGGCGAGCGTGGCGCGCGAGTGGGCGAAGAGGGCCTTCGCGGTGGCGGGGCCGGGCTCGAAGCCCTCGGCGAGGACGACGTACGCCTTGGGCACGGCCAGTCGCAGCGGGTCGGGGGCGGGGACGACGGCGGCCTCGGCGACGGCCTCGTGTTCGAGGAGGGCGCTCTCCAGCTCGAAGGGGGAGATCTTGTAGTCGCTGGCCTTGAAGACGTCGTCGGCGCGGCCGATGTAGGTGATGTAGCCGTCCGCGTCGCGGGAACCGATGTCGCCGGTGCGGTAGTAGCCGCCGGCCATGGCCTCGGCGGTGCGCTCGGGGTCGCCGGCGTAGCCGGTCATCAGGCCCACGGGCCGGACGGAGAGGTCGAGGGCGATCTCGCCCTCGTCGGCGGGCCCGCCGGTGACGGGGTCGAGGAGGACGACGCGGTAGCCGGGGCTCGGGCGGCCCATGGAGCCGGTCTTGAGCGGCTGGCCGGGCGGGTTGGCGATCTGCACGGAGGTCTCGGTCTGGCCGAAGCCGTCACGGATGGTCACGCCCCAGGCCCGTCGTACGGTCTCGATCACCTCGGGGTTGAGGGGCTCGCCCGCGGCGACGGCCTCGCGGGGCGGAGTGCGCAGCGCGCCGAGGTCGGCCTGGATGAGCATGCGCCACACGGTCGGCGGCGCGCAGAAGCTCGTCACCCCCGCCCGGTCCATCTCCGCCATCAGGCGGGCGGCGTCGAAGCGGGTGTAGTTGTGCACGAAGACGGTGGCTTCGGCGTTCCAGGGGGCGAAGAGGCTGGACCAGGCGTGCTTGGCCCAGCCGGGCGAGGAGATGTTGAGGTGGACGTCGCCGGGGCGGAGCCCGATCCAGTACATGGTGGTCAAGTGGCCGATGGGGTAAGAGGTATGGGTGTGCTCGACGAGCTTGGGCTGTGCGGTGGTGCCCGAGGTGAAGTAGAGCAGGAGGGTGTCGTCGGCGCCGGTGGGCCCGTCGGGGGTGAAGTGCTCGTCGGCGTGCGCGGAGTCCTCGTAGGAGAGCCAGGGCGCGCCGGGCCGGTCCGGCGTGCCGCCGACCGCGATGCGGGTGTAGTCGCCGGGTACGTGCGCGAACTTGTCCGCGTCCTCGGCCCGTACGATCACGTGTGCGACCCGGCCGCGTTCGATGCGGTCGGTGAGGTCGGCGGGGCCCAGCAGCGGGGTGGCGGGGATGACGACGGCGCGCAGCTTCATCGCGGCCAGCGCGGTCTCCCACAGTTCGGCCTGGTTGCCGAGCATGACGACGACGCGGTCGCCGGCCCGTACGCCCCGCGACCGCAGCCAGTTGGCGACCTGGTCGGAGCGGCGGCGCAGCGCGGCGAAGGACAGTTTCGTCTCGCCGCCGTCCGGCTCGACGATCCACAGGGCGGTGCGGTCATTGCCCTCGGCGATGGCGTCGAACCAGTCGAGCGCCCAGTTGAACTCCCGTGGCCGGGGCCAGTCGAAGCCCTCGTAGGCCGCCGGGTAGTCGTCGCGGTGCGCGAGCAGGAAATCCCGCGCCGCCCGGAAGCGCGCCGTCCCGCCGCCCGTCCCGTCCGTGTCCGTCAGGCTCATAGACGTCACTTGTCCTCCAGAGTGCGGGGCGCGTCGCCGGCCCGCTGGTTAGCATCGTGCGACGGTGATCCGAGTCTCACCACCCCCGGACGGGGGTGGCCGCATTTCATTGGATACGGAGATTCCGGCTTCGCGTCCAGGACCGGGGAGGCAGCAGCTATGGGAGTTCCGGACGGTGCGGCGGAGGTGCGTGCGGCCCTGTCGCGGATGCGCAGGGGCGCCGGGCTGCCGGTCGCCTTCGGCGGACTGCTCTCGGGGGCCCGGCAGTTCCGCATATCGGACACGACCGGGACGACGACGCAGGCGCTGCGGGACCTGGCGATCCGCACGGGCAGCGGCCTGGGCGGCAAGGCCGCGGCCCTGACCCGGCCGCTGTCCGTCACCGACTACCGGTCCTCGCACGTCATCACCCACGAGTACGATGCGGCGGTGGCGGCCGAGGGACTCTGCTCGGTGCTGGCGGTGCCCGTGGTCGTACGGGGCCGGGTGCGCGGCGTCCTCTACGGGGCGCTGCGGCGGCCGCTCGCGCTCGGCGACCGCCCGATGACCGCCGCGGTCGACGCGGCGCGCGAGCTGGAACAGGCGCTGGCGGTGCAGGACGAGGCGCGGCGGCTGCTGTCCGTGGCCCACCGGCCGACGACGGCGGACCCCGCGATGTGGGAGGAGGTCCGCGAGGCCCACGGCGAACTCCGCGCCCTGGCCCACCGCGTCACGGATCCGCTCCTGCGCCGGGACCTGCTGGCCGCGTGCGAGCGCCTGGCGGCGGCCGGGGCGGGCCCCGGACCGGCGGCGGGTCCGCGCGTCGAGCTCTCGCCGCGCGAGGTCGACGTCCTCGCGTGCGTGGCATCGGGTGCCACGAACGCGGCGGCCGCGGAACGTCTGGGCCTGCGCCCGGAGACGGTCAAGAGCTACCTGCGCTCGGGCATGCGGAAGCTGGGGGCGCATACGCGGATGGAGGCGGTGGTGGCGGCGCGGAGGGTGGGGGTGTTGCCGTGACGGTTGGCGCTGTGCCTTGGGGGTTCGGGGCGGGCTTGATTTCCCACGCGTCCGGACGACAACCAGCCCGTCCGGGGGCACCTCCCAGCGTTAGCTGGGGGAGATTGAGGCCGACGGGGGTCCGGGGGCCTGCCCCCGGTTGGGGAAGGGGCGGGCAGGGGAAAAGCCCTCCCCGCCCACACCCGTCAAGGAACCGTCAAAGCCATGGCACCCAGGGTCAATGGCCTGTCAATGAAGCGGTCGACGCGCCGCCGGACGGGCATAGCGTGAGCGGACCACACCGCACCCGACCCCTTCCTCCGAGGACCGCCATGGACCTGAGCCGAACCCCCGCCGAGGCAGCCGCCGTCGCCGTCGACAGCCCGCAGGCCGACGACGGAGAGCCCTCCGAACCATCCCATCCCGCCGGCCCGGCCTCCGCGCCGCCGCTGTACGTACCCGTACGGCCCTGCGCCGGCGGCTACGCCCTGCGGGTCTTCCGTTCCCCTCTCGGCACCCGCACCGCCGTCGCCTTCACCACCCAGCGGCGGCTTTCGGACGTTCTGGGCCCCGGTCAGCGGTCCGTCCGGCTGGCCCTTCCGGCCGTCCGTGCCCTGGCCGCGCCCCTCGGCGTCGAGCTCGTCTCCGTCGACCCCCGGCTCACGGCCCCGCCGGTGAAGCCGCTCCCGGCCGGTGAGGACACCGGCCCGCGACCGCTGCGGACGCTTCCCGGGTAACCCCGGCGGGCGCACCGGTCCGTACCGCGCCTCACCACCGGGCCCGGTGCGCCCCGCCCGTACGTCCTCCCCCACCTGCCCCGTAGGAGACCCCGTGTCCCTCCCCCTCGCTCCCGCGTCCCTGCCACCCCTGCCCCACGAGCCCGCGCGCGCCCCCGTCTGGCCGTCCTCCGCCCAGGCGCTGCCCACCGGTGACCTGACCGTCGGCGGGGTGTCGCTCGCCGAGCTCGCCGACCGCTTCGGCACGCCCTCGTACGTCATCGACGAGGAGGAGGTACGGGCCAGGGCCCGCGCCTGGCGCTCGGCCCTGCCGCACGCCGACATCGCCTACGCCGGCAAGGCGTTCCTCTCCCGCGCGATGGTGCGCTGGATCGGCGAGGAGGGCCTGTCCCTGGACGTCTGCTCCGCCGGCGAGCTGGAGCTCGCCGCGCTGAGCGGCTTCCCCGCCGAACGCGTCGTGCTGCACGGCAACGCCAAGAGCCCCGGCGACCTGCGGGCCGCCCTGCGCCTGGGCGTGGGCCGTATCGTCATCGACAGCACGGGAGAGATCGCCCGGCTGGCCGCGCTCGTACCGCCGGGCTTCCGCCGGCGGGTGCTGGTGCGGGTCGTGCCGGGTGTGACGGCGGGCGCGCACCGCGCGGTGCGGACGGGGGTGGAGGGCCAGAAGTTCGGCCTGCCGATCGCCGGTGGGGAGGCCGAGGAGGCGGTGGCGCGGATCCTGGACCAGCCGCGGCTCGAACTCGTCGGCCTGCACTGCCACCTCGGCTCGCAGATCGCCGACCTCGGCCCGTACGTGGAGGCGGTACGCCGGCTCGTACCACTGCTGGCCCGGCTCCGCGACCGGCACGGCGTGACGTTTCCCGAGCTCGATCTCGGCGGCGGCTTCGCCATCGCCTACCGCGACGGCGACCCGGCCCTGTCGCCGCGCGCGTACGCCGACCGGGTGGGCGGCGAACTGGCCCTGCTGTGCGCGCGGTTCGACCTGCCCGTGCCGCGGCTGACCGTGGAGCCGGGGCGCTGGATAGCCGGCCCGGCCGGTGTCGCGCTGTACCGGGTCCTGGCGGTCAAACGCAGCGGTGAACACACGTTCGTCGCCGTGGACGGCGGCATGAGCGACAATCCGCGCCCGGCGCTGTACGGCGTCCGCTACACCGTCCGCCTCGTGGGCCGCGCCGGCACCGAACCGCCGCGCGCGATGACCGTGGTGGGACGGCACTGCGAGGCCGGGGACGTCCTCGCCGAGGACGTCCCGCTGCCGGGCGACGTCCGTCCCGGGGACGTGCTGGCGGTCCCGGCGTCCGGCGCGTACCACCTGTCGATGTCCTCGGCCTACAACCTCGTCGGCCGGCCGCCCGTCGTCGCCGTGTCGGAGGGCCGCGCCCGGCTGCTCGTACGCCGCGAGACGCTGGAGGACCTGCGCCGGCGCGACGTCGGGGAGTGACCGTCAGGCCGCGGCGGCGGGCACGACGCGCACGTCGTGGGCGGTGTCCTGCGCCGCCATGGCCAGCAGCCGGGCCGCCTCGTCCTCCAGTGCGGCCCGGTCCGCCGCGCGGATCCGCTCGAACGGTTCGACGGTCAGCGTCGTGGTGCCCGGCGCGCGGTCGAGGCGCCAGACGCCGCGGATGAAGCCGTCGAGGACGACGGTGGGCGCGGCGCGGTTGACGCGCCGGACGCGGCGCCAGGACGCGGGGTCGACGACGCGGGCGCGGTCGGCGTAGGAGAGCGCGATGTTGTCGAACTCGGGCAGGAAGCGCACGGGAGCGTCCGTGTCCGGGTCGGGCAGCGGGGCGTCGGGCAGGTCGAACAGCTCGGTGCCGTTCTCGTCGCGGAAGGTCCGCAGGCCGGGGCGGATGCCGTCGACGACCGTGCGCAGCCCGGTCAGGCCGCACCACTTCTGCATGTCCTTCACGGACGCGGGGCCGAAGGCCGCGAGGTAGCGCCGCAGGACGGCGCCGGCGTCCGGGCGGGGGTCGGGCTCCTGGCCCAGCCAGGCCGCCGTGGTGGTGTGCGCGGCCGGTCCGCCGCGCCCCCACAGGCCGCGCGGCGGCACCTGGACGAGCGGGAGCAGCGCCCGTGCGGCCATGGCCAGGTCCTGCGGGGCACTGCCGGGCCACTCGCGGGCGAGTGCCTGTCCGAGCTCGTGGAAGGTGTACGGGCGCTCGGCGACGAGGTCGCGGGCGAGCGCGGCCACCCGGGAGAGGTCCACTCCGGTGAGGCGCTTGCCCTGGTTGCCCCGGAAGGAGCGCTCCTGCACGGGCTGGCACAGGGCGCGCAGGGTGAGGCAGTCGCGGGCGCCGACGAGGTGCAGGGTGGAGCGCATCACGGCGATGCGGACGGCGGCGCGGGAGGCCAGGAGGCCGGACAGCTCCTCGGGGTCGAAGCCGTCGAGGCGGGCGGCGAGTGCGTAGTAGGGGTCCATCGGCGACTGGGCCTGGAGCCCGACCAGGTGCTCGACGGCGTCGAGGGCGGGCAGCGCGGCACGGCGGAGCAGCAGCTGGCGCTCCAGGAGGGCGCGATTGAGGGCACGTACGGTCAGAACAGGAGCCCCGGTCGGTGTCATGCGTTCACGTTAGGAGAGATCGAGGACAGATTCTGTCCGCCTCCGGGCCGAGTTCTTGTTCAGATGCCGTAAATCGATCCGTATATCCTGGTCCGCGGTCCCGCTTTCACGGCCCTGTTCCAGGATCCCGTTCCGCGTGCCGGCCGCCCACGACGAGCGAGAGGGAGTGCCCCATGCCCGAGAACCCTCCGCGCCGTCGGCGTTCCACGCCGAAGAAGCACTCCCGGCTGTGGCCGGCGGTCCCCGACGGCGACGCCTCCGGGACGCCCGCCGCCGGCCCCGCCAACGGCGACGGGAGCGTCGTCCACGCCGCCGTCTACCGCGACGGCCACCGCGTGAGCACCCCCGTCTCGCTGGCCGACACCTACCGCCAGCTGCGCGCGCAGCCCGACGGCATGGCCTGGATCGGCCTGCACCGGCCCACCGAGCGCGAACTCCTCTCGCTCGCCGAGGAGTTCGACCTCCATCCGCTCGCCGTCGAGGACGCCCTCGAAGCCCACCAGCGCCCCAAGCTGGAGCGCTACGGCGACATCCTCTTCGTCGTCCTGCGCGCCGCCCGCTACCTCGACGCCCCCGAGGAGGTCGACTTCGGCGAGCTCCACCTCTTCGTCGGCCCCGACTTCCTCATCACCGTCCGGCACGGGGCGGCCCCCGACCTCTCCGCCGTCCGCGCCCGCATGGAGGCCACCCCCGAGCTGCTGGCCCTGGGCCCCGAGGCGGTGCTCTACGCCATCCTCGACGCCGTGGTCGACGGCTACGCACCGGTCGTCGCGGGCGTCCAGAACGACATCGACGAGATCGAGACCGAGGTCTTCGGCGGCGACCCGGCGGTCTCCCGCCGCATCTACGAACTCGCCCGCGAAATGGTCGAATTCCAGCGCGCCACCCGCCCCCTGGTCGGCATGCTGCACGGCCTCATGGCAGGCTTCGCCAAATACGGCACCGACGACGAACTCCAGCGCTATCTGCGCGACGTCGCCGACCACGTCACCCACACCAGCGAACGCGTCGACGGCTTCCGCTCGGCCCTCGCCGACATCCTCGCGGTCAACGCCACCCTGGTCACCCAGCAGCAGAACGCGGAAATGCGCGCCCTGGCGGAGGCGGGCTTCGCACAGAACGAGGAGATCAAGAAGATCTCGTCGTGGGCGGCCATTTTGTTCGCGCCGACGCTGGTGGGGACGATCTACGGCATGAACTTCGATGCCATGCCCGAGCTGCACTGGGCCTTTGGCTACCCCTTCGCGATCCTGCTGATGGCAGTGGTCTGCGTCAGCCTCTACGTCATCTTCAAGAAGCGCGACTGGCTGTAGGCGGCACATCGACGTCATTGATCAACTTAGCTCTTGCGAACGCATGGAGGCGGCCAGCAAGGCCCCTGGGGAGAATCTGGGGAGAATGCGCAGCCCGCCCCCGCGAGGCGCTCCCCTGCACCTTGAGGATGCCCCTGCCGCGCCGTCGACCGCCTCCAGCAACACGCGGCTGCGGGGGGTGACGAAATCGGGTGGCACGGCATCTGCTGCGCCAGATCATCCACCGCGCAGGCCCCGGTCGTAGCCGAGCGGACCCCGGGCGCTCGCCGGAGGCCCGGCCGACGCCGGGTCGGCGAAAGGCCTGGCGTGCGGGACCGACGGAACCGGGTAACGTCTTTGTCATGTTCTTCCAGACGCCGATTTACGAGTGAGAGCGTGACGGGCCCCTGCTGATGTCCTTCGACGTCGCCGCGCCCGTCCCCCACCGATGAATCCGTAGATCACTTCACATCATCACCGGGAGAACCCGTGACCGACAGCAAGAACATCAACAACCCCGTGGGCCAGGGCGGCGGCCAGCGCAAGAAGCTGTCCCGCGCCGAACGACAGAACAACGGTCCGCACCGCAACCGCGACCGCCAGAGTGCCGCCGACCAGAAGGCCGAGCTGGTGCGCAAGATGCGCGAGAAGGCAGCCGCAGCTGAGGGCGCCGGGCAGGCGAGCGACGACACCGCAGAGAGCTGACGCACCGCCGCCGCAGGGCGGCACCGCACGGGGCAGGGCCCGGACCGCGACGCGCGGTCCGGGCCCTGCTGCCGTATCGGGGCTCTGCTGCCGTACCGGGCGCGGCCGGTCCCGCTCAGACCAGCAGCGTCACCACCAGCGCGTCCCCGTACCTAGCCCCGGCGACACCGCCGGGAAGAGCGTGCCGAGCGTCGCCACCCCGACGGCCAGCGAGGACTGCTGCGCGATCACCATCACCCCGCTGCCCACCCCGCCCGGTCCGCCGGAGCGCACGATCCGCAGCAGCACCGGGAGCTGGCAGCCCTGGCCAGCCCGGCCAGCAGCAGGCTGGAGGAGGTCCACGAACCCCAGGCCGGCCAGTCGCACCGGACCGCCAGCACCAGCAGCACGATGCCCGTCCCCTGAATCAGCGCACCGGCGGCCGTGACCCGGCCGCCGTACTGCTGCCGACCGACGGCACCGTGACCGTCTACACGCTCCAGGCCCCGGGCCAAGGCGGCTGGCTGACCGGCCCTTCCGGAGAATCACAAGTGAATCTGGACTCCGGTCCCGTACAGGCGAACGTCATACCGGGCATCCAGCCACCTCCCGAGGGCAACCTGACACCCCGAGCCCGTACCCGGCTGCCATGTCACGCCTCGAGGAGTACCGCGCCATCGTGCACACAACCCGTCGCACCCGGCCCCTTCTCGCCTGGGACGAGAAGTGGGGCAGCCATGTCTCCGTGCATGCCGACGGATCCGTACTCGCTATCCGGCTGCTGCCGAACCAGCGTCAAGCGCGTCGCTCACGCTGACCCGAGAACGCCAGAGTTCACAGCCGCCCGGCACGACACCGAGCCCCCGACCAATCGTGAGCCATAGGCCCCCGTCGTTCCAGAGGCTTGCCCCCAGGACCGGGTCACTCCGCCAGCACGATGGTGTGCGGTGTCGGCGCGAGCTGCGCGCGGTAGCGGCGGACGCCCCAGCTGCGGTGCTCCAGCTCCGCCGCGACCAGCACCTCGGCCGTGTTCATACAGTCGGGCACGAGCTCCACCAACGCGGCCACCGGGTGATCGCCGACCAGAGGGAAACCCCTGACTCGCCGGAACTCCCACTGCGGGTTCGGCTGGGAAGCTCCGTGGCCCCGGACGATCCACTCCTCCCTCGTCGGTCCGGATCCTGGCGGCTTCTCCACCCCTACATCCAGCACTCCTGTCGTGACCGTGAAGCTCACGCCCGTCCCGAGGCCGGGGACCGGGCGGGTGCGCTCGCCGGGGTCGATCAGGCGCGCGATCGGCTGTACCTCATGCTCCAGTGTGGACAGTGCGACGCCCAGGGAGGCGTGGCGGAATACGCCTTTGCCCTCCGGTGTCTCAGGGCGAAACGAGCACACCATGAGCAGTTGCCGGAACTCCCGGTCGGGTGTGGCCCTGAGGTAGGACAGCCAGCCCTCCGGCGCGCCCGCGTGGTCGGCAGGCAGTAGGTCCCAGCCGAAAGTGAGCCTGCCGCGTAGCGGTGCGTCATCCACCGGGCTGCCGAGCGTACGCTCCGGCACGAGTTCGACGTCGTGCAGCCGAATCTCGATCATGCGGCGGCTCCCTTGGTCCTACCGTGCACATAGGTGAACGCTCCCCAGTCACGGTAGTGGGGATACGTGGCACGCGTGGCGAGTTGGGCACCGCGGAAGGCCTGCTCCGGATCCGCGCCGCGGGCGACTCCTTGGTGCAGGTGGTGGTAGAAGTACGTGACCGGATCCGGGCGCACGGGCCACAGGCACCCGACGACGGCCTGCGCTCCGGCGGTGATCAGTGCCGAAGGGATGCCACGAATGTTGTCTCCGCGGTCGAATCGGCCGAGCGCCGACTCGCAAGCGGCGAGTGTGACAAGGCGGACGCCGCGCAGGTCGACATCCAGGAAGTCGTACGCGAATACGCGGCCGTCGTCGTCGCCGTCCGGCGTGAGGTAGAGGCAATGCATCCACGGCGCGTCCTCGTCCAGCGCCCCGTGTACGGCAATGTGGACGACGTCCGCCGTGGACATCTCTGCGCGCAGCCTGTCGCGAGTGGCCGCACAACCGGTGAGGGCTTCAGCGCCTACCGCCTCGGCAACCCTCCGCGCGTGCTCCTCCAGCGCCAGTTCGGCATGCAGACCGAAAGGAACACCCCCGGCAGCGGAGGCCACTACAACGGTGTGGCCCTCACGCGCAGGCACTTCGACGGGTGCCAGGGCTTCGATGCCGGCGACCGTGGTGACCGTCCAGTCGTCGGCGATCAGACGGCCGCCCCTGCGGCACAGCGGTAGGGGCAGGTAGTGCAGAGCGCCGTGCGGCCAGGCCAGGATTCGGTCCTTACCCTGGGAGCGCCACTTGTCCCACAGTTCGCTGCCCCCAAGCGGCAGGCCGACCGACTCCAGCAGCCGACTGCCCTCCGGTGTCACGTCGCCGAACAGCGGGTCGCGTTCGATCTCCGTGCGGATCGCCTCGACCCGGTCCGCATCCGGGTGCCGGTCGCCGTTCTCGTCCGCACCCTCGCCGAGGTGCACCACGAGCTCCCGGCCCTCCCTGGTGACCGCGAGCAACACGGCCGCGCCGCTCACGGCCGCGGGCAAAAACCACGTCAACAGCACCGTTCGGTCGTCCAGCAGATCATGCACCCTGGCCCAGATGCGCTGATCGTCGATGAACGGTGCCGAACGCCGACTCAGCTCGTCGTCGATGAACGACGAGATGCGCCACCGCAGATTCCGGGCGATCTGCGTGTTGTCGTGGCCGCCAGGACGATGGTCAGCGTCCACCACGTTCAGCAGGTTCGGCAAGGCGCCGCCGGCGGCGGCGGGCTCCTCCCAGTCGCGCAGCTTGCCGAGGAAGTGCTGGATGTGCGCGGGCAGCACGAGCGGGCCTTCGATGCGCCACCACGTACCCAGCTCCGAACCCTTGCCCGCTTGATGTAGACCGAGCATCAGCCCCATCGGCAGCGTCTCGCTTTCCGCGGTGAGCTGCCAGACCGCCGAGTGCACGAGGTCGCGCAGTATCGCGCCGAGTTCGGGCGTGCCGCTCGTGTCGAAGTTCGGCGCATCCACGATGATCGCGTGCAGCGCATTCTTGAGTTCGTCGCCGCGGAGGTTGCCCAACTGCTGCACAAGCGGCACCAGGCTCGCCTGCGCCAATTCCTCGAAGCCGAGGGAGGCGTAGACGAGCGCTGCGTACGTGTAGTAGCCCCATGGGAACGGGACAGGGCTGGAGCCCGGCTCGCCTGCCTCCGCCGACTGGTAGTACAGATCCGCCGTAAGCAGCCGGACCTCCTCGTTCCGTCCGTCGCCCGCCTGCCGCAGGAGACTGAGCCCCAACGCCGGCTGCCGTCGGTCGCGGGCGTGTGCAGCCGCATGCAGGAGAGCCGCAGATCGCTGCAGCAGCGTCCAGGACTCCGGGAACGACACCGGCAGCGCATGGTGGGGACCCGGGCATTCACTCGGGTCGTCGGGCAACACGTGAAGCTGGGCGTCGATCAGCTGCCTGCGGTGGGCCGAGGCCCATCGGATGTCGAGCTGCCCCGCCCAATCCAACACGGTGCGCAGCAACCGTCGGTCGGCGCGTTCCCTGGCCAGGTTGACGCCCTGGCTGATCGCCCTCGCCGTCACCGTACTGCCGTGGGCGGCGGCGAAATCGGCCAGTGGCGTCCCGAATACCCCTATGAGCAGCCCGTCGGTCGTCTCCGGGGGCACCCCATCCACCGTCCGAAGGAGGAACAGTGCGAGGTCCGGCTCGTCGGCGGCGGACGAGTCGTGCCATGCCGACAGCGCAGCGCGGGCAGCATCACGGTGAACTCCCTCCTCGTCCGCGAGGATCTGCGCCAGTACCGCCAGCAGCCGAGGCCTCCTCAACCCACCACCCAGCTCCAGCGCACGCACCACCAGGTGTCCCGCTTCCGCCACCAGCCGGTGGGACTCCGTCTGGAAGTGCTCCTCTTCGGTGAACCACGTGCGGTACAGGTCCGCGGTCAGCCGAGCGGACCATGTGGTCAGCAACGGCTCGCGAGCGTAGTCGTCGGCGGCCAAGTCCTCCGGTCCCCGGGTGGCCATCCGCAACCGAGCGGCAGCCAGCAGCGCGGCTTCCAGGTCGGCGGAGTCGCTCAGTTTGTCGATCAGCCGAGCCGCCAAGACTTCGGACTCTTCGAACACCGCGCGGTCGCACCGGTCCGCCACCAGGTGGACGCCCGCCTCGACGGTTTGGAAAGCCGCGACCCGCCAGGCAGCCTCCATCGCGCAGGCGTCGGCGACCTCGGCGACCAGTCGCCAGTAGACGTACATGAACTCCACCAGGCCGCGGTGATCGAGGAACTCGTCCCGGAACAGCAGATCCACCATCGCCTCAGCGGGCATCGCGCCGTGCTCCGCCAGGGCCTGCCGCATCTCCTCTACTTCGCGCGCCCGTCGCTTCGCCTCGTCCAGCGACATGATCCGATCGCACACGTACTGCGCCAGCTCCATGAGCACGCCGACGGGGTCGATGACGAAGGTGACCGTCGGCTTGCCGTCCGCCTCGTAAGCAGGCTCACCGAAGCGCACAGAGCCGGCACACACCTTCCCCCGCCGCGTTTCGAAGACCAGCGCGCCGAGTGGATCGTCTGTGGCAGGCAGCACGTGGGACACGACTAGCATGACCGAGCCCGAAACGTCCGCCGCCTCGCTCCACCCCGGCGGCCGTTCCACGTCGAGGTCGTGCACGAAGTGCGCACCGTCGGGGCCGAGGACGGACAGCCCACCTTCTTCGTCCTGCGTGACACACCACCGGGGGGCGAGAGGGTGACTGAACGGCAATTCGTCCAGTGACAGGAGCACTGGGAGGCCCCGCGCGTACGCGCGGGTGAACAGGCTGCCTCCTGCCCCGCCACCAGTGGCGAACGGGCTGATGCTGGCCAGGCCGACGGCCAGGCCGGCATGCCGGACACCCTCCACATCGGCGAGGAACGCCCACCCGGTGATCTCCCGTGACAGTCGCACGCCATCCCCATTCGCGCCGCCGATCATCGACAGGTTCAACGGTGGCACAGACAACGGCCGGACCAGCCCGCTTCCCGGGCACGGGACGGTGATCTCAAGGGCGACAACGTGCGCGCCACGCTGTGTGCTCGTCCTTACTCGGCTGTTCCTTTGTTCATGGAAACTTCGCCCACGAAAACCGACGCCACCGCTACTCCGACTCACTTCCACTACGTTGCGTAGCCCGTCCCGACACCTGGATCGGACTCCTGGCCGGCTCTGATCTGCCCTCCCTGGCAGACGCGGCTGGGGAGAACCTGGGGAGAATCAAGCCCCGTGGGGAGCGACTGGGGAGGATCGGCCGTATAAGCGGGCAGCAGGGTGAAAGAGTCGGAAAGGCCGATCGATCGCAGGTCGGACCGCCCGTGCACTCGATTCCGCGCTCCTTCAGCGCACCGGCCTCAACCCGAGGGTCATCACGTCGGCGAGTGTTCCGACAAGGCAGGCCCCGCCGTCTGCAATACGGCAATGCCCCCTCATGGAGGGGACATTGTGGGCTACTTACCGCGTATCTTGCGGGCCTTTGGCGGCTCGCATTCCTGCGCGGCCGCGATGAAGGGGGTGAGTGCATCATGGAGCTTGTTCAGCGAGTCGGGCCCAAGCTCGATCTGGTAATACTGGACAGACGGGACCAGCCTGGTTTCGAATTCGCTGCTTCCGTCCTCGTCATCCTTCGCGGCCCCAGCCCGCACTTCCATACCCGGGACCGCGAACGTGTGCAGATGGACGTCCTCGGTCGCGGTCGGATCGAGGTCGTCGTAAGCCTCAACCTTCACCCATGTCTCCTGGGTGACGGACTGGTCTCCCACTGTCAACGTCCTGCCTCCCTTCCGCACGCCCGGCTCGCCTTGCCGCGATTCGTCTACCTCGATAAATCTGGTGCCCATCAATGCCCCTTCCCAAGAACAACCAAAGCCTAGCTGCTGCCGGGGAGTTGCACTCACGCGGGAAGACGTCAGGAGGCCCTGCTGTTCCCGGGCATCCTTTGCGTTCCCCAGGGCTCAGCAGTAGAGGTTGCCACCCGGAGCCACACCCAGCGTCTGGGCGAATCGCTGGTAGCTGTTCACCCGGCTCTGCACCTGGGCGGGGTTGCGGCCGTCGCACTGACGGCACCGTTGATGCTGCGGATGGTCTCCCCGAATCCACGGCTGTTGACCATCGCGTCGTGCGGCGTCATGGTGCCGGGGCCGCGCTGGGTGTTCCAGTACCACAGGGCGGTTTTCCAGGAGACGGCCGCGTCGGTCTGGACGAGCGACGGGTTGTTCAGCAGGTTGATTCCGAGGGCGTCGCCTGCCGCCTTGTAGTTGAAGTTCCAGCTGAGCTGGAGCGGACCGCGGCCGTAATAGGCGGCCTGACCGGCCGGGCAGCCGTAGGGCTGGTTCCCGTCGCAGTAGTGGGGGTAGTTGGCCGTGTTCTGTTCCACGATGTGGACCAGGCCCCCGGTCTCGTGGTCGACATTGGCCAGGAAGGCGGCGGCCTCCAGCCGCTTGACCTGGTCACTGCCGGTGTTGGCGAATCCCGGGTACGCGGCCAGCGCCGCGATCAGCCCGTTGTACGTGTAGAAGGGGTTCCGGCTCGGAAACATCTGCTGGAACTGGGCCTCCGTCACGGGGATCTTTCCGGTCCCCGGGCCCCCGCCTCCCTGACAGGTGTACGGGTCCCAGTACCAGGTGCTGATGAGCGGGTCGTAGCCGGGATTGTCGTGCTCGGCGATGTAGTACTTGCCGTCCGTGTACCGGACGACCGCGCCCGTCGGATACCAGGTACCGGCCGTCCAGTTGGACGCGCTGTCGCACGGGCCGGCGGCACTCGCCGTGCCGGACGGCACGAGGAGGGCCGCACCGACCAGAGCCAGTACGGCCAGCAGCAAGGTGACTAAGCGGTTTCTTCTCATGGTGGCTCCTGTGGCGTCGGATCACTGAGGTGACACTCGCTCGCTGAAAGCGCGACGGGGCCGGCGGAAGGCGCTGCGGCCGTCGCACTTGCGCAGTGAATAACTCTTCAACTTCGTTGTCAACGACATGCATCATGGGCGGCCAAAGCAGGTGCATTTGGCACCCGGTTCCGGACAACTGTTCCTGCGGGGACTTGCGTCGGCGTCGTCACGCATGCCACTGATGGACCGAAAGCCGGACGCGTGCCGACGAAATGCCGTTGTCCTTCGACTTCCTGACCGGCGAGCCGTGACGGCTCCGTGATGCCGGTTTTCGGGGCGCCCGCTCCACGGGTCCGTGGAGTACACCCGCCCCCCATTACCGCTGAACGAGGAGAAACCATGCGTGGAAGCAGAGCTGTGCGCTCCGCGGCCGTCGTCCTGGCCGCCGCGACCACCGGAATTGCCGTCGCCACGGGACCGGCGGCCGCCGACGTTCCGATCGGCCAGCCGGTGAACGGAAAGATGACCTACTACACCGACAAGGGATACGGCGCCTGCGGGACGGCCATCGACGCGAACTCCCAGGACCTGGTCGCGGTCTCGCCCTCGTGGTGGACCTCCGCCAATCCCAACAACGACCCTCTCTGCAAGGGCATATCGGTCGAGGTCAGCTACAACGGCAAGACCATCAGGGTGCCGGTCAGGGACAAGTGCCTCTCGTGCGACCGCACCCACATCGACCTCGGCCGGCCGGCCTTCCAGAAGCTGGCACCGCTCGACCGGGGCGTGGTCAACGGCATCACCTGGAAGTTCGTGCGCTGAGCCCGGGAGCCCGGCCCCCTGCACGTGGCCACGTCGGGCTGCACGTGGCAGCAACTGCCCACAGCTTCGTTCGCGCAACCGCCATGCCATGGGAGGCGGCGGCGTCCCGCCACCGTGCGAAACTGCCGCCCACTCTCCGTCCCAGCCCTTGCTTCACTTATCGAATCTCGATAGATTTGCATCGTGTTTCGATGGAAGGGTGGATCATGGGAAAGCTGACCGTGCGGGCGCTGCGCGCCGTGCTCGCGGTGGTGCTCGCCGGCACCGTGTTCGTGCAGGCATTGATGGTGTGGACATTGGTCAGCGGGAGCGACCCGGAGGACGGGTCGCTCCCGCTGACCGCGCTGCGCGTGATCACGATCCTGGGCATGGTGTCGGTCCAGGTCGCCCTGGTCTGCGTAGGGCGGCTGGTGACGATGGTGCGACGCGGAACCGTGTTCTCCCACGCCGCCTTCCGGTACGTGGACGGCGTGATCGGCGCCATCGTGGCGGCTGCCCTCGTGTGGTTCGCGGTCACGGTCATCAATGCGCCGGGCCAGCGGGACGACCCGGGCGTCACCGTCATCATGGGCGGGGTCGGCGTGGCCATCCTGGGGGTCGCGCTCATCGTGCTCGTGCTGCGGATGCTGCTCGCCCAAGCCGTCGCGCGCGACGTCGAAGCGGCGCAGATGCAGGCCGAGTTGGACGAGGTGATCTGATGCCGATCGCCGTCGATATCGACGTGATGCTGGCCAGGCGGAAGATGTCCGTGGGCGAGCTCGCGGACCGCATAGGGATCACTCCCGCCAACCTTGCGGTACTCAAGAACGGCCGCGCCAAGGCGGTGCGCTTCGCGACGCTCGCCGCGCTCTGCGAGGTGCTCAAGTGCCAGCCGGGCGACCTGCTGCGCTGGGAGGCCGAGGACGCCGCAGGCGAATGACGTGCCCTTCCAAGATCATGGAGCGGGCGGCGGAGTGCGGTGCGCGGTCAGCTGCGCGATGCCCGACCGTACCGCCCAGAAGAAGATGCCCAGCGTGAGGACGGCGACGGTCAACGAGTCGTAGGGAGCGGGCAGCCGGCCCGATCCCTTGAAGGTGCCGAGCCATGACAGAGCGGTCAGCGTCACCAGATAGACGATCAGCCACGCGCCGGTCCGCAGTTCGGCGGCGAGAGGACGGTCGTTGTGCTCCGTGCGCCACATCGCCAGGAAGATCAGCAGGCCGGCCAGGACGAGCGGCAGGGCCAGCCGCAGATCGTGCCAGCCCGACCAGTACACGAACTCACTGGAGACGACGAAGCTGACGGGCGCGATCCAGCTCAGGCCGGGCACCCACCCGGCCATCCCACCGCCGCCCGGGGCGCCCCGGAAGACCGCGACGGCGACAGCGGAGGCCGCGTAGATCAACAGGTACATGTCCCCCATGACGCTGACGATGCTCTGCCAGCCGCCGAACGGCAGGAGGAAGAGCACGATCACGGCGAAGTTCAGGGCGAGGGCCCGGTGCGGTACGCCGTAACGCTCGCTGACCCGCATGAAGGCCCGGGGGATGGTGCGGTTCTTGGCGAGGGCGTAGGTGTGCCGCGCGTTCAGCGCCACTCCGACGTACGCCGATCCACCGGGGGAGACCACCGCGTCCGCGTAGAGCAGGCTGGACAGCCAGTGCAGATTGAGGATCAAGGCCAGCTGGCCGAAGGGCGAATCGAAGTTGACACCCTTCCAGCCTCCGCCCAGCAGGTGTTCGGGGACGGTGAAGAGGAAGGCCAGTTGCAGGGCCAGGTACATCAGGACGGCCAGGGCGATGGCGGTCAGTACCGCTGCCGGGAGGGTCCGGCGGGGGTTGCGGGTCTCGCCGGAGAAGTCCAGCGGGGCCTGGAAGCCGTTGACCGAATAGACGATGCCGCCTCCGGCCAGCACGGTCAGACAGGCCGCGTACCCGTAGGGTGCGAATCCTCCGTGGTCGGTCAGGCGCCCCGAGTGCCAGCCGGAGGCGAAGAGCGCGACCACGCTGACCACCGGCACGACGACCTTGAACACCGACACCAGGTTGTTCAGCCGTGCGAACGCCCGCACCGTGAACCAGTTCAGTACGGTCAGCAGCAGGCTCAGCGCCACCGCGACGCCCAGGCCGAAGAGGCTGAGCGTGCCGCCGTGGTAGATGTCGGGAAGGTAGTGATCGGCGTACTGCATGATGGCGCTGATCTCGGCGGCGGTGCCTCCCACCGACAGCAGCACCGACCAGCCGACAAGCGTCCCGACCAGCCGCCCGCTCGCGAACAGCGGCCAGCGGACCGTACCCCCGCCCTCCGGCCGCGATGCCCCGAGCTCGATCATGACGAGGGCGACGAGACCGCACAGCAGCCCCGCCCCGACCCACGACAGCAGCGCCGCGGGACCTGCCACCTGCGCCGCGTACATGGCGGCGAAGAGCCAGCCCGACCCGACGATGTTCGAGAAGCCGATCGCGGTCAGTCCCCAGAACCCCAGCTCCCGCTTGAGGCGGTGCTCCTGTACGAGCACCGACGGCGCGACGGCCTCATCCCCTGCCACCTGACGACCCGACATCAGCCGGCCTCCTTGTTCCCGATCCGGCACGGTTCGATCTCCCCATGAACACGCGCGGCAGGGTCCTGTCTTCCGCCCCTCGGGGAGGTCACCCGGAACCCACCTCCTGGAGGACTGCGCGGCCTTGGTACCCCGACCCTAGTTACCCAGCGTTTTCTTGTCACCATGGGTAATCGCCCGTCAGGCGTCCGGGGGTCGGCGTCCGTCCGCGGCACGGCTGTCGGCGACCAGCACGCGGAAGCCCTGCACCCAGCGGCACGCCATCGGTATTCCGTCGTGTCCTTCCCCGCGTGGCCGCGACCGTTCGCCTGCCCTCCGCGTCATCCATTTCGACCCGCCCGCCGACGCCGCCCCGAAAAGGCCCCACCGCACCCGGCAGAGGCGGGGTTTGCTTCTGTCGGACCCGGGCAGCCGGTCTGTTGGCGAAGCCGTCCCCGAAAAGGATCGGCAGCGAGGAAAAGCGATCACGCCGACCGGGACAGGCCGGGACAGGCCGGGGCAGGGGAGCGTTTTCCCTTCGTCAATCAACCGGCCCTCAGGGGCCCGGCTTCATCAGTTTTCCGTTTGGCCATCGATGAAGGAGCGGACCATTGAGTGACCACCTGTGGGATTACCAGCCGACCGCCGATTACGTTCCGGGGACCAGCCTGACCGGTTACAAGGTCGAGGCGACGGACGGCCATATCGGCAAGGTCGACAAGCACTCCGATGAGGTCGGCTCCGCCTACCTCATCGTGGACACCGGTGTGTGGATCTTCGGCAAGCACGTGCTCCTGCCGGCCGGGACCATCACCCGCGTCGACCCCGTGGAGGAGAAGATCCACGTGGGCCGGACGAAGGCCGAGATCAAGGACGCGCCCGAGTTCCAGCTGGACAAACACGCCGGCGACCCGGACTACCACCGGCAGATCGGCGGGTACTACGGAGGGTTCCCCCTCCTCCCGTGACGCCTCGGACGGCGAGTACGACGGCGGGCCCCACCCTCTCGGGTGGGGCCCGCCGTCCGAGGTCACTCCTTGAAGGCGTCCTTGATCTTCTCCTTGGCGCCGCGGAGATCACCCTTCGTCTTCTCGCTCCGGCCCTTCGCGGCCTTGCTCTCATCGCCGACCGCGCGGCCCGCTTCCCTCTTCGCCGCGCCCTTGATCTGCTCGGCCTTCGCCTTTGCCTTCTCGTTCGCGCTCATGACGTGCCCCCTTCTCATCGATTCGATTCGTCGATCATGTCGTCGATCATGATGTGATGGGAGGTCGGTTCCCCGGCATCTCGAACACAAACGTATCCCTCGCGACCCACCACCACAATCAGCCCAAGGGAAAGGGAGTGGGAATGGCGAGTATGAAAGCGAATACGCAGGGCACACGACAGTTCGGAGGTTGATAACCATGGTTCCCCTGATTCTCGTCCTGCTCCTCGCGCTGATCCTCTTCGGCGCCGGTTTCGCGGTGAAGATCCTCTGGTGGGTCGCCGTCGTCGTGCTGGTGATCTGGCTGCTCGGCTTCCTCATGCGCTCCACGGGCGCCGGGGGTGGTCGCGGCCGTTGGTACCGGTGGTGACCGGACCAGCTCGTAGCTCTCTCATGGGCCCGGCCGGAGTGATCCGGCCGGGCCCACCGCTGTGCGCCACCGCCTCATGCCCGGAACCGAACTCGCCCGTCCGAAAGCGGAATCGGCGGCCCCGGAGCGGGTACGCGTCACCGTAACCGGGGGCGGCCCCCGGGGACCGCGCCGGGAACCACGCGCACCTCCGCCCGGGACCGCTCCCGGCCCGACGGCACCCCTTCACCGGGCGCCCCGTCACCCGATCTGGCGGTGGACCAATTCGTGGAAGAGGCCGTTGGTGTCGGCCAGCAGTTCGGCGGGGGTGCCCTGCTGGACGACGCGGCCGTCCGACAGGGCGATCACGCGGTCGGCGTCCATGATGGTGGAGAGCCGGTGGGCGATGACGACGCGCGTGGCGCGCAGGGCGCGGGTGGAGTCGATGACCACGCGCTGGGCCTCGTTGTCCAGGGCGCTGGTGGCCTCGTCCAGAAAGAGGACGCGCGGCTTGCGGATGAGGGCCTGGGCGATCATCAGGCGCTGGCGCTGGCCGCCGGAGACCGTGCCGCCGCCGTCGGAGAGCATGGTGTGCATGCCCATGGGCATGGCCTTGATGTCCTCGGCCAGGCCCGCCATCGCCACGGCCTCCCACGCCTCCTCCAGTGAGAACGCCTCCGCACCGCGGACGCAGTCGAGGAGGGAGCCGGAGAACGGCTGGGCGTTCTGCAGGACGACGCCGCACTGGCGGCGCACGGCCGCCCGGTCGAGTGCCGCCAGGTCCTGGCCGTCGTACAGGACGCTGCCGGAGAGGGGCTTGTCGAAGCCGATGAGCAGGCGGAGCAGGGTCGACTTGCCGCAGCCGCTGGCCCCGACGATCGCCACGAACTCGCCCGCCCGCACCTGGAACGACACGTCGTCGAGCACCAGCGGGCCGTCCTCGGCGTACCGGTAGGACAGCTGACGCACCTCGATGGCACCGCTGAGCTCGCCCGGCTGCGTGCTGGAGCCGAGCACCTCGGGGGGCTCCTGGAGGACCGGCTTGATCTCCTCGAACATCGGCTGCACGGCGGCGGCCGAGACGAGCGCGCCGGTCAGCTGGGTGACCGAGGACAGCAGCATCGTCACGGCGGTGCTGAAGGTGAGGAACTGACTGGCGGACATGGTGCCCCGGGCCGGGCCGGCGAGCAGGACGAACATCACGAGCGTGCACAGTGGCAGGCAGACCGCGTTGAGCACCGTGATGACGTTCTTGATCCGTCCGATGCGCTGCTGGAGTTCGCGGGTACGGGCGAACTCCCGCGCCCAGGCGGCGTACGCGAAGCTCTCGGCCGCGGCCACGCGCAGCTTGGGCAGTCCGCGCAGGGTCTGGAACGCCTGGTTGTTGAGCCGGTTGCCGAGCTTGATGAGCCGCCGCTGGTAGCGCAGCTGCCACAGCCCCAGGCCCAGGAAGACCGCCGCGACGACGAGCAGCATGGCGACCGCCACCAGCGCCAGCGGCACGCTGTAGGCGAGCAGCAGCACGAGGTTCATCGTGCCGACCGTCCCCGCCTGCACGACCACCGAGCCGATGCCGGACATCGTGCGGCGGATGGCGCTGATGCCCATGGCCGCGCCGGCCAGTTCGCCGGTGGAGCGGCCGGCGAAGAACGACGTCGGCAGCCGCAGCAGCCGGTCCCACACGGCCGGCTGGAGCGTGGCCTCGACGCGGCCCTCCATGCGCAGGATGGAGAGGTTCTGCAGCAGCATGAAGGCGGCCGAGACGACACTGGTCGCGATCAGTGCGGCGGCGGCCTGCACGATGAGGCCGTTCTCGGCACGGGGGACGTACGTGCCGAGGACCTTGCCGGTGGCGATGGGTACGAGCGCGCCCAGGCCGACGGCGACCAGCCCGCCCAGGATCAGGTCGCGCAGTTCCCCGCCGGTGCCGCGCACGCTGAAGCGCAGCAGCCGCACCAGGCCCGGCTTCCCGTCGGGCAGCGGGCGGTAGAACATCACGGCGCGCGGCGCGTAGGCGGCCTCGTTGTCCGTGCCGACGCGCTCGCGGGTGCCCGTGGCGGGGTCGACGGCTTCGTATCCGCCACGCCGCCACAGCAGTGCGACCGGCGCCCCGTCCTCCTCGCGGTGGCCCACCAGGGGCCCGCTGTCCTCGCGCCACCAGCGGCCGCCGAGTTCGACGGCACGGGTGCGGATCCGCGAGACGAGCGCGACGCGTTCGACGGGGTCGGTCCGCCCGGAGGCGGTGCCCGCACCGGCCGGTTCGGACAGGGCGATGCCGGCTTCGCGGGCGACCAGGCGGCACACGGCGAACGTCGCGTCGTCGCCCGCGGCGCGGCGGGCCTCTCCGCCGGAGCGGTCGATGGAGGCCAGCAGCGCGCGGTCCGCCTGGTCCCGGGCGGCCTCCCCGGCCTCGATGCCGGCCGCCGTGCGGTCCTCGTGGGCGCGCTCCAGCTGCTCGATCCAGCGGTCCAGGGCGTACAGCAGCCGGTACTGCTGGTCGACCATGCCCTGCCACATCGCGGGCTCGACGAGGAGGGTGCCGACGGCCTCCGCCTCGTACGCGGCGCCGTACCGCACGCTGCCCGGGGTGATCTGCATCCACAGGACGTCGTCGTCCGCCCCGCCGTGGCCGGTCGTCGCGCGGTTCTCCAGCGGTGCCTGGTAGAGCACGCGCAGGCCGCGGCCGATGCCGAGCGCGAAGGCGTCCTCCAGGGGGCTGAGCATGGCGTCGACGGCGGCGTACTGCCCGTGCCCGTACGGGCCGTGGTCCTGGCCGTCGTACTCGGAGCGGTACAGCTCGCGCAGCTCGACGCGGCGCAGGCGGCAGCCCCGCAGGGGGCGGCCGACCAGGGTGTGCTCGGGTCCCTGGGCCGGGCCGAGGAGCAGCGTGCCCGCCGCCAGCCGGCCCAGGAAGTGCCAGTGCCCCGCCTGCGCGGCGTCGACGGCGAAGAGGTCCAGCTCGCCGTCCACGACGAGCCACAGCACGAGGGGGCCCTCCAGGGACAGGCCGCTGGTGCCCGTGCAGTCGACCTCCGTGCCGAGGTGTCCCAGGGCCGCCACGACCGGGTCGTGGGGCGGGGCGTGGTGGGCGACCGCGTGGTCGTACGGGGTGGTCACCTCAGTGCTCCTTGACCAGTTCGGCGTAGGCGCCCCGCGCGGCGATCAGGTGCTCGTGCCGGCCGCGTTCGACGACCGTGCCCCGGTCGAGCACGACGATCTCGTCGCTGTCGCGCACCGTGCTCAGCCGGTGGGCGATGACCACGCAGGCGCAGCCGCGGCGCCGCAGGTTGTCGATGACGATCTGCTCGGTCGCCGCGTCCAGGGCGCTGGTCACCTCGTCCAGGACCATGACGCTGGGGCGGCGCACCAGCGCCCGGGCGATCTCCAGTCGCTGGCGCTGGCCGCCGGAGAAGTTGCGGCCGTCCTGTTCGACGCGGCCGCGGATGCCGCCGGGGCGCCGGGCGACGACGTCGTACACGGCGGCGTCCTGGAGGGCGGCGATGACGTCCTCGTCCGGGATGGAGGGGTCCCACAGCGCGATGTTGTCGCGGACGGTGCCCTCGAAGAGGAAGACGTCCTGGTCGACGAAGGAGACGGAGGCGGCCAGCGCGCCGCGCGGGATGTCCTCCAGTCGCATTCCGTCGACGCGGATGGTGCCCTCCCAGGGGGTGTAGAGGCCGGAGATCAGCCGGGAGACGGTGGACTTGCCGCTGCCGGAGCCGCCGACGAGGGCGACCTGCTGCCCGGGGCCGACGGAGAGCGAGAAGTTCTTGAGGAGCGGGGCGTCCAGGGGGCTGTAGCCGAAGGTGACGTCGTCCAGCCGCACATGGCCCTTGAGGCGGCGGGTGCCGGTGGCGGGGCCGGGCCGTGAGTAGAGGGGGTCGGCGGGGAAGTTCTCGACGTCCTTGAGGCGGGCGACGTCGGCGGCGAAGTCCTGGATCCGTCCGGCCACGCCGTTGAGGCGGGTGATCGGCGCGGTGAAGCCGGTCACCAGGGCCTGGAAGGCGACGAGCAGGCCGACCGAGAGGTGTCCCTCCACCGCGCGCAGGCCGCCGATCATCAGGATCAGCGCGCTGTTGAGCGCGGCCAGCGTGGGCGCGACGATCGCCAGCCAGGCGCTGGGCACGCCGAGCCGTTGCTGGACGTCGAGGGTGACCGCGTGCTGCCCGGCCCAGCGGCGGAAGAATCCGTTCTCGCCGCCGGTGGCCTTCATCGTCTCGATGAGCGTCAGGCCGCTGTAGGAGGTGTTGGTGAGCCGGGCGCTCTCGGCGCGCAGCTTCTGGGTGCCGGTGGCCCGTACGCGGACGACGATCCGCATGGCCACGACGTTGAGCAGGGCGATGCCGACGCCGACGACGGTGAGCTGCGGGTCGTACGTCCACAGCAGCACCGCGTAGAGGATCACGACGACCGCGTCGACGCCGGCGGCGGCGAGGTCCCTGGCGAGCGTCTCGGCGACCGCGTCGTTGGACTGCAGGCGCTGGACCAGGTCGGCCGGGTTGCGCTGGGAGTAGAAGGTGACGGGGAGTCTGAGCAGGTGGCGCAGGAAGCGGGCGCTGCCCAGGGTGGAGGAGATGATGCGTCCGCGCAGCAGGTTGGCCTGTTGCAGTGCGGTGAGCGTGGCGGTGAGCACCAGGGCGGTCGCCATCGACGCGAAGAGCACGCCCAGCGGGGCCGTCCGGTCCCCGATCAGGAACGTGTCGATGTACGTACGGCTCAGCGCGGGTACGGTCGCGCCGACGACCACCAGCAGGAGACTGGCGAGCACGGCGGCGAGCATGGTGCCCGAGGTGCCGCGCAGGCGGGCCGGCAGGGCGCCCATGACGCCGGGCTTCCGGCCGCCGCGGCGGAAGCCCTCGTCGGGCTCGAAGGTGAGGACGACGCCGGTGAAGCTGGTGTCGAACTCGTCCATGGGGACGAACCGGCGGCCCTTGCCCGGGTCGTTGATGTACACGCCCCGGCGGCCGAGGCGGCGGCCGACGCCGTCGAGGACGACGTAGTGGTTGAACTCCCAGAAGAGGACGGCCGGCGGGCGCACCCCGGCGAGCGCGGCCAGGTCCATCTGCATGCCCTTGGCCTTCAGCCCGTAACCGCGGGCGGCCTTGAGGAGGTTGCTGGCGCGGGAGCCGTCGCGGGAGACGCCGCAGGCGATGCGCAGCTCCTCCAGGGGGACGAAGCGGCCGTAGTGGCCGAGCACCATGGCCAGCGCGGCGGCGCCGCACTCCACGGCTTCCATCTGGAGCACGGTGGGGGTGCGTACGGTCCGCTGCCGGCCGGTGCGGGGTGCGGGGGTGCGGCGGCGGGCGCCGCCCTTGGGCTCGGGGCGGTGGCGCCGGCGTCCGGCGGGCGGCAGCCGCGGGGGCGTCTCCTGCGTGGTGTCCTGTGCCGTGGTCATGGGAGCAGCCAATCGACGGGGCGCTGCGCGGAGAGGTGGACGGCCGCGGTGACGGGCGTCGTGGAGTCGAGGGCGTACGGGGGTCCGTCGGCGGAGGACCAGCGGTAGCCGGAGCGGGTGGCGGAGGAACGCTCCAGGCGCACGAGCACCGCGACGGGGTCGCCCTGCCGGGAGAACTCCGTCGCGAGCCGGCGGTCGCCGAGGAAGCCGGCGATCCGTGCCGGCGTCTGGGGGGCGCGGCCGACCGCCTCGACGCGGCCGCGCAGTACGCCGAACCGCTGCTGGGGGACGGACCCGACGCTCAGGTCGACCGAGGCGCCCACGGGGATGGAGCCGGCGCCGGCGCCGGGTACGTACAGCATGGCCACGAGCGGGTCGTCCGCGTTCTTCACCCGTTCCACGGTCGCCACGTCCGCGCCGGCCGTGAGGACGGATCCGGTCCTGGCGGCCAGGGACGTCACCCGTCCCCCGGCCACCGCGCGCACGGTCCGTTCGCCCCGGTCCGTACCGATCTGGAGCAGGGGCGCGCCCGGGGGCAGCAGCCGGCCCTCCTCGGCGAAGACCTGGGTGACCTGTCCCGCGTACGGGCTCTGCAGCAGATAGCTGCCTTCGGCGTGGGTGAGGATGCCCGGTGCGCTCAGCTTGGACGACACGGATCCGGTGAATGCCCAGAAGGCTCCGGCGGCCATGACGAGGACCGTGACGGCCAGCACGAGCCGGCCCTGCGGGCGCGCGAATCGTACGGGCAGGTCGAGCTCTTCGGGTGATTGCAGCTTGGAAAGCGCCTTTTGGCGGAACTGCACGAACTATTCCTTCGACTGCATTCGTGACACGGGCGCTGAATTACCCGGCGGGAATGGTGAATACGCCGGCCGCGGCCGGCGGGCAGCCGTGAACCCCGGAACAGGTGAGTTCCGGGGTTCACGGTCGGCGCATATCGGCTCAGAGGCCGGCGATACCGACGTGCACGCCGGCGATGCCCTCGACCGCGCCGGGCACGGCGTGCACGGCCTGGACCGTGTGCAGGGAGGTGGCGGTGCCCAGCACGTTGTTGACGTCGCCGGTCACGGCGCCGAGGAGGCCACCGTTGATGCTGACACCGCCGGAAACGGCGTCCAGCTCGGCGTCGGCGATCTCACGGGTCTCGATGTTGTTACGCATGTTTTTGCGCACCCTTCAGTTGTCCGGCTTTTTATCAATGGCATGGGGATGAACCGCGGCAAGACGGCCCCACCACTTCCGCGCCGGCCCGGTCGTAAACGACCACCGTTCGAAGAACCGCCGCGGTGGGCAGATATAAGCACGCGAACGGGTTACGGGGCCAACCGCATTGACGTCCGACGGCCCGTCAGGGGGCGAATCGGGCAACATGCTTTCAACTTCCTTCGCAGGATCATCACAAGTCCTTCACAAGATTGAGTAACAGATTCGAGGGCTTCAAGATCCTCACGGAACATAAATGGACACACGCTGATCAAGCGCTATGGGCATAACCGGCATATCGGGGGGCGCGGGGGCGGGGCTACCGGCGGTACCCGGGGAATGTGGAGATTTCCCGGAGCGACGCTCCGGCCGGGGTTTGTCACCCGGCGTCACGGCGGCGAGGCGGCCCTGCCGCTCGCCGCCGGGCTCACCGCCCCGTGAAGAAGTCCCGCACCCGGCGCCGGGCGCGGCGTTCCGTCGGGTAGTCGGGGTCGTCCCTGTCGTCGTCCGGGCCCCGGAGGACGGTCCAGCTGACGGCGGAGACGGCCGGTTCCAGGGAGAGGCGGCTGACGGCCTCCTCCAGGAGGCTGTCGTCGCGCCGTTCGGTGGTGAGGTCGGCGGCCACGGTCACCTTGCCCGGCGTGTCCGCGTCGCGGCTGTGGACCGAGCGCAGGCGGAAGCCGGGGCGGACGAGGGTCTGGACGACGAGGGTGCGCACGTGCGCCTCCTCGGGCTCGGTGCAGACGGCCTCGAAGTGGTAGTCGGTGGCGACCTCGGCACCGCCGTGCGGGCCGCGGTCGAGCCCCCGGGCGACCGGGCGCAGCAGGGTGTTCGCGCCGACGACGCCGACCGTGCCGAGCGCGGCGACCACGTACAGGCCGGTGCCGGCGAGGGCGCCGACGGCGGCGGAACACCACAGGGTGGCGGCGGTGTTGAGGCCGCGGATGCTCAGGCCGTCGCGCATGATGACGCCCGCGCCGAGGAAGCCGATGCCGGAGACGATCTGGGCGGCGACGCGCGAACCGTCGTAGCCGGCCGTGCTGGTCGCGGCGGCGAACCCGTACTGCGAGAGCAGGACGAAGAGGGCCGAGCCGGCGGCGACCAGCGCGTTGGTGCGCAGTCCCGCCATGCGGGCACGCCACTGGCGCTCCAGGCCGATGATCGCACCGAAGCCCAGTCCGGCGGCGATGTTGGCCGCCATGTGCCACTCGTGGACGGTGACCATGTCTCCTCGTTCCCTCCTCCTCGCGCACGGCAGGAATGAAACATGTGAATAAGGTCGAAATGCCACCTTCGGTAACCAGCGTGCCATAGGACATCGAACCGCCCTGTCATCGGCGGGACCCGTCGACGGCGTGCGAAGGTCGCACCATGGACGAGGACCGAACGCGTGCCGAGCGGCCGCCCGGCGGGCGGCGGCGGTTCGGCCGGTGGTGCGCCGGGGTGCTCCTGACCCCGGTGACGGTGGTGCTGGTGTGCCGGGCCTGCGGCGTGGACGGCGTCACACCGGTGCCCCAACTCCTGGCGTTCCTGCCGTGGTCGCTCGTCCCCGCGGCCCTGGCCCTGGTCCTCTCGGCGGGCTCGCGCTGGCCGGTCGGGTGCGCGTGGGGCGTGCTCGCGGTCGTCGTCACGGGGCTCTTCCTGCGCCCGTACGGGGCTGGCGCGCCGCCGGCCGCGGACCCCGCCGGGACGCGGCTGCGCGTCCTGACCGCCAACGTGGAGTTCGGCGGCGCGACCGCGAGCCTGCTGAAGCTGCTGCGGAGCGAACGGCCGGACCTGGTCTCGGTGCAGGAGTGCGCGCCCGCCGTGTGCGGGGCCGCCCTCGACCGCGCGGAGGTCCGGGCGGCGTACCCGTACCGGCGGATCACCGGCGGCGGCCGGGCGCAGGCGTCGGCGATCCTCAGCCGGTACCCGCTGGAGCGGGACGGCGAGGTGCCCGGCACCCTCGCGATGCCCCGGACGGTGGTGCGGATCGGTGCGGCGCGGCTGCGGTTCCAGGTGGCGCACCCCATGCCGCCGGTGCCGGGCGGGGTCGCGGTGTGGCGGCGCGAGCTGGGCCGCCTCCGGACGATGGCGGCGGGCCGCGGCACGGTGCCGACCGTCATCGCGGGCGACTTCAACGCCTCGCGGGACCACGCGGCGTTCCGCGCCGTGCTGGACACGGGGGTGCGCGACTGCGCCGCCGTGCTGGGCGCGGCGCGCACGCCGACGTGGCCGGCGCGGTGGGCACGGGTGGGTGTGCAGATCGACCATGTGCTGGTCAGTGCCGCGCTGGTACCGCGCGCCGCGCGCTTCCGTGACCTGGCGGGGAGCGACCACCGGGCGGTGGTGGTCGACACGGTGCTGCTTCGCCATGCGGCGGGCGGGTCTTAGACGGTGCCCGGTCTTCGGCTGCGGGCCGTCTTGCCGCCTGCG
>NZ_JAGGOL010000073.1 GCF_018614525.1 Streptomyces sp. ISL-11
CACAAAGGACCGACAGGACTTTCAAAGGAACCGCGTCCCAGTCACAATGTGACCGGAGACGGGGTATTTTATAGTCTGGCGTTGACTTTTGGCACGCTGTTGAGTTCTCAAGGAACGGACGCTTCCTTTGTACTCACCCTCTCGGGCTTTCCTCCGGGCGCTTCCCTTCGGTATTTCGTGTTCCAACCTTACCAGATCCGTTTTCCCTGCCGTTTCCGGCTGGAATTTTGTTTCCGATCCCCGTCGGCGGGGTGTTCACTACTTTAGCGGTTTTCCCTGTCGGCTCCTAATCGAGCCGATCGGCGTCTTATTTCGAGACAACGAAATAAGACCCCTGTCAGGGGCGACCTCAGTAGTAGTGATTGTGCCTCTCGCCGGTTCGCGCACATGGCGCCGTCCGTCTCAAGCGGCTCGGGCTACGTTAGAGGTTCGGCGCTCCGGAGTCAAGCACCGTCCGTGCGGGCCTTCCTGCTCCGGTCGCGCGGCACATGGGCCCGGTACGGGCTGACCGTCGGGTCGCCGTCCGCCCAGAAGCGCCACGGGTGGGTCGCGCCCTCACCTCCTACCCCGGTACGCGGGCCGTTACGCACCCGGTCCGGGCGGACCGGGTGCCCGGTCAGGACGGAGAGCGGGGACTCCGGGCCGGCGCAGAGGTCCGTGCCGTTCAGGCTCCGGTCCACGTCCAGAGCCGTGGCCAGACGGGCCGGGCCCTGGGCCAGCTCGCGGTCCTTGCGTGCCTTGGGCCGCCGGGCGCGGGCGAGGTCCACTCCCTTCAGCACTTCCCCTGCCCTCAGGAGGACACCGCTCGCCGTACCCTCCGGGCCGCACACGAGGTTGAGGCTGAACCACATGCCGTAGATGAAGTAGACGTAGGCGTGACCCGGCGGCCCGAACATCGAGGCGTTCCGCTCGGTCCGACCCCGGTAGGCGTGTGATCCGGGGTCCGCCTGGCCCGCGTATGCCTCTACCTCCGTGATGCGGAGTTCGATCGGACCGTCCGGCGATGTGCGGACGAGGGTGCGGCCCAAGAGCTCCGGTGCGACCTCCAGGACGGGACGGTCGAAGAAGCCTCGGGCGAGTGGCATACGGTCAGGCGCGGCGATCATGCCAATCGAGCGTAACGCAGTGCTGCGGTACGGGCGCGGTACAGGAAGGGTCCGCAGGTGGGCCCGGGGAGGAAGAGGAAGCATGGGCTTCAAGAAGATGCTGGCGAGCCTGGGGGCCGGAGGCGCTTCCGTCGAGACGGTGCTGTTCGAGGAGAACGTCGTCCCGGGCAGCGTGGTGCAGGGCGAGGTCCGCATCCAGGGCGGGTCGGTCGCCCAGCAGATCCAGGGGGTGTCCGTCGGGCTCCAGGCGCGGGTGGAGGTCGAGGGCGGCGAGAACGAGTACAAGCAGGACGTCGAGTTCACGCGCGTACAGCTCGGTGGGGCGTTCGAGGTGCAGGCGGGTGCGGTGCACTCGGTGCCGTTCGGGCTGGAGATCCCGTGGGAGACGCCCATCACGACCTTCCTGGGGCGGCACCTCACCGGCATGAACATCGGCGTGACCACGGAGCTGGCGATCGCCCGGGCCGTGGACTCCGGTGACCTCGATCCGGTGAATGTGCATCCGCTGCCGGCCCAGCAGGCGATCCTCGATGCCTTCGGGCAGCTGGGCTTCGGCTTCAAGAGCGCCGACCTGGAGCGGGGGCGGATTCACGGGACGCGCCAGCGGCTGCCGTTCTACCAGGAGATCGAGTTCCGCGCCCCGTCGCAGTACCGCGGGCTGAACGAGGTCGAGCTGTCGTTCGTCGCGGACGACCGTGAGATGGACGTCGTGCTGGAGATGGACAAGAAGCCGGGGCTGTTCTCCGGGGGCAGTGACAGCTACCGCTCGTTCACGGTCGACCTGCACCACTACGCGCAGACCGACTGGGCCGCCTACCTCAACCAGTGGCTCGCGGAGGTCGGCGGCCGGCGCAACTGGCTCTGACGCGTCAGCCCAGCAGTACGGCCAGAGGTGTCTCGTCGTCGGCCCAGTGGCCGACGGCGTCACCGAAGACCGCCTCCGCCGTCCGGGCGTCGCGCGGGGCGGCCTTGCGGAAGGTGTCCCAGTGTTCGGCGAGCACCAGGTAGCCGCGCGCCTTGCCCTCCTCGCGCCACCACGAGAGGTCGGTGAGGCAATCGGCGAGGGCGTCCCAGTTGCGGCCGAACCACTCGGGGAATTCCAGGTCGGTCGCGCAGCGGTCGAGGAAGGCGGTCTTGCCCGTCACTCCGCCGAGGTGCAGCGTGGCCGCCCGCCAGTCGGCCTCGGCGGCGAGGGACATGACGCGGTCGGGGGTGTCGGCGGGGGGCAGGCGGTAGATCCCCGGCGGGGTCGTGCCGAGGAGGAGGCCGGTGAGTCCGGGTGCGGGGAGCTGGCCGGTCATGGGTGTACCACCGCTTCGAAGGTCTGGTAGTGGTCGCCGGTGTAGTAGCGCTCGGCGTGGTCGCCGGTGATGATGCGGCGGGCGCCGCGGTCGCGGGAGCCGGGGGTGGGGACGGTGTACTCGTGGTAGTAGCCGCGGGCCTGCTTCGGCAGCCGGTTCTCGTAGTTGCCGAAGACCGTGCCGTCCTTCGTGTACGGGAAGGGGCCGCCCTGCTCGATGAGTTCGAGGGTCTTGCGGGCCTCGGCCGGCAGGCGGTCGGGGGTGACCGTCTTCATGCCCTTCGCCCAGGAGGGGCGGGGCGTGGCGGTCGAGGTGGTTCTGCCGTCCTTGTGGCCGCCGGAGGAGCACGCGGGCAGGAGGAGCAGAGGGAGGGCGGCGACGAGGGCGGTCAGCGCGCGCAGGGTGCGGCCGGCCGGTCGTCGTCCGAATGGTCCAAGCTGTCGAAGCACGCTTCGTATGGTCTCAGTCCGGGCCGCCGCGGGCTGGTTAGGCTGGCGCTTTCACTGTTCCTCGCGTACAGGAGGCGCCGAAGTGCCCGAGCAGAAGCGACCGCCGCTCCCCCATGACTTTCACCCGCCGGTGCCCTCGTTCACGGTGGTGAGCGATGACCTGACGGACGGTGAGATGCTCCCGGACGGTCAGGTGCACGGCAAGGGCAACCTCTCGCCGCACCTGCGCTGGGAGGGCGCGCCGGCGGGGACGCGGAGTTACGCCGTGACGTGCTTCGACCCGGACGCGCCGACGGGCAGCGGCTTCTGGCACTGGGTGCTGTTCGACATCCCGGCGTCGGTGACGGAGCTGCCGGCCCGGGCGGGCAGCGGCGACATGAAGGGGCTGCCCGAGGGGGCGGTTCATGTGCGCAACGACTACGGCACGCGGGACTTCGGTGGTGCGGCGCCGCCGCCCGGGGACGGTCCGCACCGCTACGTGTTCACGGTGTACGCGGTCGACCAGGAGAAGCTGGGGCCGGACGCGGACGTCTCGCCGGCCGTGGTGGGCTTCAACCTGCGGTTTCACACCCTGGGGCGGGCTCGGCTGATCACCGAGTACGAGGTACCCGCAGGAGGCTGAGGCCCCCGCGCACGGGGAGCCGACCGGAAATTCCGTTGCGCCCCGCCGCCCAGGATCGCACAGTGGTGCGTGGCTGACGGCTCCGCATGGCCGTCGGGCAGTGGACACCGCAGTGGCGGGGGCGGCGGGGCGCGCGTGCGCGCCGGCCGTCTGCCGGAGGCCGGTGTTGGGCCGGCCGGCCACGTCCGCTGCCGTACGCTCCGGGCCCGCGTGTCGCCACGGGGGAAGGGCCCGGAGCGTTACCCCCGTTTCCCTTCCGTTCCCTTGCCGTCTCCCTGCCAACTCCCTTTTCACCTGCGGAAATTACGTTGTTCCGCGGCTTTGCCGGGGGCAGAGTTGAGCCACCTTGCCGCTGGGGCGGGGACGGGCCGGGAGGTGGACGGGATGCGGGAGACGTTGGTGCTCAATGCGAGCTTCGAGCCGCTGGCGACGGTGTCGCTGCGGCGGGCGGTGGTGCTCGTCCTGCAGGGCAAGGCCGTCGTCGAGCAGGCCAGACCCGGGCTGCGGGTGCGGGCGTCGGCGGTCGACGTACCGGTGCCGCAGGTGATCAGGCTCTGCCGGTACGTACGGGTGCCGTTCCGAAGACGGGCGCCCTGGTCGCGGCGGGGTGTGCTGGTGCGGGACCAACACCGGTGCGCGTACTGCGGGCGGCGGGCGACGACGGTGGACCACGTGGTGCCGCGTTCGCACGGGGGGCCGGACAGCTGGCTGAACACGGTCGCGGCGTGCGCGGAGGACAACCACCGCAAGGCGGACCGTACGCCCGAGCAGGCGGGGATGCGGCTGCTGAGCCCGCCGTTCGAGCCGACCCCGTCCGACGCGCTGGTGCTGGCGCTGGGGACGTACGGGCGTGAGCCGCTGCCGGAGTGGCTCACGCCGGCCGTGCCCGCCTCCGCCTGAGCCCCGGTGACCCCTCTCGCGAGGTGGCCACCGGGGTTTCGCGTCGGCCGGGCGGCGTCCGCGCTACTTGAGCAGCATCTGCGCGATGGCGACGACACCGACCACGACGATCACGCCGCGCAGTGCCGTGGGGGACAGCTTGCGGCCGACCTTGGCGCCGATCTGTCCGCCGAGGGTGGAGCCGACGGCGATGAGCAGGACGGCGAGCCAGTCGACGTCGGCGACGAAGACGAAGAAGAGCGCGGCGACGGCGTTGACGACGACCGCGAGGACGTTCTTGAGGGCGTTGACGCGCTGGAGGTCCTCGCGGAGCAGCAGGCCCATGAGGGAGAGGTAGAGGACTCCCTGGGCCGCGCCGAAGTAGCCGCCGTAGGCGCTGGCGAACAGCAGGCCGGCGAGGAGGCCGGGGCCGCCGTCGGTGGGGGTGTCGGTGGTGCCGTTGCGTTCGCGGCGGCGGGCGAGGGCCCGGGCGAGCCGGGGCTGGAGGATGACGAGGACCAGCGCGATGCCGATGAGGACCGGCACGATCGCGTCGAACGCCTTCGACGGGAGCGCGAGCAGCAGGACCGCGCCGAGGAGGCCGCCGATCAGTCCGACGATGCCGAAGCGGACGATGCGGCGGCGCTGGCCGCCCAGTTCGCGGCGGTAGCCGATGGCACCGCTGATGTTGCCGGTGACGAGGCCGAGGGTGTTGGAGACGTTGGCGGTGATCGGTGGAAGGCCGATCGCGAGCAGCACCGGGAAGGTGAAGAGGGTGCCGGAGCCGACGATGGTGTTGATGGTGCCCGCGCCGATGCCGGCGGCGAAGACCGCGAGTGCTTCCCAGATGGACAAGGCCATCTCCTTCATGGTCAGTGTGTCGCCTCCCCGCCATGAGAGGTCGAGGGGCCGCACTGATCATGCAGGAGAGGACCGGTGTCAGTCGATGGGCGGCTGCTCGCGCCGGGGCGTCTCCTTGGTGGGCTTCTGGGTGCTGCCGGGGCGCGGGGGGCCCATGGGTCCGAAGTTTCCGACCGCGCCGCTGAGGCCCTTGAGGGCGTCGCCGATCTCGCTGGGGACGATCCAGAGCTTGTTGGCGTCGCCTTCGGCGATCTTCGGCAGCATCTGGAGGTACTGGTAGGAGAGCAGCTTCTCATCGGGGTCGCCGGCGTGGATGGACTCGAAGACCGTGCGGATCGCCTGGGCCTCGCCTTCCGCGCGCAGGGCCGCGGCCTTGGCCTCGCCCTCGGCGCGGAGGATCGCGGACTGCTTCTCGCCCTCGGCGGTGAGGATCTGCGACTGGCGGATGCCCTCGGCGGTGAGGATGGCGGCGCGCTTGTCACGGTCGGCGCGCATCTGCTTCTCCATCGAGTCCTGGATGGAGGTCGGCGGCTCGATCGCCTTGAGCTCGACGCGGTTGACGCGGATGCCCCATTTACCGGTGGCCTCGTCCAGGACGCCGCGCAGGGCGGCGTTGATCTCCTCGCGGGAGGTGAGGGTCCGCTCCAGGTCCATGCCGCCGATGATGTTGCGCAGGGTGGTGACGGTGAGCTGCTCGATGGCCTGGATGAAGCTGGAGACCTCGTAGGTGGCGGCCCGGGCGTCGGTCACCTGGTAGTAGATGACGGTGTCGATGTTGACGACCAGGTTGTCCTGGGTGATCACCGGCTGCGGCGGGAAGGGCACGACCTGCTCGCGGAGGTCGATGCGGTTGCGGATGGAGTCGATGAACGGGACGACGATGTTCAGTCCGGCGTTCAGGGTGCGGGTGTAGCGGCCGAAGCGCTCGACGATGGCCGCGCTGGCCTGTGGGATGACCTGCACGGTCTTCATGAGGGCGATGAAGACCAGCACCACCAAGATGATCAGGACGATGATGATCGGTTCCATCGTGGCTCCCCGTGCCTGTTGTGGTTGATCGAGTTCCCGAGTCTTTCAGAACGCGGCACCGCCGTGCAGGTATTGGGCGGATATGACGCGCGCCCGCGGTGACGCCCGCTCACATGACCACGGCCGTGGCACCGTCGATCTCGATGACGTCCACCTGCTGGCCGGCCTCGAAGACCCGCTCGGTGTCGAGGGAGCGCGCCGACCACACCTCGCCGCCGAGCTTGATGCGGCCGCCCTGGCCGTCGACGCGTTCGAGCACGACGGCCTGCCGGCCCTTGAGCGCGTCCACTCCGCTGGCGAGCTCGGGGCGCTGGGAGCGGTGCCGGTTGGCGATGGGGCGTACGACGGCGATGAGGGCGACGGAGACGGCGGCGAACACGACGAACTGCGCCACCGCCCCGCCGCCGAGGGCGGAGGTGACGGCGGCGGCGACGGCTCCGGCCGCGAACATCCCGAACTCGGGCATCGCGGTGACGACCAGCGGGATACCCAGTCCGACGGCGGCGACGAGCCACCACACCCATGTGTCCACATGGTCATGGTAGGACGCGGTGGCCGCCCCGGGACAGAGCGCGACGAGGGTCCGGGTCAGGACAGGGGCAGGCCCTGGGCGGTCCAGCGGTCTCCGGCGCGCTCGACGATCAGGGGCAGACCGAAGCAGTGGGAGAGGTTGCGGGAGGTGAGTTCGAGCTCGACGGGGCCGGCCGCGAGGACCTTGCCCTGACGGATCATCAGCACGTGGGTGAAGCCCGGGGGAATCTCCTCGACGTGGTGGGTGACCATGATCATCGAAGGGGCCAGGGGGTCGCGGGCGAGCCGGCCGAGGCGGCGGACGAGGTCCTCGCGGCCACCGAGGTCGAGGCCGGCGGCGGGCTCGTCGAGGAGCAGCAGCTCGGGGTCGGTCATCATCGCGCGGGCGATGAGGGTGCGCTTGCGCTCGCCCTCGGAGAGGGTGCCGAACTTCCGGTCGAGGTACTCCGTCATGCCGAGCACATCGAGGAAGGCGCGGGCGCGCTGCTCGTCGACCTCCTCGTAGTTCTCCCGCCAAGTGGCCGTCATGCCGTACGCGGCGGTCAGCACCGTCTCCAGGACGGTCTGGCTGCGCGGCAGCTTGTCGGCGAGGGCGATGCCCGCGATGCCGATCCGCGGGCGCAGCTCGAAGACGTCGACAGCGCCGAGCTTCTCGCCCAGGACCTTGACCGAGCCCGTGGTCGGGAAGAGGTAGCTGGAGGCGACATTCAGGAGGGTGGTCTTGCCGGCGCCGTTGGGACCGAGGATGATCCAGCGCTCCCCCTCCTTGACCGACCAGGAGACCTGGTCCACCAGAGCCCGGCCCTCGCGGACCACGGATACGTCCACCAGTTCCAGCACTTCGCTCATGAGCGCGTTGTCTCCCATTGCAGTCTCGTCGTCGCTTGCGCCTGTAGGTGAAGCCCCCAGGGACAGCCCCAAGGGAAAAACTTACGCCACCGGCTGACGGTGCCGGTCTTTAGGCTGGGGCCATGCTCGATGAACACCGCTCAGGGCGGCTCACCGCATGGGGAAATGCCCTCATTGCCGGATTTGCCTCACCCGATGACGCCGCAGACCACATCAAGGGTGACGACGCCGTGCACCGCGTCACCGGCCTGCCCGGCGAGACCGGGCCGGTCGGCCTCACGCTGGCTCTCGGCAGGCTGCGCGCCCTGGGCGCGACCGGGCTGCGGCTCGCGCTGCCGGCGCCCGGCCATCCGCTGGGGCTGAGCGGGCCGCCGGAGTTCAACGCCCGGGCGCTGGAGGCCGAGGAGGCCGTCATCGCCACCGGTGCCGCGCTGGGGCTCGTGCCGGAGATCCGCGAAGCCGGGCCCGAGGGCGATGTGCACGTGGAGGTGGTGTGGCACTGCGTGGCCGTGCGGGACGCGCCGCCGGCGGACGTGCCCTCGCTCGGGGAGGCCGAGCGGGAGCTCGCCGAGGCGCTGCGCGAGGCGACCGAGGTGCTCACCCGGCTGGACGTGGCCGGCTCCGGCCCCGTGGCGCAGGCGGCGCTGGAGGCGTACCGCGCGCGGGCCGAGGCCGGACGCGAGGTGCTCGCCCCCGGCTATCCGCCTCGGGCGGTGCGGGTGCTGGAGCTGGCGCAGCGGGTGGGCGCGCTGATCGCGATCGCGTACGAGCCGGGGGACGGCGCGGGCCGGGAGCACGGCGGCGCGGTGAGCGCGTCGGAGATGGCGGCGCGGGCCCATGCCCTGCGACCCGTGGAGCGAACGGCCCGGCGGGCGCAGGTGGCCGCGTACAACGCCATGGTGGAGGAGCGCGAGCGCGGGCAGCGCTGAGTCCGGGCGGACACAGCGGTGGGAAGGCCCCGCGGATCTCGTCCGCGGGGCCTTCCCACCGCTGTGCGCCGAGCGTCAGCTGTTGACGCAGGTGTTGCCGAAGGTCGGGTTGAGGAGCCCGACGATGTCGATGGTGTTGCCGCAGAGGTTGATGGGCACATGGATCGGCACCTGGATCACATTGCCGGAGACGATGCCGGGCGAACCCACGGCGGCACCGTGGGCGCCGTCAGCCATCGCGGCACCGGCGGAGGCGCCGGTGACCATGCCGGCCGCAGCCATGACGAAGACGGCCTTCTTGGCTTTGTTCATGAGGGTCTTCCTTCTGCTGATGTTCTGGGCGACCCCAGCCGCGGGATCACGCACTGATGAACGCCAGCGCACCGCCGATGGCACGGCCATCGGCGGTGTTTGCCCTCGTTCGAGCGACGGAACGCCCTCGTCCACCCGGTCACGTGGCGTCGTGACCGGGTGGACGGACAGGAAGCGCCGGTCCTACTCGTTGACGCAGGTGTTGCCGTGGGTCGGGTTGAGTGAGCCGACGATGGTGACGGTGTTGCCGCACAGGTTCACCGGCACCTTGACGGGCACCTGGACGATGTTGCCGGAGGCGACACCGGGGGAGTTCTTCGCGGTGGCGTCCGCCTGACCGTGGGCGGAGGCCGCACCGGCGCCCGCGAGGGCGAGACCACCGACGGCCATCGTGACGGCAGCGACCTTCTTCATGTTCTTCACTCTTCTTTTTGCCTTCCTGGAGTTGCCACGGCCAGCCGCCGCGTACGCCATGGAAAACGGATCACGCACGGTCAGGTTGCGGGCTCAGGTCGACCATCACACGTCCGTATGAATCTCAGATCTGAAGACGACATTCCGGTATGACCGCGATCATGCTCCGATCCCATGTCGCACGGCCCACAGCGCCGCCTGGGTGCGGTCGGCGAGGTCCAGCTTCATCAGGATGTTCGAGACGTGGGTCTTGACAGTCTTCTCGGACAGCACGAGCGCGCGGGCGATCTCCCGGTTGGACCGGCCGTCCGCTATCAGTGCCAGCACCTCGCGCTCCCGCTCGGTGAGGGCGTTGCCCCGCCCCTGGCCGCCTCCGGCCTCGTCCTGGGACAGCAGGGCGCCGGCCACCTCGGGCTGGAGCAGGACGTGCCCGGCGTGCACGGACCTGATCGCGCCGGCCAGGGCATCCGGGTCGACGTCCTTGTAGACGTACCCCGCCGCACCGGCGCGCAATGCCGGGATGACGGTGCGCTGCTCGGTGAAGCTGGTGACGACCAGCACCCGGGCGGGGTTCTCCAGCTCCCTGAGCCGGCGCAGCGCCTCGATGCCGTCGGTGCCCGGCATCTTGACGTCCATCAGGACGACGTCCGGGCGCAGCTCCTCGGCGCGCTCGACGCCCTCGGCACCGTCCGCGGCCTCCCCCACGACCTCGATGTCGTCCTGGACCTCCAGGAAGGTGCGCAGGCCCCTGCGGACCACCTGGTGGTCGTCCACCAGCACGACGCGGATCGGCCGCCCGCCCCCCGCGGCCGGCCTGCGCGCCCCCGCCGCGTTCTTGCTCGTGTCCTCAGCCACCGGGCACCTCCATCTCGATCTCGGTGCCCTTCCCGGGCGCCGAGGCAACGGCCAGACCGCCGCCGACGCCGCCGGCCCGGTCGCGCATGGACACCAGCCCCAGGTGCCGGCCCGCCCGGCGGACGGCGGTGGGCTCGAAGCCGCATCCGTCGTCGGTGACGCGCAGGACCGCGCCCTGGCCCCGGCGGACCAGGGTGACGTCCACGCGCTCGGCGCCGGAGTGGCGCAGGGCGTTGTGCAGGGCCTCCTGGGCGACGCGCAGCAGCGCCTCCTCCTGGGCGGCCGGGAGCGCCCGTACGCCCCGGGAGGCGAAGGTGACCCGGGCGGCGTGCGCCCGGTCCAGAACGTGGATCTGGGTGCGCAGCGTGGCGACGAGGCCGTCCTCGTCGAGGCCGGCGGGGCGCAGCTCGACGACGGCGGCGCGCAGCTCGTCGGACGCCTCGGCGGCGAGGCGTGCCACCTCCTGCAGCTCGTCCTTGGCGCGGGCCGGGTCGCGGTCGACGAGGGCGGTGGCGGCCTGGGCGGTCAGGCGCAGGGAGAAGAGCTTCTGGGCCACGGCGTCGTGCAGCTCGTGGGCGAGGCGGGCCCGCTCCCCGGCGATGGTGAGCTCGCGGCTGCGCTCGTAGAGGCGGGCGTTGGTGAGGGCTATGGCGGCGTGCTGGGCGAAGACGCGCAGGAGGTCCTCGTCCTCGGCGGTGAAGCCGCAGGCGGGCGCCGTCCCGACGGGGCAGGCGGGGGCGCCTTCCGGCGCTTCCTCCCTTTTGCCGTCCTTGTTCTTATGCGTCCTCTTATTGGCGAGGAACAGGGCCCCCAGGATCTCGTCGCCGTCGGCGACCGGCATCCCGATGAAGTCGGTCATGGAGGGGTGCGCCGCGGGATAGCCGCCGAAGCGGGGGTCCTCCCGGACGTCGGCGAGGCGCTGCGGGGTGGCGTCCTGGAGCATCGCGGCGAGGATGCCGTGCTGGCGGGGCAGCGGGCCGATGGCCTTCCACTGCTCCTCACTGACTCCGTCGACGACGAACTGGGCGAAGCCGCCGTGATCGTCCGGGACGCCGAGCGCCGCGTACTCGGCGTTCAGCAGGTCCCGGGCCGAGACGACGATCGTCTTGAGGACGTCGCGCACCTGCAGATGGCGGCTCATGGCGAGGAGCGCGGTGCTCACGGCGGTCAGGCCGGAGCGCGGGCCGTCGGGTGGTGCGGTCATGACGTCACGGTACCGAGGCCGCCGCGCGGGCGTATCGGACCGGCGGCGGCAGGTGCTTAGGCCCTGCGGCCTAGGTCGTACGGCCCGGCGGGCCCCCGGAGCCGCTCGCGAGTTCCGGGATCCGGCCCCCATGGCGGCCGGGCCGGGACCAGACTCGGAGCATGTCTATACCAACGACTCAGTGGACACCGACCCACGGCGATCCCTACCGGCCGGTTCCCTACCGTCCCGAGCGGATGCCCGCCGCCGAGTCCCTCGCCCGCGCCGCCGAACTGCGGGAGCGGATGGACCGGCGGCGGACCGTGCGGCAGTTCTCCACCGACCCGGTGCCCGAGCAAGTGGTGAGGGACGCGGTCGCGTGCGCGGCCACGGCACCGTCCGGCGCGCACCAGCAGCCGTGGACGTTCGTGCTGGTGCGGGACGCCGAGGTGCGGCGGCGGATCCGGCGGGCGGCCGAGGAGGAGGAGCGCGTCTCCTACGAGGGACGGCTGGGCGAGGAGTGGCTGGCGGCGCTGCGGCCGCTGGGCACGGACGAGGTCAAGCCGCACCTGACGGACGCCCCGGCGCTGATCGTGGTCTTCCAGCAGCGGTACTGGCTGGGCGAGGGCGGCGAGAAGCGCAAGCACTACTACGTGGACGAGTCGGTCGGCATCGCGGTGGGGATGCTGCTGTCCGCCCTGCACCTGTCCGGGCTGGCGGCGCTGGTGCACACGCCGAGCCCTATGCGGTTCCTGTCCGAGGCGCTCGGGCGGCCGGCGAACGAGAAGGCGTTCGCGGTGATCCCGGTGGGGTATCCGGCGGCGGACTGCCAGGTGCCGGACCTGGTGCGCAAGAGCCTGGACCAGGTGCTGACCGAGGTCTGAGCAAACGATCACACACGCAAAGCGCAGAGGCGCTCACACCGGGTGAACAGGAGTACCGCCCGGTGTGAGCCCCAGCATAGGACCCAGGTCACCTACGATCGCGCCTAGTGGACGCATAAGCAGGTCGTAAACGGGTAGCCGGGCCGATTCCGCCCCGTTTCCGGGGCCCGTCGCGGGCCCCGCCGCAACGAAGCGCGGTAGTACGTCACACCTTTGCCAGGCTTTTCGCAGCCGCTAACAATTGCCGAGTCGCAGGGCGCCGTCGATCGAGACGCGGCGCTTTTTGTACGCGCCGATCCGGCCACTGCGGTTCAAGCGATTGGAAGAGGTCCAGCTCAGCATGCGCTCCCCGATCTCCGGCTATAACCGTCTGACCAAGGTCCACAAGTTCTCCGCCGCCGGCATCGCCGCGGCGGGCGTCGCCGCCCTGGCGTTCGCCGTCGTCCCCGGCGGCTCGGCCGATGCCGGGACGCAGTCCATCGCGGTCAAGCCGGTCGCGTGGACCAGCACCTCCCTGGGCGTCCAGGAGCAGCAGGACCAGCTCGGCAAGCAGTCGGACAACGCCGCGAAGCTGGCGAAGCGCGACGCCGAGGCCAAGAAGAAGGCCGACGCCGAGGCGAAGGCCAAGGCCGACAAGGAGCGCGCCGAGAAGCAGGCCGCGAGCCGTTCCGAGGAGCGCAAGCCGGTCCAGGCCGCTCCGGCGCCGGCGCCGGCCCCGAAGACCTACGCGAACAACCTGGACGGTTGGATCCGCGAGGCCATGGACATCATGAAGGCCAAGGGCATCCCCGGCTCGTACGACGGCATCAAGCGCAACATCATGCGCGAGTCGACCGGTAACCCCAACGCCATCAACAACTGGGACTCCAACGCCGCCGCCGGCATCCCCTCCAAGGGTCTGCTCCAGGTGATCGACCCGACCTTCAAGGCGTACCACGTCGAAGGCACCTCCTGGAACATCTACGACCCGGTCGCCAACATCACCGCCGCGTGCAACTACGCGTGGAAGGTCTACGGCTCGATGGACAACGTGAACTCCGCCTACTGAGCGAGCACGGACAGCGAAGCCGAAGGGCGGCACCCGATCCGGGTGCCGCCCTTCGGCGTGTGTACGGGCCGCGCTACTTGCGCATGACCTCCGGCTCGTGGCGGCGCAGCAGCCGGACCACGATGAAGCCGCAGACCACGCCGATGGCGAGCAGGACGCCCATGTCGAGGACGTACTGGCCCGCGGTGTGCTCCCACAGCGGGTCCTTGCCGGCGCCCGGCCACGGCATGAGCACATTGAGGTTGGCCGTGGTGCCGGCGGCGGCGATGGCCCAGCGGGACGGCATCAGCCAGGCGACCTGCTCCACACCGATCTTGTCGAAGATCTGGAAGAGCACGCCGGTGAACACGACCTGGACGATCGCGAACATCACCAGCAGCGGCATGGTCTTCTCGGCGGTCTTCACCAGCGCGGAGATGATCAGGCCGAACATCATCGAGGTGAAGCCCAGCGCCATGATCACCAGGGCCATCTCGACCGTGGGCAGGTTGGTGAGGACGACGCCTTCGTCGGGCAGCTTGTCGCCGCGGGCGCCGAAGCCGATCACGCTGATGAGCGCGCCCTGGAAGGCCGTGATGACGCCCAGGACGACGACCTTCGACATCAGGTACGCGGAGCGGGACAGGCCGGTCGCCCGCTCGCGTTCGTAGATCACCCGCTCCTTGATCAGCTCACGGACGGAGTTCGCCGCGCCCGCGAAGCAGGCGCCGACCGCGAGGATCAGCAGGATGGTGCCGGCGTCGCGGTTCTGGAAGGCGGACTTCGCCGGGCCGGGGCCGAGGCCCGAGTCGGCGGGGATGACCGTGCTCACCGCGCCGAGCACGGCGGGCAGGATCACCATCAGGGCGAGGAAGCCTCGGTCGGAGGCGATCACCGAGACATAGCGGCGGATCAGGGTCCACAGCTGGGAGCCCCAGCTCTGGGCCTTGGGCGGCTGGACCATCTGCGGCTGCACGTGGACGGACTGCGGGGCGACGGCGTCGATGTCGGCCGCGTACATCTGGTAGTGCTGCGAGCCGCGCCAGCGGCCGGACCAGTCGTAGTCGCGGTAGTTCTCGAAGGCCGAGAAGACGTCCGCCCAGGTCTCGTAGCCGAAGAAGTTCAGCGCCTCCTCGGGCGGGCCGAAGTAGGCGACCGAGCCGCCCGGCGCCATGACCAGCAGCTTGTCGCAGATGGCCAGCTCGGCGACGGAGTGGGTGACCACCAGGACCGTACGGCCGTCGTCGGCGAGGCCGCGCAGCAGCTGCATGACGTCGCGGTCCATGCCCGGGTCGAGGCCGGAGGTGGGCTCGTCCAGGAAGATCAGCGAAGGCTTGGTGAGCAGCTCCAGGGCGACGGAGACGCGCTTGCGCTGGCCGCCGGAGAGGGAGGTGACCTTCTTCTCCGCGTGGATGTCGAGCTTGAGCTCGGTGAGCACCTCGCCTATCCGGGCCTCGCGCTCGGAGGCCGCGGTGTCGCCGGGGAAGCGGAGCTTGGCCGCGTAGCGCAGCGCCTTACGGACGGTGAGTTCCTTGTGCAGGATGTCGTCCTGCGGGACCAGACCGATGCGCTGGCGCAGCTCGGCGAACTGCTTGTAGAGGTTGCGGTTGTCGTAGAGGACGTCGCCCTCGTTGGCGGGCCGGTAGCCGGTGAGCGCCTTGAGCAGGGTGGACTTGCCGGAGCCGGAGGGGCCGATGACCGCGATCAGCGACTTCTCGGGGACGCCGAAGGAGACGTCCTTGAGGATCTGCTTGCCGCCCTCGACCGTGACGGTGAGGTGGCGGGCGGAGAAGGAGACGTCGCCGGTGTCGACGAACTCCTCCAGCCGGTCGCCGACGAGGCGGAAGGTGGAGTGACCGACGCCGACGATGTCGTGGGGGCCGATGATCTGCTGGCGGACCGGCTGACCGTTGACATAGGTGCCGTTGTGGCTGCCGAGGTCGACGATCTCGAAGCGGCCGTCGCTGGTCGCCCGGAACTCCGCGTGGTGGCGGGAGACCTGGAGGTCGGAGACGACCAGCTCGTTCTCCAGGGCACGGCCGATGCGCATGACCCGGCCGACGGCCATCTGGTGGAAGCTGGTCGGGCTGCGGTCGCCGTAGACCGGCGGGGCGCCGCTCGGGGAGCCGTGGGAGGGGGCGCCGCCGGGCACCGGGGGCTGGTGCGCGGGGGCGGCGTGCTGCTGCGGGACGTATGCCTGCTGCTGGTGCGCCTGCTGTTGCTGCTGCCAGGCGTCGTGCGACTGCTGCTGGTGCTGCTGCTGGTACGGGGGCTGCTGCCAGCCGGCACCGGGCTGCTGGTGCTGCGGCGGCTGGTGCTGCCCCGGCGCCTGCGGCGTGGCCATCGCGGTCTGCGCGCTGTAGAGGTCCCCGCCGGGGGCGCCGGTCGCCGCGCCGGCGGCGAGCGTCAGGCGCGGGCCGTCCGTCGCGTTGCCCAGGTGCACGGCCGAGCCGGGGCCGATCTCCATCTGGTGGATCCGCTGACCCTGCACATAGGTGCCGTTGGTACTGCCGTGGTCCTCGATGACCCAACTGCGGCCGCCCCAGCGCACGGTGGCGTGCCGCCACGAGACGCGGGCGTCCTGCAGCACCATGTCACCCTGCGGGTCGCGCCCGAGGGTGTAGGACCTGGACGGATCGAGCGTCCAGGTCTGTCCATTCAATTCCAGTACGAGTTCCGGCACTCCATGCCCCACTACTTGTCCCCCGATGAGCCCCCTGCAGAGGGAGTCTAGGGATGGCGAACATCGGGAGGAACTATTTCAGGCACAGTCGCCGAACCGAAACCCGGGACTGACGCAACCCTGTAACAGGCGCCGTTGACGGAGGCGAAACACGCCCTGAGAGTGGTTACCGGTACGGATGCGTATGGATCATGCGCATCCGGGCGCCGGAGGTCGGGAACGGGGGCCGTGATGACCGTGGGTGACGACGGGCGAGGGGTTCGGACGGCGCGCGGCGCACCGGGCCGGCTGCGCCCCGCCGAGCTGCTGCTCAGTGCGATAGCGGCGGTGAGCTGGGCTTTTCTCGCGATGGCCGGGGTCGCGGCGCTGGGATTGCATCTGCTCGGGGCGGACGCGGCGGGAGCGCTCGGCCCGATGACGGCGGCGGCGGTCGTTCTCGCGGTCGGCGGTTCCGTCACTCCTTCGGGTGCCGTGGAGACCTTCGGTATCCAGGGCGCCGCGGCGCGCAGCGCCATCGAGATCGCGCCACTGGGGGTGAGCCTGGTCGGGGCGCTGCTGCTGGGGGTCATCTTCGCGCGGTCGCTGCGGGCGGCCGGCGCGACGATGCGCGCGCCGGAGCTCGCGGCGCGGGCGGGCTCGGTGGCCGTGCTGTTCCTGTTGCTCCTGGGCGGGCTGGCCTGGGCGGGCGAGGACACGGTGACGATCGACGGGAAGAGCCTCGGCCTCGGCGGGGACGCGGGCGGTGGCGGCGGGCCTCATCTGGAGATCCCCGGCATCGGTGACATCGGGAGCATCGGCGGCGGCCTGGCCGACCGGCTCGGCGGGCTGGCCGACGCCAAGGCCGCCGTCGGATTCTCCGTGGACACCGGGCGTTCACTGGCGGGCGCCGCCGTGTGGGTGCTCGGGGTCCTGGCGGTCACGCTGCTGGCCGCCCGCCGGGCGCCGCTCCCGCGCGGCTGGGAGGTGGTGCACCGGCGTGTGCGCCCGGCGGTGTCGGCGCTGTGCGCGGTGCTGGTCCTCGCCGTCGGCGCGGGCGTCGCGGCGGCGGCGTACGCGGCGGTGGGCGACGGCCATCCGAAGCGGGTGCTGGGGGCGGCGCTGCTCGGCGCGCCGAACGGGGTGTGGCTCGCGCTGCCGCTGGGGCTTCTGGTCCCCTGGCACGGCACCGCCAAGGGGGCGCTCCTGGACGTGCTGCCCTCCCCGCTGGACCAGCTGCTGAGCGCCAAGGCGGACGAGCCGGTGACGCTCGCGCGGCTCGCCGGGCTCGACGGGCGGGTGTGGCTGCTGGCTCTGGCGTGCGCGTTGATGCTGCTCGCCGCGGGGGTGCTCACGGCGGTACGTACGCCCCGGGGCGCACTGCGGCCCCTGGCGTTCGCCGGGCGGTGCGCGCTGGGCCTCGGGGCGGCGACGGCCGTGGCCCTGCCGCTGCTGGTGCTGCTGACCCGCGTCACGGCCGACGCCGGGCTGTCCGTGCTCGGCTTCGACGCGTTCGGGGCGGGGCTGGAGCTGCGGGGCGACGCCCCGGTGGCCCTGGCGCTGGGCGCGGTGTGGGGCGC
>NZ_JAGGOL010000074.1 GCF_018614525.1 Streptomyces sp. ISL-11
CTGCTCACTGATGAGGAACGGTGAACCGCTCCGAAGAAGGGCGGCGCAGCCCGGTCGCGGTGACGGCCGGGGCGACTGTGACGACCCGTCAGGCGCGGCTCGGTGCCGGCTCCGGCTCGGAGAGAGGCGCTGCCGTGCGGCGGGGGAGCAGCAGCGGGGTCGCCAGCAGGAGCACGCCGGCCAGGCCGATGGCCGTACGCGGGCCGAGCAGGCCGCCCAGCACGCCCCAGACGGCCGTCAGGAGCGCGGTCGAGGCCTTGGTCGTCACCGCCCAGGCGGACAGCGTGCGGGCGACCCGATCGGTCGCGGTGCGTTCGAGGCGGTAGGTGGCGTAGACGGGGTTGAAGACCCCGCAGCAGAAGATGAGTCCGAGCTCGACGCCCATCACCAGCAGCAGCCCTCCGGTGCCCGGCCCCAGGAAGGCCAGGCCGACGGGCCAGATCGCGCGCAGGGTCCCGCTCACGACCAGGACCTGGTGCTGCCCGAACCGGGTGACGAGCGGTCGGGCCAGCCGTGAACCGAGCAGCCCGCCGATCGAGGGCGCGGCGAAGGCGAGGCCGTACTGCCACGGCGCGAACCCGAGCCGGCCGAGCATCAGGACGGCCAGCAGCGGCGAGGCAGCCATCACCAGGCCGTTGAACAAGGCGGTGTTGAAGAACAGCGGACGCAGCGTCGCGTCGGCGAGGATGTACCGCCAGCCGTCGAGCAGGTCCCCGGCCCGCATGCGCGCGGCCTCCCGGCGCTCGGGCCGCGGCTCGTGCCCGCCCGTCGCGCGGATGCCCAGGGCCGAGAGCAGGTAGCTGACCGCGTCGGCGACCACCGTCGCCACCGGACCGAGGAGCCCGATCGCCGCGCCGCCCAGCGGCGGTCCGATGATCGTGGTCGTCCAGGCCGTGGACTCGAACCGGGCGTTGGCGACGAGCAGGTCCTCGGCCGGCAGCAGCGTCTTCAGGTACGCGCCCGAGGCGGCGCGGAAGGTGATGTCGGCCGCCGCGACGACGACCGAGACCAGCAGGAGCTGAAGGAAGGTGAGCACGCCGAGCGCGAACGCGGCGGGGATCGTCAGCAGCGCCGCGAACCGCACCAGGTCCGTCGCGATCAGCACCGGCCGCTTGCGGCGGAACTCCACCCACGGGCCGAGCGGCACCGCCACGGCCGCGCCCACCGCGGTCCCCACGGAGGAGAGCGCGGCGACCTCGGCCGGTCCGGCGTGCAGCACCTGGATGGCGATCAGCGGGAACGCGCCGAAGGCGAGCCACGTGCCGAGCGCGCTGGTCCCGTACGCTCCCCAGAGCCACCCGAACCGCCGCCCCAGCCGATGTCCCAGCCGGTGCCCACTCCTCATGCTCGCCGCCCCTCGCCACTCACCCGCACAACCGATCCGCGATCGGAAGCATCAAAGCGAGCACCGTATCCGGGGGTCAAACAACCACAGGGTCGCCTGGCCACAACCAACAGTTGTTCCCGTAGGGTCTCGGCATGGACCTCGACACCGTCCGGACCTTCGTCGCCGCCGCCGACGCGGGGCAGTTCCAGGAGGCCGCCGCCGAGCTGGCGGTCACCCAGCAGGCGGTCTCCAAGCGCATCGCCGCGCTGGAGCGCAACCTCGGCGTGCGGCTGTTCACCCGCACCGCGCGCGGCGCCGAGCTCACCATCGACGGGCAGGCGTTCCTGCCCCACGCGCGCGAGCTGCTGCGCGTCGCCGAGCGCGCGGTCGCGTCCGTACGTACCGGCCGCCGTCCGCTGCGCGTCGACGTGATCGCCTCGCGGGGCGCGGCGTCGGGCCTGATGCGCGGATTCCACCGCGCGTACCCCGAGATCGAGCTCGACGTGGTGTGGCTGTTCGACATCGAGACGGCCGTCGCCGCCATTCGGTCGGGCGCGATCGACGCGTCCTTCCGTGCCGTCGCCGTGCCCGGCCGGCCCCTTCCCGAGGACATCGAGTCCGTCCGGGTGCTCGACGAGCCGCTCCAGCTCCTCACCGGCCCCGCCCACGCGCTGGCGGGTGCCCGGTCGGTGACCGTCGCCCAGCTCGCCGGGCACCGGATCTGGATGCCCGGCATCGTCCCCGGTACCGAGTGGGCCGCCTACTACGACGACCTCGTCGCCGAGTTCGGCCTCACCATCGAGGCGACCGGCCCCAACTTCGGCTCCGACGCGCTCCTCGACACCGTCGCCGACACCCCGGCCCTGGCCACCTTCATGGGCGAGCACACACGCCTCGTCTGGCCCGCCGGCCACGGCCTGCGCCGCATCCCGGTGACCGACCCGACGCCCGTCTACCCGCACTCGCTCCTCTGGCGCCGCGACAACCCCCACCCGGCACTGGCCACCCTCCGCGCCCACCTCGCCGCCACGGCGGCCGGCCACGACGCCGCCGGGACCTGGGTGCCGGACTGGGTGATTCCGCGCTGAAGGCCGCCGCGTCCGCGATCGTCGTGGCCGGTCGAGACCAGAAATCGCAGGCCAGGCCGGTGCCGCTGACGGGCCCGCCAAGGAGACCGGCGCACTGGCCGAGACGACAGCAGCGGCACCGCCGCCAGGTCCCGCACCGGCAGACCGCGTCGTCCTGTGACTGAGCGCTTCAGTTGGCCCTATTAGTGCTTGAGTTGGCCGGATGAGCGTTGTGGTTGACCTGCAGGGTGGCTGTCGGCTCTGTCGCCTGCGTGGGTTTGCTGAAGGTGGTGCTGCGGGCTGGGTGGGGCGCTCGGGTGCGCGTCGTGATGAGGGGTTCGACGACGAGGGGTTGTGCGGCTGCGAGGGCGAGGCAGAGGGCGGCCGTGACGATCCACAGCGGGGCAACGCCTGTGTGTTCGAGCATTTGGGTCGCGGTGATGGGGGCGGCGACGGTGGCGATGCCCCAGCTGATGCCGTACGCGGCGAGGTAGCGATCGGTGCCGCCGGGCGGTGCCAGGTCTGCCACCACGCTCAAGACGCGGCCCATGATGAGGACATCGCCCAGGCTCCAAAGCGCGGTGGCGATCACGAACATGGGCAGGGTGTGCGCCATCGCGTAGCCGGTGAGGCCGATCGCCAGTAGGGCGTAGCCGAGGGCGAGGGCCTGGGGGGCGGGAAGCCCGGCGAGGCCGCGCAGGCGCAGGGTGGGCTGGGCCGCGACGACGGTCAGGGCAGAGGCGGTGAAGAGCAGCCCGGCGTCGGTGGGCTCAAGGCCGCGGCGGTCGAGGGTCAACGGCAGCGCCATCATGATCTGCATGGAGACGAGCGCAAAGACCGTGCCTGAGAGGAACATGGCCCACAGGGCGCGGTCCCGCCACGGGTGGACCGGCTCGTTGCGTTCGCGGTGACGGTCGACCGGCCGGAGAGGGGGGTCGGCGGGCAGCGCGAGGCGGACGATCAGTGCGCAAGCCAGGCAGGTGAGCGCGTCGACGACGAACAGCCAGCGCAGGTCCCACCGGCCCACACTCGCCGCGATCAGCCCGGCACCTGTCCCGGCGACGGCAAGCGCGGCGTTGAGCAGGCTGTATGCGCGCGCCCGCTCGGCGGGGCCGACGGCGTCGGCGATCATCGCTTGGCTCGGGGGCTCGTACAGCTCGAACGCCAGGCCGAGCAGGATCGCGAAGGCCGCCACCCCAGCCAGGGAGCCGGCGGCGGCGATGCCCAGCTGTGCGAGGCCGCAACCAGTCAGGCCGAGCACCATCGTGCGGCGGCGCCCGAGCCGGTGCGCCAGGCAGCCGCCGGCCAGCCGGGACGGGATCGTCGCGAGCCCGAAGGCTGCCGAGATCGCACCGGCCGTCGTAGCGCTCGCACCGTACTCGGTACTGATCAGGACAGTCAGGAACGGCAGAGAGAAAGCGCCGAGCCGATTGATCGCCCGTGCCACCACCAATAGCCATACGGTCCGGGGCATGCCCACCCTCTCGCGTAACTGTCGAATCCGGTAACGTCAGGCACGGAAGCTACCCTCGAAGGAGTGACTGGTCAAATGATGTTCGACAGTCACGTGATGATGCTGCTGGACCACGCCGTATCGCTCGTGAACGCACTCACCGACGGCGAATCGCGCGGCCGCGCGTACACCGCGCCACGCGGAGCCGCGCTGACGGAAGCGGCCGACGCCGCAGTGCCGCATGCCGGGTTGACGGCGTCGTTGCCGCGCAACATCGACGCCGCACAGGCGGAGCGCCTGGCCAGGACGGCACGGTGCATGCGTGAGGTCTTCCAGGCCGTACAGGACGGACGGACGGATGCCGCCGCCGCGGCTGTGAACGGCCTGTTGCGCGACACCAGAGCACGACCGCGGCTCGACCGGGCCGAGGGCGAGCCCTGGCAGCTGCACTTCCACGGCGCCAACGACTCGTTCGCGCAGGGGGTCAGTGCCAGCTGCGCGACCGCGCTGGCCCTCGCGGTCGGCGGTGGCCTCGCGAGTCGGCTGGGCGTGTGTCAGGCCGACCGCTGCGACCGCGCCTACATCGACACCTCCCGCAACGCCGCTCGACAGTTCTGCTCCACCGCCTGCCAGAACCGCACCAAAGCCGCGACGTTCCGCGCCCGCAGGAGCGCCGCTCGCTGACACACCGAACACCAAATGTGGGCATCAACCCACGGGCCAACCCTGGCGCTCATCCGGGCCAACTCAAGCACTGAAGGGTCAACTGAAGCGCTCGGGCACACACGTCCCCGGCGAGCGACCATGCGGCCATTGCATAAAACTTCACTACTCCGTATAGTCATGCCATCGATCAGGAGGAACCGATGGCAATCCGTGCGGCAGTGGCAGGTGCGAGTGGATACGCGGGCGGTGAAGTGCTGCGTCTGCTGCTCGCGCACCCCGGCGTGCGCATCGGGGCACTGACCGGGAATTCCAACGCCGGGCAGCGCCTCGGGGCGCTGCAGCCGCATCTGCCGGCGCTCGCCGACCGGGTGCTGGAGGCCACCACGCCCGACGTGCTCGCCGGGCACGACGTCGTCTTCCTCGCCCTGCCGCACGGACAGTCGGCCGAGGTCGCGGCGCGGCTGGGGGACGACGTCCTGGTCGTCGACTGCGGCGCGGACTTCCGGCTGCGGGACGCGGGGGACTGGGAGCGGTTCTACGGATCCCCGCACGCCGGGACCTGGCCCTACGGGCTGCCCGAGCTGCCCGGCGCGCGGGCCGCGCTGCGCGGGACGAAGCGGATCGCCGTTCCCGGGTGCTATCCGACGGCCGTCTCCCTCGCCCTGTTCCCCGCCTACGCCGCCGGCCTCGCCGAGCCCGAGGCCGTGATCGTCGCCGCGTCCGGCACCTCGGGCGCCGGCAAGGCGGCCAAGCCGCACCTGCTCGGCAGCGAGGTCATGGGCTCCATGAGCCCGTACGGCGTCGGCGGCGGCCACCGGCACACCCCCGAGATGATCCAGAACCTCTCCGCCGTCGCGGGCGAGCCCGTCACCGTCTCGTTCACGCCCACCCTCGCGCCCATGCCCCGCGGCATCCTCGCCACGTGCAGCGCCAAGGCCCGGCCGGGAGCCGGCCCGGAGGCGGTGCGGGCCGCGTACGAGAAGGCGTTCGCGGACGAGCCGTTCGTCCGCCTGCTGCCCGAGGGGCAGTGGCCGGCCACCGGGTCCGTCCACGGCTCGAACACCGCACTGGTCCAGGTCGCCCTCGACGAGGCCGCCGGCCGGATCGTCGCCGTCAGCGCCATCGACAACCTCGCCAAGGGCACCGCCGGCGGCGCGGTGCAGAGCATGAACATCGCCCTCGGCCTCCCCGAGGAGCTGGGCCTGCCCGCCAACGGAGTGGCGCCGTGAGGGCCAGGACCGTACGCCGGATCCTCGCGACCGCCCTCGCACGGCTGATGCCGTGCGTCACCGCCCAGCACACCACGACCGAGCCAGCCGACGAGGAGTCGCAGTGAGCGTCACCGCAGCAAAGGGATTCACCGCGGCCGGCATCGCCGCCGGGATCAAGGAGAGCGGCAAGCCCGACCTCGCCCTCGTGGTCAACGAGGGCCCCCGCCTGGCCGCCGCCGGCGTCTTCACCTCCAACCGTGTCAAGGCTGCGCCCGTCCTGTGGTCCGAGCAGGTGCTCAAGGGCGGGCAGGTCTCGGCGGTCGTCCTCAACTCCGGTGGCGCCAACGCCTGCACCGGGCCGCTGGGCTTCCAGGACACCCACGCCACCGCCGAGAAGGCCGCCGAGGTCCTCGGCGGCAGCGCCGGGGAGATCGCCATCGCCTCCACCGGCCTGATCGGCGTCCGGCTGCCGATGGACAGCCTGCTGCCCGGCATAGGGAAGGCCGCCGCCGAACTCTCCGCGCACGGCGGCGAGAAGGCCGCCATCGCCATCAAGACCACCGACACCGTCCACAAGACCGCCGTGGCCGAGGGCGAGGGCTGGGTCGTGGGCGGCATGGCGAAGGGCGCGGGCATGCTCGCCCCCGGGCTGGCCACCATGCTCGTCGTCCTCACGACCGACGCCGACCTCGACGCCCCCGCGCTCGACCGGGCGCTGCGCGACGCCACCCGCACGACCTTCGACCGGGTCGACTCCGACGGCTGCATGTCCACCAACGACACGGTCCTGCTGCTCGCCTCCGGCGCCTCCGGCGTCACCCCCGCCGCCGACGCCTTCGCCGAGGTGGTACGGACCGTCTGCGACGACCTCGCCCGCCAGCTCATCGGCGACGCCGAGGGCGCCTCCAAGGACATCCGCATCGAGGTGATCAACGCGGCGACCGAGGACGACGCCGTCGAGGTGGGCCGCTCCCTGGCCCGTAACAACCTCCTCAAGTGCGCCATCCACGGCGAGGACCCCAACTGGGGCCGGGTCCTGTCGGCCATCGGCACGACCTCCGCCGCCTTCGACCCCGACCGGCTCAACGTGGCCATCAACGACGTGTGGGTCTGCCGGAACGGCTCCATCGGGGACGACCGCGACCTCGTCGACATGCGGTACCGGGAGGTCCGTATCACCGCCGACCTGGCCGAGGGCACCGAGTCCGCGGTCATCTGGGCCAACGACCTCACCGCCGACTACGTCCACGAGAACAGCGCGTACTCCTCATGACCCTCACCAGTGCCACGAGCACCACCCGCAAGCACACCGCCCTGCCCAAGGCCCGGACCCTCATCGAGGCGCTGCCCTGGCTGACGCGGCATCACGGGAAGACCGTGGTCATCAAGTTCGGCGGCAACGCCATGGTCGACGAGGAGCTGAAGTCCGCCTTCGCGCAGGACGTCGTCTTCCTGCGGCACGCCGGCCTGCGCCCGGTCGTCGTGCACGGCGGCGGACCGCAGATCAGCGCCCAGCTCGACCGGATGGGCCTGGTGTCGGAGTTCAAGGCGGGGCTGCGGGTGACGACCCCGGAGGCCATGGAGGTCGTCCGGATGGTCCTCGCCGGCCAGGTGCAGCGCGAGCTCGTCGGGCTGCTCAACCGGCACGGGCCGCTCGCCGTCGGCATGACCGGCGAGGACGCCCACACCATGACCGCGACCCGGCACCACGCCGAGATCGACGGCGAGCGCGTGGACCTCGGCCGGGTCGGTGAGATCGCCGCCGTGGACACCGGCGCGATCCAGGCCCTGCTGGACGACGGCCGGATCCCGGTGATCTCCTCCATCGCCCGCAGCGCCGACGGCTCGGAGGACGGCTGCGACGTCTACAACGTCAACGCCGACACCGCCGCCGCCGCGCTCGCCGCGGCCCTCGGCGCCGAGACGCTGATGGTCCTCACCGACGTCGAGGGCCTGTACGAGGACTGGCCGCACAGCGACGAGGTCATCAGCCGGCTCACGGCGAGCGAGCTGGAGCGGTTGCTGCCCGAGCTGGCCAGTGGGATGGTCCCCAAGATGGAGGGCTGCCTGCACGCCGTGCGCAACGGCGTCACCACCGCCCGAGTGATCGACGGGCGGGTCCAGCACTCCATCCTGCTGGAGATCTTCACGGATGAGGGCATCGGCACGATGGTCGTGCCGGACGAGGCCGTTCCGGACGCCGCCGGCACCACCGACGACAAGGGGGACACACCATGAGCACCGACAACACCTCCCTCACCCGGCGCTGGCAGGGCGCCCTGATGGACAACTACGGCACCCCCCGCCTCCCCCTCGTCCGGGGCGCCGGCAGCACCGTGTGGGACGCCGACGGCAACGCCTACCTCGACCTCGTCGGCGGCATCGCCGTCAACGCCCTCGGCCACGCCCACCCGGCGGTCGTCAAGGCCGTGTCGGAGCAGGTCGCCACGCTCGGCCACGTCTCCAACCTCTTCGTCGCGGAGCCCACGGTCGCCCTCGCCGAGCGCCTGCTCGGCCTCGCCGGGCGGCCCGGCCGCGTCTACTTCTCCAACTCCGGTGCGGAGGCCGTCGAGGCGGCCTTCAAGATCGGACGGCGTACGGGACGGCCGCACATGGTGACCGCCGCCGGCGGCTTCCACGGCCGCACCATGGGCGCCCTCGCCCTCACCGGTCAGCCGGCCAAGCAGGACCCGTTCCGCCCCCTGCCCGGGGATGTCACCCACGTGTCCTACGGGGACGTCGAGGCGCTCCGTGCCGCGGTGACCACCGACACCGCGCTGCTCGTCCTGGAGCCCGTGCAGGGCGAGGCGGGCGTCATCGTGCCGCCGCCGGGCTATCTGGCGGCCGCCCGCGAGATCACCCGGGCCACCGGAACGCTCCTGGTCCTGGACGAGATCCAGACAGGTATCGGCCGTACCGGGCACTGGTTCGAGCACCACGCCCAGGGCGTCGAGCCCGATGTCGTCACCCTCGCCAAGGGGCTGGGCGGCGGGCTCCCGATCGGTGCGACGCTGGCCTTCGGCGCGGCCGCCGACCTGCTGACACCCGGTCAGCACGGCTCGACCTTCGGTGGCAACCCCGTCGCCTGTGCCGCCGCGCTGGCCGTTCTGGACACCCTCGAAGCCGAGGAAATCCCCACCGCCGTACGGCACAAGGGCGAGCGGCTGCGTGACGGGATCGCCGCGCTCGGCCACCCCCTCGTCGACCGCGTCCGTGGTGCGGGCCTGCTGCTGGGTATTGTCCTTTCCAAGCCCCTCGCACCGAAGGTCCAGCAAACGGCACAGGACGCGGGTCTCCTGGTGAACGCGGTCGCACCCGACGTGGTGCGGCTGGCTCCTCCGCTGATCATCACCGAAGATGAGGTGGAAACGTTCCTCCAGGCGCTGCCCGGCGTCCTGGACAGTGCCGTCGCTGCCGGCGTGGGGACGTAGCGGCCGACGGGGCCACGGGGAACGACGAAGCGGAGACTGACGAGACGATGACCGAGGCGCAGGAGCCCGAGCCGATCCACGGCGGACAGGCCGTACCGCAGACCCGTACCGCCCGCCACCGCAGGATCGTGGACATCCTCAGCCGCCAGCCGGTGCGGTCGCAGAGCCAGCTCGCCAAGCTGCTCGCCGACGACGGGCTCTCCGTCACCCAGGCGACGCTCTCCCGCGACCTCGACGAACTGGGCGCGGTCAAGATCCGCAACACCGGCGGCGAGCTGATCTACGCGGTGCCCTCCGAGGGCGGCGACCGCACGCCCCGGGCGCCGCTGGGGGAGTCGGCGACCGAGGCCCGCATGGGCCGCCTCGCGGGCGAGCTGCTGATCTCGGCGGAGGCGTCCGCCAACCTGGTGGTGCTGCGCACCCCGCCGGGCGCCGCCCAGTTCTTCGCCTCGGCGATCGACCAGGCCGGTGTCCACGAGATCATCGGCACCATCGCGGGCGACGACACCGTCATGCTCATCAGCCGCGATCCCAAGGGCGGTCAGGCCCTGGCCGACCACCTGCTGAGGCTGGCTCAGAAGGAACGCTGAGCTCTGCCGCCGCCGCCCGCCGCCGTGCCACTGTGGACCTGGGTGTCCGGCGGCAGGGAGGGTGTCGATGCTGGCAGTACGCGCGCGATCGCTTTTCGACGGAGTCTGTCCCGACCGGGTCGACCGGCCGCTGATACTGATCGACGGAGGGCGGATCGTCGCCGTCCGCTCCGGCGGTGAACCACCGGCCCACGCCACGGTGGCCGACCTGGGCGACGCGACACTGCTGCCCGGCTTCGTCGACACCCACGTCCATCTCGCCTTCGACGCGAGCGACGACGTCGTCGGCCGGCTGCGGCGGGCCGACGACGAGGAACTGCTGGAGCGCATGCGGACGGCGGGCCGGGCGGCCCTGGCGGCGGGCGTGACGACCGTACGGGACCTGGGCGACCGCGGCTATCTCGCGCTGCGGCTGCGCGAGGAGACCGAGAAGGACCCCGCCGCCGGCCCGCGGATCCTCGCCGCCGGCCCCCCGATCACCACGCAGGGCGGCCACTGCTGGTTCCTCGGCGGGGTGGCCGAAGGCGTCGAGGGCGTACGGGCGGCCGTGCGCGAGCGGGCCGCGCGCGGCGTCGACGTGGTCAAGGTGATGGTGACCGGCGGCGACCTGACCGCCGGCTCGGATCCGTACCGGCCGCAGTACGGGGCCGCCGAACTGCGCGCCGCCGTGCGCGAGGCCCACCGCCACGAACTGCCGATCACCGCGCACGCCCACGCGGCCACCGGGATCGCCGACGCCGTCGCCGCCGGCTTCGACTCCGTCGAGCACTGCTTCTTCCTCACCGACGCCGACGGCGGCGTCGACTACGACCGCCGTGTCGTCGACGAGATGGTCCGCGCGGGCGTGGTCGCCTCCCTGACGCTCGGGGCCCTGCCCGGCGGCCCGCCGCCCCCGCCGCACATCGCCCGGCGCCGCGCCGGCCTGGTCGCCGGGCTGGCGACGATGCGGCAGGCGGGCGTGACCATGGCCTGCGGCAGCGACGCGGGCGTCTTCCCCGCCAAGCCGCACGGCGGCTTCCCGTACAGCGTCACCGCGATGGTGGAGATGGGCTTCACCCCACTGGAGGCGCTGCGCGCCGCGACCTCCACGGCGGCGCGGCTGTGCGGCGTCGCCGGACACAAGGGCTGCATCGCCCCCGGCTACGACGCGGACCTGGTGGCCCTGGCCGGCGATCCCTTCACCGACGTCGAGGCCGTGCACGCGGTGACGGCGGTCTTCCGGGCGGGGGAGCGGGTGGGCTGAGCGCGCCGACCGGGGCCGGGCGGTCGGGTCAGGAGGCGGTGCGTTCGACGGCGTCCGTGACGACGGCCCGCAGATCGCCCGTGCGCGTGAACGTCTCGCGCTGCCGTCCGGCACCACCGCCCCGGGCGAGCAGCCGGTCCAGCGACTCCCGCACCAGCTCCAGGTCCCCGGCGTCCGCGAGAGCCTCGTGGACGTGGGCCGACAGCGCCTTCACCACCGTCTCCGCCGGGGCGGGCACCCACGTCAGCGGATGGACGAGGTGGTCCGAGACCCCGGACTTCGCCGCCCGCCAGGTCGCCAGCCGCAGCAGCCCCACGGTGGCCGGCGCCGGCGGCTCCCCGGCCCGCCGGGCACGGGCCGCCGTCTCCACCAGCGCCCTGGTGAGCGCCGCGATCAGCACCGTGTCGTCGGCGTCCAGGCACACGTCCGCCACCCGGATCTCCACGGTGGGGTAGTTGCGCGACAGCCGCGCGTCGAAATAGATCATGCCCTGGTCGAGGAGGGTCTCCGTCGCCAGGAGCGTACCCACCCGCTCGTGGTAGGCCTCGGCCGACCCGAACACCTCCACCGGGCCCGCCGAGGGCCAACGCCCCCAGACCAGGCTGCGGTAACTGTCGTAGCCGCTGTCGTTCCCCTGCCAGAAGGGGGAGTTGGCGCTGAGGGCCAGCAAGGGGGCCAGCCACGGCCGGATCCGGTCCAGGACCGCGACCCCCTCCTCGTCCGACTCGACGGCCACATGGACGTGACAGCCGCACGTCAGCTGCTCCTGTGCGGTGAGCCCGAACTCCGCCGCCAGCTTCCGGTAGCGCCGTCCCGAGCTCAGCGAGGGGTCGACGGGCAGCGGTGACGTGGCCAGCGCCGCGACCTCCGCCCCGGCACGCCGCGCCTGCTCGGCGGCCGTGCGCCGGCCGCCACGCACCTCCGCGGCAAGATCCGACATAGCCGTCGTCGGCCGGGTGGCGGTCTCCAGCTGTTCGCGTTGCAGTTCCTTCTCCAGCACCGCCTCGGCCCCGGCATCGGCCCGGGCCAGCACCGTCCCCGCGACCGCCCGGGGATCCCGGGTGTCCGGGTCCACGAGGAGCAGTTCCTCTTCCACACCGACGCTGCGCATTGCCGCCGCTCCTTTCACGGATCCCGCTGGAGATGCGCGTGCCCGCACTCGCCGCGAATACTCCGGCGCACGCACCGCATGGCACTGGTGGCCGTCGACACCGGGCGGTCGGTGCCGGGGGTGATGCCGCCCACCGACGTCGTCGCCCACCCCGGCCTGGCGGTCGTCCGCTTCCACGGCCGCTCGGCGGCATGGGGGACGGGCAGCAAGGAGGACCGCTTCCGTCACCGCTACACGGCCTCGCCGCCACGCGGGACGGCGCACGTGCTGTTCAACAACTGCTGCGCCGGCGCGGCGGTCGACTCCGCCGCGACGATGCGGCAACTGCTCACGGAGGTGTGAGCCGACTTATAAGGCGCACGGCGCTAGATGTGCGCCGTTGAGTTGCTGGTTACGCCTGCCCTGAAGGGTGGACGGTGCGGTTTTGGTGGAGGAGCGTTGCTCCATGCGTAAAAGCGCCCGCTGGGTTATAGCACGCTTCAAGAGACTTCCTTGGCCCGGGAAGCTTGTGGCCCTCACCGTTGCCGCCGTGGCCGGCTACTTCCTCGGCCAGTTCCTCATCGTCCTGGTCATTGGCCTGGTGGCCCTTGCCATCACCACGGTTGCGATCGTTCTGCTACCGGTTCTTGGCTTCCTTGGTCTTGCTGGTGCCGACAAGCGGAGCAGCCGGCAGTCGGATGATCAGTGGTACGAGGAGAACGACCCGCGGCGGGACGAGCGGACTCATGCTGGCGATCTGCCCCACTTCTGACAGTGCAGGCCGCCCTGCCATCGCTTTGAGCCAAGCGGCCTGCCGACAAGATCGCCCGCGGGTACGACGAAGGCCCTGCCTCCAGTCATGGAGACAGGGCCTCTGAGCTGGGCATATGTCCTGCTCATCCTGTCGGGACGGCGGGATTTGAACCCACGACCCCTTGACCCCCAGTCAAGTGCGCTACCAAGCTGCGCCACGTCCCGGTGCGACGTTCCCTCCGGGCGGTTCTTCCCGGTGGGGCGTGCAGAAAGAAAATATCCTGTTCCGCGCTTTGATCCAAATCGGGGTGCCGGTGGGGGTCAGCTGCGGCGCTTGAAGCTGTCGGTGGGGATGTCGACCGACCGCCCGTCCGGAAGGCGGAGGGGGATGGTGTCGCCGTACTTGTACAGCTCTCGCGAGGAGTAAGTGTCGTCCCGGGGGGTGGTGAGCAGGGTGCACTGGCCGAGGAACGGGTCGATGGTGAGGTAGACGGGGACGCCGAAGTGAGCGTACTGCCGCACCTTGATCGCGTAGTCGTTCTTGTCGTTCTTCGACGAGACGATCTCGATGGCGGCCAGGAGGTCCTCGTATGTGAACGGATCCATGGCGTCGTCCTCGACGATGGACACATCCGGACAGCGCTGCGGTTCTCCGGGAAACTCGAACTGCACGTCGGAGAACACGCGATCCCTGCGGATGCCGGCTGCCAGGGCGGAATCGCGCACGTCGAAGATGGTCAGGCTCTGGACGCTGCTCTGCGGCGTCATGATGATGCGGTCCCCCACTGCTTCGATCTTGAAGCCATCCACCACCGCCGCGATGCGCTCGATGGCGTTCCGCAAAAGATCGGTCCGGGCGGTCATGGTCAACACAGCCTCCCCCTACTCGGGCTCATCGATAGTCGCATCGTAGACCGCCCCGCCGACGTCCACTCCTGATTGATTCACCCCCACGAGCTATTGACGAAACATACGGATCAGTGCATAGTTATGCCTACCACCGAATGCACAACCCGTAAGGAGAACCCCGTGACCGAGCGCGTCGTACTCGCCTACTCCGGCGGTCTGGACACCTCCGTCGCCATCGGCTGGATCGCCGAGGAGACGGGCGCCGAGGTCATCGCCGTTGCCGTGGACGTCGGCCAGGGCGGCGAGGACCTGGACGTCATCCGCAAGCGCGCGCTCGCCTGCGGGGCGGTCGAGGCGGAGGTCGCGGACGCCAAGGACGAGTTCGCCGAGGAGTACTGCCTCCCGGCGATCAAGGCCAACGCCCTCTACATGGACCGGTACCCCCTGGTCTCCGCCCTCTCCCGGCCGACGATCGTCAAGCACCTCGTCGCCGCCGCCAAGAAGCACGGCGCGACCACCGTCGCCCACGGCTGCACCGGCAAGGGCAACGACCAGGTCCGCTTCGAGGCCGGCATCTCCTCGCTCGCGCCGGAGCTCACCTGCATCGCCCCGGTCCGTGACTACGCCATGACCCGGGACAAGGCCATCGCCTTCTGCGAGGCCAAGAACCTCCCGATCGCGACCACCAAGAAGTCGCCGTACTCCATCGACCAGAACGTCTTCGGGCGGGCCGTGGAGACCGGCTTCCTGGAGGACATCTGGAACGCCCCGATCGAGGACGTCTACGACTACACCGCGAACCCGGCCGCCCCCCGGGAGGCCGACGAGGTGATCATCAGCTTCGAGCAGGGCGTCCCGGTCGCCATCGACGGCAAGCCCGTCACCGTGCTCCAGGCCATCCAGCAGCTCAACGACCGGGCCGGTGCCCAGGGTGTCGGCCGGCTCGACATGGTCGAGGACCGGCTGGTCGGCATCAAGTCCCGGGAGATCTACGAGGCGCCCGGCGCGATCGCGCTGATCACCGCCCACCAGGAGCTGGAGGCCGTCACCGTCGAGCGCGAGCTGGCCCGCTACAAGCGGCAGGTCGAGCAGCGGTGGGCCGAGCTGGTCTACGACGGCCTGTGGTTCTCCCCGCTCAAGCGGGCCCTGGACGGCTTCATCGCCGAGGCCAACGAGCACGTCACCGGCGACATCCGGATGACCCTGCACGGCGGCCGCGCCGTGGTCACGGGCCGGAAGTCCCAGAAGTCGCTGTACGACTTCAACCTCGCCACCTACGACACCGGCGACACCTTCGACCAGTCCATGTCGAAGGGGTTCATCGAGATCTTCGGCCTGTCGAGCAAGATCGCCGCGAAGCGGGACCTCGCGCAGTAGCCCGCGGCTCGTACCGACGGCAGACACCCCCCGGCGGCGCCCCGCGCCGCCGCAGACGAGGAGCACACCGAGGATGACCACCGGATCGCAGGCCCCCGCCGGCGGCGTACGGCTGTGGGGCGGCCGGTTCGCCGACGGGCCGGCCGAGGCGCTCGCCAAGCTCTCCGCCTCCGTCCACTTCGACTGGCGGCTGGCCCCGTACGACATCGCCGGCTCCCGCGCCCACGCCCGCGTCCTGCGCAAGGCCGGGCTGCTCACCGACGACGAGCTGCGCCGGATGGCCGAGGGCCTGGACCTGCTGGAGGCCGACGTCACGGCCGGGACCTTCGTCGGCACCATCGCCGACGAGGACGTGCACACCGCGCTGGAGCGCGGCCTGCTGGAGCGGCTCGGCCCGGAGCTCGGCGGCAAGCTGCGCGCCGGCCGGTCCCGCAACGACCAGGTCGCCACGCTCTTCCGGATGTACCTGCGCGACCACGCCCGCGTCATCGGCGCGCTGGTCGCCGACCTCCAGGAGGCCCTGGTCGGCCTGGCGGAGGCGCACGCGGACGTGGCCATGCCCGGCCGTACGCACCTCCAGCACGCCCAGCCGGTGCTCTTCGCCCACCACGTCCTGGCCCATGTGCAGGCCCTCGGCCGGGACGCCGAGCGGCTCCGGCAGTGGGACGATCGCACGGCCGTGTCGCCGTACGGCTCGGGCGCCCTCGCCGGCTCCTCCCTCGGGCTGGACCCGGAGGCGGTCGCCGCCGACCTCGGCTTCGAGCGCGGCTCGGTGGGCAACTCCATCGACGGGACGGCCTCGCGGGACTTCGTCGCGGAGTTCGCCTTCATCACGGCGATGATCGGTGTCGACCTCTCGCGGATCGCCGAGGAGGTCATCATCTGGAACACGAAGGAGTTCTCCTTCGTCACCCTCCACGACGCCTTCTCCACCGGCTCCTCGATCATGCCGCAGAAGAAGAACCCGGACATCGCCGAGCTGGCGCGCGGCAAGTCCGGGCGTCTGATCGGCAACCTCACCGGCCTGCTGGCGACGCTCAAGGCGCTGCCGCTCGCCTACAACCGCGACCTCCAGGAGGACAAGGAGCCGGTCTTCGACTCCTGCGACCAGCTGGAGGTCCTCCTCCCGGCGTTCACGGGGATGATGGCGACCCTCACCGTCAACCGCGCCCGAATGGAGGAACTGGCCCCCGCCGGTTTCTCGCTGGCCACCGACATCGCCGAGTGGCTGGTCAGGCAGGGCGTGCCGTTCCGTGTGGCGCACGAGGTCGCGGGGGAGTGCGTCAAGGAGTGCGAGGCGCGGGACATCGAGCTCGACCAGCTCACCGACGAGCAGTTCGCCGCCATCTCGCCGCACCTGACGCCCGAGGTCCGCGGCGTGCTGAACGTCCCCGGAGCCCTCGCCTCGCGCAGCGGGCGCGGCGGTACGGCCCCGTCGGCGGTCGCCGTCCAGCTGGCCGAGGTCAAGGCCGACCTCGCGGTGCAGCGGGAATGGGCGGACGCCAAGCGGCACTGAGCCGCGAAGCCCTGCGACATGAGACGCCGAACACCCGAGTGAGACAACAGTGTCTCACTCGGGTTATCGTCGTCTCATGAGTGTCGACCGTGACCATGTGCTCGCGGAGGCCGCCGCCCTGCTCACCCGCAAGGCGACCGCCTCCATGGACGAGATCGCCAAGGCCGCCGGTATCGGCCGCGCCACCCTGCACCGTCACTTCGCCGGGCGCGACGCGCTCGTACGCGCCCTCGAACAGCTGGGCATCCAGCGGTTCGAGCACGCCCTGGACGAGGCCCGGATCGAGGAGGGCGACGCCGCCGACGCCGTACGCCGGCTGATCGGCAGCACCGAACCCGTCGCGGGGATCATCGCCTTCCTCTTCACCGAGAACCAGCTCTACGAAGCCGGGGTCGACGAGGGCTGGAACCGGCTCGACGCGCGCGTGGGGGCCCTCTTCCGCCGGGGCCAGGAGGAGGGCGCCTTCCGCCTCGACCTCTCGTCCGCCTGGCTCACCGAGGCCCTCTACGGGCTGATCGGCGCCGGCGCGTGGGCGGTGCAGGACGGCCGGGTCGCCTCCAAGGACCGCACCCGCATGGTCGCCGAGCTGCTGCTCGGCGGCGCGCAGCGGAGGATGGCACCGTGACCAGCCACGCCGACAGTCCCACGCCGGAGGTGCCGCGTCCCGGACGCTGGCTCGCGCTGGCCGTCCTGGTCCTGGCCGTCCTCCTCGTCGCCGTCGACGCCACCGTCCTCGGCCTCGCCACCCCCTTCCTCAGCGAGGACCTGCGCCCCTCGGGCACCCAGCTGCTGTGGATCGGCGACATCTACTCCTTCGTCATCGCGGGTCTCCTGGTGTCCATGGGCAGCCTCGGCGACCGCATCGGCCGCAAGAAGCTGCTGCTCTGGGGCGCGGTGGCGTTCGGCGCGGTGTCCGTCTTCAACGCCTACGCCACCAGCCCCGAGATGATGATCGGCGCCCGGGCCCTGCTGGGCGTGGCGGGCGCGACGCTGATGCCCTCCACCCTCGCCCTCATCCGCAACCTCTTCCACGACCCCCGCGAGCGCAGCCTCGCCATCGGCATCTGGGGCGCGATGGCCTCGGCCGGCGCGGCCGTCGGGCCCGTCGTGGGCGGCTTCCTGCTGGGCCACTTCTGGTGGGGTTCGGTCTTCCTGATCAACCTGCCGGTGATGGCCGTGCTCGTGCTGGTCGGCGTCAAGATGCTGCCCGAGTCCCGCGACCCGGCCCCCGGGCCCTGGGACCTGCTCAGCGTGGTCCTGTCGATGGTCGGCATCGTGGCCGTGGTCTACGCGGTCAAGGAGGCGGCGGCGTACGGCTTCCGAGGGGAGTCCGCCCTGGCGGGCGTCATCGGCGTGCTGGCCCTGGCGTGGTTCGTACGGCGGCAGCTCAGGCTGCCCAAGCCCCTGCTGGACATGCGGCTCTTCCACCACCGCGGGTTCTCCGGGGCGGTCCTCGCCGACCTGCTGACCATCCTCGGTCTGTCCGGACTGGTCTTCTTCCTCTCGCAGTTCCTCCAGCTGGTCCAGGACCGCAATCCGCTGGAGGCGGGGCTGGCGGAGCTGCCCGCCGCCGTCGGCGCGGTGACGGCGGGCCTGCTCGCCGGGCACGCCGCCCGGCGCTGGTCGGTGCGGTCGGTGGTGGCCGGCGGGCTCGGCGGGATCGGGATCGCCCTCGCGGTGCTCGTCTGGCTCCAGGCCGGCACCGCCTATCCCGTGCTCGGTGCCGTGCTGCTGGTCGTCGGCGTCGGTGCCGGGTTCTCCTTCACCGTCACCGCGGACGTGATCCTCTCCAGCGTGCCCAAGGAACAGGCGGGCGCGGCCTCCGCGGTCTCGGAGACGGCGTACGAGCTCGGCGCGGCGCTCGGCATCGCGCTGCTGGGCTCGATCGTCACCGGCGTCTACCGCGGCTTCGCCACCCCCACCGGGGTGCCGGCCGGGGTGGCCGCCGACGCGCACGACTCCCTCGGCGGCGCGGTCGAGGCGGCGGCCGAACTGCCCGGCGCGACCGGGCGGGAACTGCTCACCTCGGCCCAGGACGCCTTCGTCGAGGGGCTGCGGATCGCCTCGGGCGTCGGTGCGGTGGTGCTGCTCGCGACCGCGGTCGCGGCATGGTTCCTGCTGCGCGGCCAGAAGCTGGAAGAAGGCGCCAAGGATCACTGAGCGCCACCCGGCTCAAGTGAGCAGCAAACAACACGCCGGGCCGGGGCGGCAAGCCCCGGCCCGTGTGACTTTTCCGTAAACAATTGCGCTTGACGCGTTCCTTATGCGCAAGGAACGATCTCGACCACTGGTCGACAATGTCGAACACGGTTCGGACGAGAGTCCGTGCATCTAAGGGATCCCCCACATGCGTATGCGCAAGACAGCCAGATTCCTGCTCGCCGCGGCGGCCACCGCCGCCCTGGGTCTCACGGGCCTCGCGACTCCCGCCTCCGCCTCCGTCCTCGACATCCCGCCGCGCGGCGCCAACGACTGGTCGTGCAAGCCGGACTCGGCGCACCCGCAGCCCGTCGTGCTGGTCAACGGCACGTTCAAGCTGATGGCCGAGAACTGGGCCAAGCTCTCGCCGAAGCTCAAGGAGGCGGGCTACTGCGTCTTCGCCTTCAACTACGGGCACATGGAGACCGACCCCATCCCGCAGGCCGCGGCCGAGCTCAGGGACTTCGTCGAGGCCGTGCGGGGCGCGACGGGCGCCGGGAAGGTCGACATCGTCGGCCACAGCCAGGGCGGCATGATGCCGCGCTACTACGTGAAGTTCCTCGGCGGCGCGGACAAGGTCGACGACCTCGTCGGCATCGTCCCCTCCAACCACGGCACCAAGAACCCGCTGGCCATCGCCGCCGGCTGGACGATCTGCCCCTCCTGCGTCGACCAGCAGGTCGGCTCGCCGCTGCTCCAGAAGCTCAACGCGGGCGAGGAGACCCCGGCCGGCCCGGACTACACGGTGATCACCACCCGCTACGACGAGGTCGTCATCCCCTACACCAGCGCACTGCTGACCGGCCCCGCCGAGCACCTCACCAACATCGTCCTCCAGGACAAGTGCCCGCTCGACATCTACATGCACGACCAGGCGACCAAGGACCCGGTCGTCGCCCAGTGGGTGCTCGACGCCCTGGCGCACAAGGGCCCGGCCGACCCGGGCTTCCAGCCTCAGTGCGTCGGCCGGGCCTAGTGTCCCGGGTCAGGAGCGAGCGCGCGTGAACGCCCGTCAGGCGGCCTTGGTCTCCCGCGCCTTGGTGGCGTACACGTCCACGTACTCCTGGCCCGACAGGCGCATGACCTCGCTCATGACCTCGTCGGTGACGGCGCGCAGCACATAGCGGTCGCGGTCCATGCCCTCGTAGCGGGAGAAGTCCAGCGGCTCGCCGAAGCACACGGTCACCGGCGCGATCCGGAGCATGCCCTTGCCGCCCGGCTGCACCTTGTCCATGCCGAGCATCGCGAACGGCACCACCGGCGCGCCCGTCATCAGCGCGAGGCGGGCGATGCCGGTGCGGCCGCGGTAGAGCCGGCCGTCGGGGGAGCGGGTGCCCTCGGGGTAGATCCCGAACACCTTGCCCTCGTCCAGCACCCGCTTGCCCGTCATCAGTGCCGCGACACCGCCGCGGCCGCCGTCGCGGTCCACCGGGATCATGCCGGACGAGGTGAAGAACCACGCCATCAGCCGGCCCTTGACGCCCTTGCCCGTGACGTACTCGTCCTTGCCGATGAAGAAGACCTGACGCTTGACGACCAGCGCGAGGACGAGCGAGTCGACGAAGGTGACGTGGCTGCCGGCGAGGATCACCGGACCGCTTCCGGGAATGCGCTCCGTGCCCTCGACCTTGGGGCGGTAAAGGACGCGCAGGAGCAATCCGAGAATCGCCTTCAGCAAGATGCGGGACAACGGGCCCTCCGGTCGTGATGGTCGGGTGTGGCGCATGCCTGCGCAGGGGCTGACCATACTCGCCGGTACCGGTGGTGCGCACACCGGGTTCATGCCCCTGATACGCAGTGTTGACGTGAGTTTGAAACCTGTTTGACCTACGTCTTCCCTCAGGTAAGTCGTACGTGTCTACGATCGGCGCGTCTGACAGGTGCCGGACAGGCACCGGAGCACACAAGCAAGGAGCGTTCATGCAGCAGGAGCACCGGCCGGGCAGGCGCACCCTCCTCGGGGCGGCGGCCGCCCTCGGGGCGGGAGCGGTCGTCCTCGGCGGCGGAGCCGGCCAGGCGTCGGCGGCGTCGCGCGGGAACGGACATGGGCACGGGGACTCCGGCTCGTACAAGGACCTGCCCGTCCCGACCGTCATCGGACACCGCGGCGGCAGCGGCTACCGGCCCGAGCACACTCTCGGCTCCTACCAGTTCGCCCTCGACAACGGCGCGGACGTCATCGAGCAGGACCTGGTGCCCACCAAGGACGGCCACCTCGTCTGCCGGCACGAGAACGACATCACCGCCACCACGAACGTCGCCGACCACCCCGAATTCGCCTCCCGCAAGACGACGAAGACCGTCGACGGCGAGGCGCACACCGGCTGGTTCACCGAGGACTTCACCCTCGCCGAACTGCGGACGCTGCGCGCCAAGGAACGCATCCCGGGCACCCGCCAGCACAACACCCTCTACGACGGCCACTGGCAGGTGCCGACCTTCGAAGAGGTCCTGAAGTGGGCCGACGAGCAGGGCCGCAAGCGCGGCCGCCGGGTCTGGCTGCACATCGAGACCAAGCACCCCACCTACTTCCGCAAGGCCGGGCTGGGCCTGGAGGAGCGGCTCGCCACGCTGCTGCGCCGCTACGGGCGGGCCGGCCGCAACGCCCACACCCTCCTGCAGTCCTTCGAGCCCAGCAGCCTCCAGCGGCTGAACAAGCTGGGCGTCGACTGCCCCAAGGTGCTCCTGCTGGACGACCTCACCACCCGCCCCTGGGACTTCACCGAGGCCAAGGACCCGCGCACGGTCGCCGACCTCATCACGCCCAAGGGCCTGAAGTGGGTCTCCGGATTCGCCCAGGGCATCGGCCCCTGGCTGAACCTGATCATCCCCCGGGACAAGAACGACAAGCTCACCAAGCCGACCACCCTGGTGCGCGACGCCCACGCCCAGGGCCTGATCCTCCACCCGTACACCATGCGCAACGAGAACAGCTTCCTGCCGGCGGACTTCCGCCGCGGCACCGATCCCAACGCCTACGGTGACGCCCTCGGCGCGTTCGCGGTCTACTTCGCCACCGGCATCGACGGCATCTTCTCGGACAACTGCGACACCGCGGTCATCGCGCGCGCGGACTTCGTCAAGAAGTAACGGAAAGCCATCACATAGGGGCGCGCGGCGCCGCCCGCGCGGGAACTCACTCGGACGAGTGACCGCGCGCCCCGACGGCAACCGGCGGGAGGGGTGACCACGTCCCGCCGGTCATGACACCGAACGATCTTCTTACCGCGCTGCGCCCGCTGCTGGCGGCGGAGTGCGCGGCGGAGGCGCCGGCCGCCGGCATCGAGGCCGCCGACCTCGAACAGGCCGTCTGGGTCCGGCTGCTGAGCGACCGGGCCACCACCCGCAGCCGCCCCGCCGTCGCCCTGCGGATACGCGCCGCGGTACGGGCCGAGGCCCGCGTGGCGCGCCGCCGGGCCCGGCGCGAGGTGCTCTACGACCCGACCGCCGGCGAACCGTCGGGCGGCCCCGGCTCCTGTGTCGAACAGGCGGTGCTGGCCGCCGAGGAAGGGCGGGTGCTGCGGGCGGCCGTGCGCCGGCTGCCCGGCCGCTGCCCCCGGCTGCTGGGCGCGCTGCTGTCCCGCAGCGACCCGACGTACCGAGAAATCGCAGGCGAGTTGGGAATGTCACAAGGATCTTTGGGGCCGGTACGTTCCCGTTGCCTTGGTTGCCTGCGCAGAATGCTCACGGCGGAGGTTGCGGCTCCTGGACGTTGGGGAAAGGAGCGGTAGACAACCGGTGCCATGGAGACGGCGTGCCTCAGCGACGGCTCCTGTCAGGGCGGACCGAACCGAAAAGGGGAGGCGTGCGCACATGGGCATGAGCGTGACCATCGCTGCGGCGACCGAGGACGATGCCGAGCGGATCCTCAAACTTCAGTACCTGTGTTACCAGGGGGAGGCCGAGCTCTACGGCGACTACTCCCTGGCCCCCCTCACCCAGAGCCTCGCCGACCTGCGCGCCGAACTGGACGCCGGACCGGTGCTGGTGGCCCGGCTCGGCGACGAGGTCGTCGGCTCGGTCCGCGCCACCGTCGACGGCGACGGCACGGCCGTGATCTCCGGGCTGATGGTCCACCCGAGGATGCAGCGGCACGGCCTCGGCGGACGGCTGCTGGCCGCCGTCGAGGAGCGGCTCGCGGCCGAACGGTCCGCCCGGCGCTACCGGCTCGCCGCCGGTCACCGCAACGAGGGCAATCTGCGCTTGTACCGCAAGTGGGGGTACGAGCCCGTGGCCACCGAGCAGCTCACCCGCAAGATCACGCTGGTGACCCTGGAGAAGGGCGCCGCGTCCGTGCACGGTGACGCGCGGCAGGAGGCCGCCGCCCTCGCCCGGAGCGCCTAGGGGGTGTCCGGGACCGCCCGGCGCAGCCAGACCATGGCGGTCACGGGCAGGATCACCGGGATGAAGAGGTAGCCCATCCCGTAGTCGGACCACACCGTCGCGTCGGGGAAGGCCGACGGCGCGACGAGGGTCCAGGTCCCGACGACCAGCACGCCGGCCAGCTCGGCGGCGCAGCACACCAGCGCCGCCCTGCGGGCCGCCGGTCCGCCACGGACCAGGGAGTACGTGATGAAGGCGTACACCACCGCGGCGATCGCCGACAGGACGTAGGCCAGTGGCGCCCGGCCGAAGTCCACGATCATCTGCACGATCGAGCGGGACCCGGCGGCCACGGTGAACACGCCGTAGAGCCAGACCAGCAGACGGCCCGGCCCCTCGCCGAGGTTGAAGGCGGGCTTGTCGTCCGCCACGGGACCGGACATGGTCAGCCTCCCCAGATGTCGTACAGCCGCACTTCGAGCACGGCCAGGATCACGGCGCCCGCCGCCACGGTGGCCGAGCCCCAGCGGGTGCGCTCGGCCAGCGACATGAAGCCGGCGGCCGGGACGGCGGCCGCCGAACCCAGCAGATACGCCACGAAGATCGCGGTGCCCTGCGCGGGGCGGTCGCCGCCGCCGAGGCACACCACGCCGATGACGAGCTGGACGAGGGTCAGGACGGCCACCACGGCCATGCCGATGAAGTGCCAGTCCTTGGTCGGCTCGTCGCGCGAGAAGGCGACGCCGCACCAGCCGGCCAGGGCGAGGGCGGTCAGGCCGACGGCGAGCGTCAGCGCGTCGATCACCGTGGCCCCCGCGCGGCGCGGGCGTGCGGATGGGGCTTGTCGAGCATGGGACGACTTTAATGGCCCGCCGCCCGCGCTCCGCGCGCGACCCCGGGCGTGCGCGGCGCCCGCCGTGGCCTTGGCCACAAAGGACCGGTGGACGGCTCCCGGCGCGGGCGCCCACCGGGCCCGCCCGGCCGTGTCCGCGCAGGCCGCGAGGGCCGTGAAGATCATCGGCGGGCCAAGGGTCGTGTCCACGGACCGGGCAAGCATGTCCGCTATTCGGACAGGCTTGGCCGGTCCGCACATCCGTCTGTTTTACTTTCCCGCATGACCACGACGAGCACCCGCATTCTTGCGACCGAGGCGATGACGACGCCCGGTGCTGCCCGTCGCATGTGTCGAATGTGTGACTGCTGAGGGCCCCCGTTCCGTGCCTCGCGCCCCGAAGCGAGACCCGTAGAGCCCGCACCGCGTCCCCGCCGGACGCGGTACGGAACCGCTCCGCCCCGCGTCACCCGAAAACCCCCGACCACCGCGCACCGCGCGCCCCCGGGGCTCACCGATGCCGCGTTCCGCAATGCATGCCCGTGCCGGCACCACCACCGCCGCGCACTCGACAGTGACGGAAACCCCTGTGATCACCACTACGGGCCTGACAAAGGTCTACCGCTCACGCGGCCGCGAGGTCACCGCCCTCGACGGCGTCGAACTCCATGTGCGTGAGGGCGAGGTGTACGGCGTCGTCGGACAGAGCGGCGCCGGCAAGTCGACCCTCATCCGCTGCGTCAACCTCCTGGAGCGCCCCAGCTCCGGCACGGTCACCGTGGACGGCCGGGACCTCACCGCCCTCGCCGGCCGCGGCCCCCGCGCCAACAGGGAACTGCGCGCGGCCCGCAGCCACATCGGCATGGTCTTCCAGCACTTCAACCTGCTCTCCTCGCGCACCGTGCAGGGCAACATCGAACTCCCGCTGGAGATCCTCGGCGTCTCCGGCAAGGAGCGCAGCCGCAAGGCACTCGAACTCCTCGACCTCGTCGGCCTCGCCGACAAGGCCAGGGCCTACCCCGCCCAGCTCTCCGGCGGCCAGAAGCAGCGCGTGGGCATCGCCCGCGCCCTCGCCGGCGACCCCAAGGTGCTGCTCTCCGACGAGTCGACCTCCGCGCTCGACCCGGAGACCACCCGCTCCATCCTCCAGCTGCTGCGCGACCTCAACCAGCAGCTCGGCCTCACCGTCCTCCTCATCACCCACGAGATGGAGGTCGTCAAGACGATCTGCGATTCCGCGGCCCTGATGAAGGGCGGCCGCGTCGTGGAGTCCGGCACCGTCTCCGCACTGCTCGCCACCCCCGGCTCCGAACTGGCCGCCGAACTCTTCCCCGTCGGCGGCGAGCCCTCCGGCGCGGACCGTACGGTCGTGGACGTCACCTTCCACGGCGAGGCCGCGACCCAGCCGGTCATCTCCCAGCTGTCGCGCACGTACAACATCGACATCTCCATCCTGGGCGCCGCGATGGACACCGTCGCCGGCAAGCAGGTCGGCCGCATGCGCATCGAGCTGCCCGGCCGCTTCGAGGAGAACGTCGTCCCGATCGGCTTCCTGCGCGAGCAGGGCCTGCAGGTCGAGGTGGCCCCCGTGCACATCCCGGCACCCGCCGACGAGCTCCTCAAGGAAGGTGCCAAGTGACCTGGTCCGAGATGCAGCCCCTGCTGCGCGACGCCTGTCTGGACACCCTCTTCATGGTGTGGTGGTCCACGATCTACGCCATCGTCGGCGGCCTCCCGCTGGGCCTGCTGCTGGTCCTCACCGACCGCGGCGCCCTGCTCCAGAACGTCGTGGTGAACAAGGTCATCGGCGTGGTCGTCAACCTCGGCCGCTCGCTGCCCTTCATCATCCTCCTGGTGTGGCTGATCCCCTTCAGCCGCCTCGTCGTCGGCACCTCCATCGGCCCCAGCGCCGCCGTGGTCGCCCTCGCCGTCGGCGCCATCCCGTTCTTCGCCCGCCTCGTCGAGACCGCCGTCCGCGAGGTCGACAACGGCCTGGTCGAAGCCGCCCAGTCGATGGGCGGCGGCACCTGGACCGTCGTCCTCAAGGTCCTCCTCCCGCAGGCCCTGCCCTCGCTCATCGCCGGCCTGACCACCACCGTCATCGCCCTCATCGGCTACTCCGCGATGGCCGGCGCGGTCGGCGGCGGCGGCCTCGGCAACCTCGCCATCGCCTACGGCTTCCAGCGCCACGAGACCGGCCTGATGAACATCACCATCGTCCTGCTGATCGTCATCGTGACCGCCGTCCAGCTCGCCGGCGACCTGGCCGTACGCCGCATCGCCGGCCGCGGCGGCCGCGGCGCCGCCCCCGTGGGCCTGCGCCGGCTCCGGATCGCCAGGGCCACCGAGACCCCGGAACTCACCAAGGCTTCCTGACCCGACGGCCCCCGGCCGTCCCCGAACCCCACGAGCCCGGACCCTTTGCCGGGCGGCAACACCTCGTGACACCAAGAAAGAGGCACTCTTCGTGCGTACCACCGTCAAGCTCACCGCCGCCGTCGCCGCCGCAGCCGCCCTCACCCTCGGCCTGAGCGCGTGCAGCGCCCCGTCCGACACCTCCTCCAGCAGCTCGGAGAAGAAGGGCAAGGACGCCGACCCCACGGCCAAGCTCACCGTCGCCGCCAGCCCCACCCCGCACGGCGACATCCTCAAGTACGTCCGCGACAACCTCGCCGAGAAGGCCGGGCTCAAGCTGGAGGTGCGCGAGTTCCAGGACTACGTCCTGCCCAACACCGCCACCCAGAACGGCGAGGTCGACGCCAACTTCTTCCAGCACAAGCCCTACCTCGACGACTTCAACAAGAAGAACAAGACCGACATCGTGCCGGTCGTCAACGTCGAGATCGAGCCGCTGGGCCTCTACACCAAGAAGGACAAGAAGCTCGCCGACCTCGCCGGCGGCACCATCGCCGTGCCCAACGACGCCACCAACGAGGGCCGGGCGCTCAAGCTGCTCGCCGACAACGGCGTCATCAAGCTGAAGGACGGCGTCGGCGCCGAGGCCAAGCTCGCGGACGTCGAGGACAAGAAGGGCGTCAAGTTCACCGAGCTGGCGGCCGACCAGATCCCCTCCCGCCTCGCCGACGTCGACGCCGCCGTCATCAACGGCAACTTCGCCATCGGCGCCAAGCTCAACCCGGCCAAGGACTCCATCGCCCTGGAGAAGGCCGAGGGCAACCCCTACGCCAACTTCCTCGCCGTGAAGAAGGGCAACGAGGCCGACCCGCGCATCGCCAAGCTCGCCAAGCTCCTGAACTCCGACGAGGTCAAGAAGTTCATCGAGCAGAAGTACAGCAACGGTGCCGTCCTCCCCGCCTTCGGCGCCGTCAAGAGCTGACCCTCCGACAGCTTCCCTCGCCCGTACGGCCGCAGGCCCGCGCACCCCTCGGGGTACGCGGGCCTGCGGCCGTACGGGGACGCGCTTGGCGCGGCCACGCATCGATGCTGCATGCTGGTGCACTCAAGCCGGGACTCCACACGTCCCGAGCCCACCCTCCCCGGCGTTGGAGAAGCGCATGACATCCACCTTCCCGGACATCTCCATCAGTACGGACCGGCTGGTGCTGCGCCCGTTCGACGCGGAGGACATCCCCGCGCTCACGGAAATGATGAGCGACGAACAGGTCACCGCCTGGATCGCCGCCCCCCTTCCCTACACCACCGCCCACGCCCGCGACTGGGCCCTGCGCCAGGCACCCGCCGAGCGCACCGCCGGCCGCGGAATCGTCTTTGCGGTCACCGAGTTCCTCACCCACCGCCTCGTCGGCCGCGTGCACCTGCACCACACCGACTGGCGCACCCTCTCCGCCGAGATCGACTACGTCGTCGCCCCCTGGGCCCGCGGCGAGGGCTACGCCTGCGAATCCGTACAGGCCGTCGCCGAGTGGCTCTTCCACGACCAGAAGTTCGAGCGGCTGGAACTGCGCACCCCCGCCGACAACACCGCCTCCCAGCAGGTCGCCCAGAAGGTCGGCTGCGTCAGCGAGGGCGTGCTGCGGAACGCCTGGATAGCGCGCAGCCGCACCGAGGACGGCGGCTGGACCGAGATCCGCACCGACCTCATCGTCTGGAGCCTGCTGCCCGAGGACCTCGACGAGGTACGCGAACAGCACGCCGGCGGAACCGGCTACGCCGGAGCCTTCACCGACTGGCGCTGACCGCCGTCCCCCCACCCCGCACGATCCGCTCCGGCCCGAACCGGTCCGGTACGGACCAATCGGGGTACTCTCACCGTGCCCGCACCGCCACGGGCTCCCCTTTCCGGCACGGCCGGGAGGCAACCCCCGCGACAAGCCCAGGAGTATGACGACGATGGCCGACCGGGTCACGGTGATCGGGTGGGACGGCTCACCGCTGACGGAAGCGGCCCGTTCCGCCCTCGCCGCCGCCACCCTCGTGGCCGGCTCCGCGCACCACCTGGCGCTCCCCGAGATCCCCGCCGCCGCCGAACGCGTCCGGCTCGGCAGCCTCGACCTCGCCGCCCGCCGCATCGCCGGACACCGCGGCTCCGCCGTGGTCCTGGCCGACGGCGACCCCGGCTACTTCGGCGTCGTACGCACCCTGCGCGCACCCCAGCACGGCCTGGAGGTCGAAGTGGTGCCCGCGGTCTCCTCCGTCGCCGCCGCCTTCGCCCGCGCCGGCATGCCCTGGGACGACGCGCAGGTCGTCGTCGCCCACAGCCGCGACCTGCGGCGCGCCGTCAACGTCTGCCGCGCGCACACCAAGGTCGCCGTCCTCACCTCGCCCGGCGCCGGCCCCGCCGAACTCGCCCTCCTGCTCGGACCGGTCCACCGCACCTTCGTCATCTGCGAGGAACTGGGCACCGAGCGCGAACAGGTCACCGTCCTCACCTCCGACAAGGCCGCCGACCACGCCTGGCGCGACCCCAACGTCGTCATCGTCATCGGCGGTACCGGCCCCGGCGTCGGCGCCGTACAGCCCACCGCCGAGGGCTGGGGTGCCGCCCGCTCCCGGTCCGGCGGCTGGATCGCCGGCCGCGACCCCAACTACCCGCCGGCCGTCCGCGGCTGGGCCCTGCCCGCCGACGCCTACGGCTCCGACCTCGGCGAGGGCGAGTCCACCGAACTGCGCGCCGCCCAGCTCGCCCGCCTCGGCCCCCGCGTCGGCGACCTCGTGTGGGACATCGGCTCGGGCAGCGGCGCCGCCTCCGTCGAGGCCGCCCGGTTCGGCGCCGCCGTCATCGCCGTCGACCGCGACCCGGACGCCTGCGCCCGCACCACCGCCTCCGCCCGCCGCTACGGCGTCCAGCTCCAGATCGTCCACGGCACCGCGCCGCTCGTCCTGGAGGACCTCCCCGAACCCGACGTCGTCCGCGTCGGCGGCGGAGGGGCCGCCGTCGTCGCCGCCTGCGCCGCCCGCCGCCCCGAGCGGATCGTCACCCACGCCGCCACCCGCGACGAGGCGGAGGCCATCGGCCGGGCCCTCGCCGAGGGTGGCTACGCCGTCGAGTGCGCCCTGCTCCAGGCCGTGGAGCTCGACACCGGCGCCTGGACCGAACGCGAGCGGTCCGTCACCTTCCTGCTGAGCGGCCGCCGAACCCACCTGTGACCTTGCTCCGCCGGGCGGAGGGTAGGCTGGCGGATCGTTGTACCGCCCCCCGGTGTCCGACACCACAGTCGTCAATGTCCCGAACGCACCCTCCTTTTGGCGGGAGCACGGCAAGGTAGGGGCGGGCGACATGCAACGTGCCGCGAGGCACGGACGCTCGTTCTTGACTATGGGCGTGAGCGGTTGGAAGGAGCACTACCGATGGGCGAGGGGTACGCATGACCGACACCGGCCAGTTCCCGGGCGAGGGACAGCCGGAGAACGCAGGCGCGCTGCCCGGCCACCCGTTCCCCGCGGACGCCGTAGCCCCTGCCGATCCCGGAGCCCCCACCGCCTACACCTTCCACGACCACGCCGACGGCGCGGAGGCGGACGGCGCGGAAGAGGACGACCTCCTGCTGATGCCGGGCGCCCAGGGCGCGTGGATGGAGCAGCCGGCCGCCCAGGGCGGTACGCACGAGACCGGCGGCCGCGACACGGGCTCGGTCGACTACGGCGACGTCCGCACACCGCCGCCCGCCGCCGCGCCCCCGCGCCGCCCGCTGCACATGGGCCCGCCCGTGCCCGACCCCACCGGCGGAATCGTGCGCTCCCTCGCCGACCGCGGTCCCGCGGCCCCCGCCCCGGCCCGCCACGCCGGCCCGCCCACCACGGGCCCCGAATACCTCGACGTCGCCCACGACGGGCAGACGCCGCGCCTGGGCGAGGTACCGCAGCAGCAGCCGGGCACCTGGGACGCCCAGCCGCAGCAGGCCCCCGTCGCGCCCGCCGCGTACGTGCCGCCGCAGGCCGTGGCCACGCCGTCGATAGTCGCCGACGCCCCTGCCCCGGCCACCGCGGATGGTGAGACGACGTCAGCCCCCGCGCCCGTGGCGCCCGAGCCCGTGGCGCCCCCGGCG
>NZ_JAGGOL010000075.1 GCF_018614525.1 Streptomyces sp. ISL-11
CAGCCGGTCAGCGCGGCCCGTACGAGGGGGTTGGCGCGGGCCGTGCGCAGGATCCAGGCCGCGGTGGCGGCGCACCGGTCCCCGGCGTCCGCGCCGGGCCCGGGTCCGCCCAGGGCGCGCTCCACGCCGGCGAGGAAGGACTCCGCCTCCCGGCGCACCAGGGCGCGCGCGAGGCCGTCCTTGCTGCCGAACTCGTTGTAGAGCGTCTGCCGGGAGACCCCGGCGGCGGCCGCGACGTCGACCATCCGGACCCCGATCCAGGGCCGGGCGCCGAGCGCCGCGAAGGCCGCGTCCAGCAAGAGCTCTCGTGCCGCGGGCATCGTCGCCTCCCCGGCCGTGCGGCCGCACGGCGGTCGTGGCCCACAGAATTGACGTGCCGCCATACGGTGTCAAGAGCCCTGGCGTTGCCTGGGCCGCCGGAGGCGAGGTCACAGGTACTGTTCAGCCATGTCCGACTACCACGATGATCTGCGTCTGGCCCATGTCCTGGCGGACGCCGCCGACGCGGCGACGATGGACCGGTTCAAGGCCCTCGACCTCAAGGTCGAGACCAAACCGGACATGACTCCGGTGAGCGAGGCGGACAAGACCGCCGAGGAGCTGATCCGCGGCCATCTGCAGCGCGCGCGGCCGCGTGACGCCGTCCTGGGCGAGGAGTTCGGCAGCGAGGGCACCGGCCCGCGCCGCTGGGTCATCGACCCCATCGACGGTACGAAGAACTACGTACGCGGGGTGCCGGTCTGGGCCACGCTGATCTCCCTGATGGTCCAGGTCGAGGGCGGCTACGAACCGGTCGTCGGCGTGGTCTCGGCACCCGCGCTGGGCCGCCGCTGGTGGGCGGCCAAGGACTCGGGCGCCTTCACCGGGCGCAGCCTCACCTCGGCGTCCCGGCTGCAGGTCTCCCGGGTGGGCAGGATCGCGGACGCCTCGTTCGCGTACTCCTCGCTCACGGGCTGGGAGGAGCGCGGGATGCTGCCGGGCTTCCTGGACCTGACGCGCGACTGCTGGCGGACCCGCGGCTACGGCGACTTCTGGCCGTACATGATGGTCGCCGAGGGTTCGGTGGACATCTGCGCCGAGCCGGAGCTGTCGCTGTGGGACATGGCGGCGAACGTGGTCATCGTCGAGGAGGCGGGCGGCCGCTTCACCGGCCTGGACGGCCGGCCCGGACCGCACAGCGGCAACGCCGCCGCGTCGAACGGCCTGCTCCACGACGAACTCCTGGGCTACCTCCAGGCGTGAGCCTCCGGACACGGGACGCACGGCGCGACGCCCTGTCCTTCTGACGCGCCCTCGGTTCACACCGGGGCGCGGGAGCGCGTGGAAGCGGAACGAAGGCTCCACGCGCCCCTTGTTGTGCCCACGAGAGCGTGTGACGATGGGACCCCCACGCTTGTGAACTTGTGAATTCCTTCCCGGAGTTCATGACCCGTTCGCAGTCCGCCAAGGAGGTGGCTCCAGCCATGCTCGTCCGCGACGCCATGAGCACGGTGGTCCTCACCATCGGTCCCGCACACACCCTCCGCCAGGCAGCGCGGCTGATGTCCGCGCGCAGGATCGGCGCGGCCGTCGTCCTCGATCCCGATACCAGCGGCCTGGGCATCCTCACCGAGCGCGACATCCTCAACTCGGTCGGCGCCGGCCAGGACCCGGACCGGGAGACGGCCCAGTCCCACACCACGACCGACGTGGTCTTCGCCGCGCCCGAATGGACGCTCGACGAGGCGGCGGCCGCGATGTCGCACGGCGGCTTCCGGCATCTGATCGTGCTCGACGACCGGGGCCCGGTGGGGGTGGTGTCGGTGCGCGACATCATCCGCTGCTGGGTTCCGGTACGGGCACGGGAGAGGGCCGCCCTGCCGGTCTGACGCCGGGCCGGGCGGGTGCCCGTACGGCAGGGCCCCGCACGCAGGACGAAGAGGCCGGAGCCCCATGGCGTCCGGCCTCTTCGCGCTGTTACGGCAAGCGTCTGGTGGGACATCCCCACCTCGGGCGACGGGGGCCGCCCGAGGGGAGGATCAGCCGCGCAGAGCCTGGACAGCGGCTTCCAGCCGCTTGCCGTAGTCGGGGTCCGCCTGGCGGAAGTTGTTGATCGCGCGCTCGGCGATGTCGTCGCGCGACACCTTGGCGATGAAGCCCGCGAGGTTGTCGATCAGACGGCCCTTCTCCTCCTCCGACATCAGGCGGTAGAGGTTGCCCGCCTGGACGAAGTCGTTGTCCTCGGCGTGCGAGGGGGCCTCGGTGTTGCCCGTACCACCGGTGACGGCGGTGGTCTGCCACAGCGGCCGGCCGGTCTGGGCCGGGCCGCCGAAGCTGTTGGGCTCGTAGTTCTTGGAGCGGCCGTGGCGGCCGTCGTAGGCGTAGCCGTCGCGGCTGTTCGTCCGGGCCTCGGTGGCGTGCGGACGGTTCACCGGCAGGTGGTCGGCGTTGATGCCGACGCGGTAGCGGTGGGCGTCGCCGTAGGCAAAGAGACGGCCCTGGAGCATCTTGTCGGGGGACGGGCCGATGCCCGGCACGAAGTGGGCCGGCGAGAAGATGGACTGCTCGACCTCGGCGAAGATGTTCTCCGGGTTGCGGTTGAGCTCCAGCTTGCCGATCTCGATCGGCGGGTAGTCCTCGTGCGGCCACACCTTGGTGAGGTCGAACGGGTTGAAGCGGTACGACTCCGCGTCGGCCGCCGGCATGATCTGCACCTGCACGGTCCAGCTGGGGAAGTCACCGCGCTCGATGGACTCGCGCAGGTCGCGCTGGTGGCTGTCGGGGTCCATGCCGGAGAGCTGGTTGGCGTCCTCGGTGGTGAGGTTCTTGATCCCCTGGTCGGTCTTGAAGTGGTACTTGACCCAGAAGACCTCGCCGGCCTCGTTGTTCCACTGGTAGGTGTGCGAGCCGTAGCCGTTCATGTGGCGCAGCGTCGCGGGGATGCCGCGGTCGCCGAAGAGCCAGGTCACCTGGTGGGTCGACTCGGGCGACAGACCCCAGAAGTCCCAGACGTTGTCCGCCTCCTGCGAGCCGGTGTACGGGTCGCGCTTCTGGGTGTGGATGAAGTCCGGGAACTTGATGGCGTCCTTGATGAAGAACACCGGGGTGTTGTTGCCGACGAGGTCGTAGTTGCCCTCTTCGGTGTAGAACTTCAGCGCGAAGCCGCGGGGGTCGCGGACGGCGTCGGCCGAGCCGAGGTTGCCGGCGACCGTGGAGAAGCGCAGGAAGGTCTCGGTCTGCTTGCCGACCTCGGAGAGGAACTTCGCCCGGGTGTACCGCGTGACGTCGGCGGTGACGGTGAAGGTGCCGTAGGCGCCGGCGCCACGGGCGTGGACGACGCGCTCCGGGATGCGCTCGCGGTTGAAGTGCGCGAGCTTCTCCATGAGCAGCTGGTCCTGGACCAGGACGGGGCCCCCGATGCCCGCGGTCTCGCTGTTCTGGTTGTCCGCGACCGGAGCTCCGGACTCCGTGGTCAGCGGGCCTGTCTGCGTTATGGCCTCGCCCTGAACCGACACGTGTGCCTCCGTCATCTCGTCCTGCCACCTTGGCCTGAGCCGATCTCGATCCTACATTGGACTTTGTCTAAGTCAAGATGGGTGAGAGATGAATACTCCATCCAGTGATGGACAAGGGTCGCTGCTACGCTGGTTCTATCTGACTGATAGGTGAATGGCATGAGTGACCTGCTGGAACGGCTCCGGGGACGCGGCTGGCGGCTGACCGCACAGCGACGCGTCGTCGCCGAGGTCCTCGACGGGGACCATGTGCACTACACCGCGGACGAAGTGCACGCCAAGGCGGCGGAACTACTGCCGGAGATCTCGCGTGCGACGGTGTACAACACCCTCGGGGAGCTGGTCTCCCTGGGCGAGATCATGGAGGTGAGCACGGACGGGCGCGCCAAGCGCTACGACCCGAACGCGCACCACGCGCACCAGCACCTGGTGTGCTCCCAGTGCGGCACGATCCGCGACGTCCACCCCTCGGGCGACCTCCTCGCCGAACTTCCGGCGGAGGAGCGCTTCGGCTTCCAGGTCGCGGCGGTCGAGGTGACCTACCGGGGCATCTGCCCGAACTGCGTCCCGGGATGACGGGGGCGGGCGGCCCGCGCCGCCCGGCCTCCCAGGGCCCGGCGCAGGGGGCGCGAACACGACGAAGGCCCGGATCCTGAGGATCCGGGCCTTCGTACGGAGTAGCGGGGACAGGATTTGAACCTGCGACCTCTGGGTTATGAGCCCAGCGAGCTACCGAGCTGCTCCACCCCGCGTCGGTAACGCAACTGTAACCCGTCGGTAGTGACCAAGGCAAATGGCCTAAGCGGAGAGCTCCTGCTGCAACGCGTCCCGCAGGCGCGCGGCCCGCTCGGCGACCTCCGCGGAGCCGAGCTCGACCGCGCGGTCGCACCAGTGCCGCCCCTCGGTGAGGTCGCCGCGCCGGGCCGCCAGCAGGGCGAGCCGCAGGGCCGCCCGGCCGTGGCCGGCCTCCGCCGCACGCGCCCACCACAGGGCCGCCTCCGGCTCGCTGCCCTCGCGGGCGAGGAGCAGCCCGAGGTTGAAGGCGCCGTTGCGGCTGCCGGCCTCGGCGGCCTGGCGGTACCAGTGCGCGGCCTCCACCACGTCACCGCGCTCGGCGACGATCATGCCGAGCCGCACCTGGGCGCGCCGGTGGCCCTGCCGGGCGGCACGCTCGTACCACTGCTCGCACTCCTCGTGAGCGACGTCGTCGCGGTCGAGGAGTGCGGCCAGCCGGAAGGCGGCCTCGGTGTTGCCGCCGCGCACGGCGACCCGCAGATGGCGCTCGGCGGCCTCCTCGTCGCCGTCCCGCAGCAGGGCCATGGCGACCTGGAGGGCCGCGTCGGTGTGGCCCGCGTCGGCGGCGCGCTCGTACCACTGGAAGGCCGCCCGGTCCTCGTCGCGCCCGGCGTAGAGAATGCCCAGGTTGAACGCGGCGTCGACGCTGCCGGCCTCGGCGGCCTTGGAGAACCAGGGCTCGGCGCCGGCCGCGTCGCCGCCCTGGAGCAGCAGCACGGCCAGCGCGTTGGCGGCCTCCTTGTGCCCGGCGTAGGCGGCCCGGCGGTACCACTGCTCGGCCTGGGTCGTGCGGTTCTGCCCGGCGCACAGCAGGCCGAGGTTGTACGCGCCGTTGACGTCCCCGGCGTCCAGGGCCTGGCGGTACCAGCGCTCGGCCTCGCCCGTCTCGTCCCGGTCGGCGTGCAGGGCGCCCAGCGCGTTGGCGGCGTTGCCGTCGCCGTCCTGGGCGGCCCGGCGCCACCAGACGGCGGCGCTGTCGGTGTCCCCCGCGTCCCGCAGCAGGAAGCCCAGGGCGCAGGCGGCACGCGGCTCGCCGTCCTTGGCGGAGGTCAGATACCAGCGGGCGGCCTCCTGGATCTCGCCACGGCCCTCCAGCAGGGTGCCCAGGTGCAGGGCGGCGCGCCGGTGGCCGCGGGCGGCGGCCTGGCGGTACCACTGCTCGGCCTCGCGGGCGGGGCCGCCGGCGTCACGGCCGTCCGCCGCGGCGGCGCGCAGCTCGCGCACGGAGGTCTCCACACCGCCGGGGCCCAGGCCCTCCGAGCGGGCGCGCGGGGCGCGGCCGTCCAGGATGCGCGCCAGGCGGTACGCGGCCTCCCGGTGCCCGCGCTCGGCGGCGGCGCGGAACCAGCGCTCCGCGCCGACGTCGCTGCGGTGCTCCAGGAGGTCCGCGAGGGCGTAGGCGCCCAGCGCGTGGCCGGATTCGGCCGACTGGCGCAGCCAGTACTCGGCGGCGGGCTCGTCGCCCCGCTCACGGTGGTACCGGCCCAGGGCGTGCGCGGCGGCCGCGGAGCCGGCGACGGCGGCGATGCGCCACCACCCGGCGGCGTCGTCGGCGTAACCGCGCTGGTGCAGCAGGACGCCGAGGTTGTTGGCGGCCGAGCGGTCGCCGTCGGCGGTCGCCGCGCGCAGGTGGCGCTCGGCCCCGTCGAGGTCGCCGCGGCGCAGCAGGAGGGCGCCGAGCATGCTCAGGGCGGCGGGGTCACCGGTCTCCGCGGCGCGGCGGCGGGCGGTCTCCAGCTCCAGGTCCGCGGGGTCGGCGGAGTCGCCCGGGTCGGCGGAATCCGTCGCCGGGGCGTAGGCCGTCACTTCCTGTTCGCTCCCGTCAGCGGGAGCCTCTACAAGCCGGTGTGTCTCCCACAGCCTCGTCCTGTCCCCCATAAGCCCCATCGTCGCACCACCCGCAACCCGCGTACACCTGGTATGCCGCAGCCAGTGAGGTCACTTCAGCGTTTTGTCGACTTCCCGACTTCCCGACACGACGGGGCTCCAAACTCTCCACAGAAGCCCCGCACACAACCCGCACAGTCCGCGCCTCCCGGACACCTCGCGGTCCGGCCGACCGCCCGGGTCCGGGCAACACGACAAGGCCCGGAGTCCGAGGACTCCGGGCCTTGTCATTGAGTAGCGGGGACAGGATTTGAACCTGCGACCTCTGGGTTATGAGCCCAGCGAGCTACCGAGCTGCTCCACCCCGCGCTGTTGTGGAACAACCGTACCACGGCGCGGGGTGGGGCCTTGGCCACTTACTGGCTGCCCGGCTTGCCGCCCTTCTCCTCACCGGCCGCCTCGGCCTTGGTGAGCCGCTCCAGCGCGTCCTTCAGGGCGTCCTGCGCCTTGCCGTAGGCCGCCCAGTCCTTGTTCTCCATCGCCTTCTGGCTCGCCTCGAACGCGTCCTTGGCGTCCTTCGCGGCCTGCTTGACGGTGGAGTTCTGCGGGCTGGGCTTGGTCGGCTCGCCGGCGGGAGGCTTCGTGGGGCCGGTGTCCGCGGCCTTGCCTCCGAAGATCTCGTTCAGGGCCTCGTCGAGGGTGTCCTTGAAGGCGATCTTCTCGCCGTAGTTGACCAGCACCTTCTTCAGGAGCGGGTAATTGGAGCCCGCGCCCCGCATGTACACCGGCTCCACGTACAGCAGCCCGCCGTCCAGCGGCACGGTCAGCAGATTGCCGTACTCGACCTCGGAGTCGCCTCTCTTCCAGATATTGATCTGGTCGGCGACGGCCGGGTGCCCGTTGAACTTGCTCTGGGCCTGTTCGGGACCCCACACCGTGGTCTCGGAGGGCAGCTTCAGAATTCTGATGCTGCCGTAGTCGGCACTCTTCGCGTCGGCGTCGACGCTCATGAACGCCCCAAGGTTCGGGCGGCTCTTGGGCGTGAAGGTCGTGGTCAGCGAGAACGTCTGCTTCTGCTGATCCGGCATCTTCATGCTCAGGTAATAGGGCGGTACCGCGTTGCCCTTCTTGTTGGTCGGGTCGTCCGGCACCTGCCAGCGCTCACTGCCGGTGTAGAACGTCCCCGGGTCGGTGACGTGGTAGCGCGTGAGCAGCTCGCGCTGGACCTTGAAGAGGTCCTGCGGGTAGCGCAGGTGATCCATCAGGACCGGGCCGATCTCGCTCTTCGCCTTCACGGTGCCCGGGAACGCCTTCATCCACGTCTTGAGCACCGGGTCCTTGGTGTCCCACTGGTACAGCTTCACCGTCCCGTCGTAGGCGTCCACGGTCGCCTTGACGGAATTGCGGATGTAGTTGACCTGGTTCTGCTGGGCCACCACCGCGCGCTGTCCGGTCGTCAGCGAGTCGGCCGTCGTGTCACCGAGCGTGGTGCGCGAGGCGTAGGGATAGCCATTGGTCGTGGTGTAGGCGTCCACGATCCACTGGATACGGCCGTCGACCACCGCCGGATAGGCGTCACCGTCGATGGTCAGCCAGGGGGCGACCGCCTCGACGCGCTCCTTGGGAGTGCGCTTGTACAGAATCCGAGAACCCTCGCCGATGGCACCGGAGTAGAGCACCTGCGGTTCGCCGAACGCCACCGCGTACGCGGCCCGGTTGACCGGGTTGGCGAGGTTGACGCCGCTCTTCCCCTGGTAGGTGTAGCTCTTCTCGCCCTTGTCGGCCGAGTAGTCGAGCTCCTTCTGCGGGCCGCCGACGATCGAATACTGCGTCGTCTTCTCGCCGTAGTAGACGCGCTGCTCGTAATTGCCCAGCAGGCCCTCGGTCGGCAGGCCCTTGGCGGTGAAGTCCGGGGCGCCGGCCTTGTCCGTCACGGTGCCCTTCGCCGTGATGGCGCCGTAGCCGTGGGTGTACTTGAAGTGGTCGTTGATCCAGTTGCGCTCGGGAATTCCCTTGATGTTCAGCTCGCGCAGACCGATGACCGTGTCCTGCTCCTTGCCGTCGACCTTGTAGCGGTCGACGTCCAGCGTGGACGGGAACTGGTAGTACCCGCGGACCTGCTGCTCCTGCTGGAAGGCGGGCGAGACGATGTTGGGGTCGAGGAGCCTGAGGCTGGCCGTGGAGTTCGCGTCGGCGCGCAGCTTCTCCGTGTCCTTGCCCTTGACGTCGCTCCGGCCCGCGTAGTCCTTCACCTTCGAGCCGTCGATCCCGTACGCCTCGCGCGTGGCCGTGATGTTCTTCTTGATGTACGGCGCTTCCTTGGCCTGCTCGTTCGGCTGGACCTGGAACTTCTGCACGATCGCCGGATAGAGCCCGCCGATCAGCACCGCCGAGAGCACCATCAGACCGAAACCGATCACCGGCAGCTGCCAGGTGCGGCGCCAGAGGGTGGCGAAGAACAGCACCGCGCAGATCAGCGCGATGATGAAGAGGATCGTCTTGGCCGGCAGATAGGCATTCGCGTCCACATAGCGCAGACCCGTCCAGCCGTCCGTCGACTTCAGCCCGCTGGACTTCACCGCCAGGGCGTACCGGTCCAGCCAGTAGGCGACCGCCTTGAGGGTCACGAAGACGCCGAGCAGCACCGACAGATGGCCGGTGGCCGCCGAGGTGGCCCGCCCGCCGGGGCTGGTGAGCCGCAGACCGCCGTAGAGGTAGTGCACCAGGGCGGCGGCGATCAGCGAGAGGACCGCCGCCGCGAAGCCGAAGCTCAGCAGGAAGCGGTACCAGGGCAGGTCGAAGGTGTAGAAGGAGATGTCCTTGTGGAACTGCGGGTCCTTCTGGTGGAAGGACACGCCGTTGACCCACTGGAGCCACGTCCGCCACTGCCCGGCCGCGGACGCGCCGGCCACCAGACCGACGAGCGCGGAGACCGCCAGCAGTGCCCACTTCTTGTACGGGGCGATGCTCATGCGGTAACGGTCGAGGCTCTGCTGCTCCATCGACATCGCGCTCAGCGGCGGCCGCAGCCGGTGCGCGAGCCAGATGTTCACGCCCACCACCAGGGCCATCAGCAGCCCGAAGACCGCGAACAGGCCGATCTTGGTGCCGAGGGTGGTGGTGAAGACGGAGGAGTACTTCACCGAGCGGTACCAGAGCCACTCCGTCCAGAACCCCGCGAACATGACGAAGAGGATGGCCAGTGCGGCCAGCACGCCAAAGGTCGTCAGCAGGGTCCGGATCCGCCGGGACGGGCGGCCGACTCTGATCCGTGGCCCTGACGGGCCTCCGCCGCGGTCCGGCATCTGGAAAGCCAAGGTGCGCACCTCGAAGTTCGCTGTCAGTGGGGCTTGTCGATCAGGGCCCAGCGATCCTAGGGCCCAGTGTGGCAACTTACCGAGGCTTTACTCAGTTCCCGTTTTTGGTCACTCTCAGGGCACGATATTGAGTATGTCCAGCACTTCCAGCATTCCCGACCCCGCCGACGGGTCCGGTCCCGCGATTCCGAACACTCCGATGGCGGCCAGTCCGCTGACCCGCGCCGTACTCGAGATCGACGAGTACGCCTCCACCCTCGGCTGGGACCAGCCGGCCCGGCTCTTCGCCCTCGTCGACACCGCGAAGCTGCGCGTCCAGGAGCCGGGTCTGGCCTCCCAGCTCGGCCTCGACACCGAGGCGGCCGCCGGTTCGCTCACCCCGATCGAGCAGGACGAGGTGCCCGCCGGCACGGCCCTCGACAAGTTCCTGGGCACGATCGCCTGGCCGGACGCGGTGGCGGGCTGCGCCCTGACCGTGGAGCGGCTGATGCTGCCGCCGTCCGCCGAGGGCACCGTGCCCAACGGGCTGAACGAGAAGCAGCTCGCCAAGTGGGTCGCCGCCCACCCGGACCGCCAGGAGGTCCGGATGACGGTCGCCGTGCTGCGCGACGGCGCGCGCGATTCCGCGGTGCGGCTGCGCGAGAAGGACTCCCCCACCGAGGTCCTCACGGGCGCCGACCTGGTGCCGGGCCTGGCGGAGGCCCTGGCGGCGACGTTCGCGGACTAGGAGCGCGGGGAACCGGCCTCTCAGCCTGCCGCGCGACACTGCGGCAGGCCGGCCGCGTCCCCCTTGCGGATCTTCTCCAGCGACTTCAGGGCGTCGCTCATCGTGTCGACCTGGATCAGGGTCAGGCCCGACGGGCGGTCCTTCGCGGCGGCGGCGCAGTTGTCCTTGGGCGTCAGGAAATACCGCGCGCCCTTGGAACGCGCGCCGACCGTCTTCATCTCGATCCCGCCGATCGGGCCGACCTTGCCGTTCTCGTCGATCGTGCCCGTACCGGCGACGAACTTGCCGCCGGTGAGGTCGTCCGGGGTCAGCTTGTCGACTATCCCGAGGGCGAACATCAGCCCGGCGCTCGGCCCGCCCACGTCCGCCAGCTTGATGTTGATGGTGAACGGGAAGGTGTGGTCGGGGCCGGCCTGGATGCCGACGATGGCCCGCTCGTCGTCGGGTGCCTTGCGCGTGGTGAGGGCGACCGTCTCCTCGCTCCTGGGCTGCCGCTTCTCCTTCTCCGCCGCGGCCGCCTCCTTGGCCGGCACGATCCGGAACGAGACCTGCTGACCGGGCCGGTGCTTGGTGACCAGCTTGGCCACGTCGCCGGGCTGCTTGATCTCCGTACCGTCGACGGCCTTGATCACGTCGCCGGCGTGCAGGCGGCCCTCGGCCGCGCTGCCCTTGACGACGGAGGAGACGACGACGCGGCTGCCGACGGGGATGTTCAGCTGCTTGAGCGCGGCGACCTTGGCGCTCTCCTGGGACTGGCTGAACTCCTCCGCGGTCTCCTGGTTCAGCTCGTCCGGGGACTTGTCGTCCGGGTAGAGCGTGCTGCGCGGGACGACCAGATTGTCGTGCCCGAGCCAGCCCGCGACCGCCTCGACCAGGTTCATCCGGTACTGGGAGCCGGTGACGCGGACGGTGGTCATATTGAGGTTGCCGCTGGTCGGATACGTCTGGTGCCCGGAGATCTGGAGCACCGGCTCACCGCCGTGCTCGCCCAGGGTGTTGACCGTCGGGCCGGGTGACATCTCGGCGTACGGCACGGGGATCAGCACGCCCGCGCAGAGCAGCGCGATCAGCATCAGGAGGGAGGCGAGCATCGTCGCGGTGCGGCGGGGCATGGAACGACAGTACGGGACCGGTCCGACAGTCCACCCCCGGGGCGGTCCGTACGGGGAAGCAGGGGCGCACGCGTACGCGCGCGGGCGCCCGTTGGGGGTTCGGCGCCCGGACGGACGGCGCTAGGAGACCCCGCCGCCGGCGTCCGTGCGCTCCATCGCCTCCCGGAACCGCGCATACCCCGCGAGCTCCGCGACGTCGCCCGACTTGCGGTTACGGGCCGCCCAGCTCCCCCACAGGACCGCGACGACGGCCGCAGCGACGGGAATGAGCAACCACACCAGTGCCGCCATGCCACCTCCCGACCCCTCGCGCCCTCATGAATGCGCACCACCATGAATGACTGATGAGCACATTAATCTTCCGTCCCCTCAACGCTCACGTCAGGGGGGTGGTTACGCAAGCGGAAGCCGCCCGTCAGGGGCGGCGGAGGGCGCTAGACGCCCACCCAGTCCTCCGTGCCGTCGGAGTACCTCTGGTGCTTCCAGATCGGCACCTCGCGCTTGAGGTCGTCGATCAGCCGCCGGCACGCCTCGAACGCCTCGGCCCGGTGCGGGCAGGAGACGGCCACCACGACGGCCAGGTCACCGATGGCCAGCTCACCGACCCGGTGGACGGCGGCCAGGGCGCGTACCGGGTAGTCGGCGGCGATCTTCTCGGCGACGCGGCGCAGCTCCGCCTCGGCGGAGGGGTGGGCGGAGTAGCCGAGGCCGTCGACGTCCGCGCCGCCGTCGTGGTCACGCACGGTGCCCACGAACAGCGCGGTGCCGCCGGCGGCGTCGTCGCCGACCGCGGCGAACACCTCGTCCACGGACAGGGGGGTGTCGCGGATCGCCAGCAGACGGAGGGGGTCCGTGGCGGCGAGTTCGCCGGGGTGGTCGTGGGTGGAGGCCATGGGGCCCATCGTGCCGCACGCCGGCGCGCGGCGGCCAATGGGTGTTCGACCAGGTGTCCCCCCGGCCGTGTGGACGCTCCTCCGGCCCCACGACGGCGCCTACAGCCGCCGTCGCGCCTTGCGGGCCCGGCGGACCAGGGCGGCGGTGCCCAGCAGGGCCACGGTCGCCCCCGCGGCGCCCGCGGCCGTGGCGTCCTTGCGGCCGAGACGGCGGCCCGCGACCGTGTGGCGGCCGGCGACCTCCTCCAGCAGCTCCGCGAGGACCTCCTCGTTGGTCCACCGCGGGCGCCAGCCGGCGTCGTGCAGCCGGCTGCCGCTCACGACCCAGGGGTGCATCGTGTACTCCAGGTCGCCCGCCGGGGACGGCGTCAGGCCCAGGCGGTGCAGCCGGGAGGCGGCGCCCAGGGCGACCGCCGAGGGCAGCTCCATGCGGCGGATGCCGCTGAGCTCCTCGACCTCCTCCTGCTCCAGCCAGCCGTCGCAGCCGACCGCGAGCTCCCCCTCGGCCTTCTCCAGGGCGGCGAACTCCAGGGCGCTCACCAGGTCCTCCACGTGGCAGAACTGCCAGGTCGGCCGGGAACCGGCGACCACCAGGAGGCGGGGTGACTCGAAATAGCGGGTCAGTGCCGTGTCCGTGCCGCCGACCAGGACGGCGGGCCGCAGCACCGTGACGTTCAGGCCGGGATGCGCGCGGGGCGCGCGCCTGGCGAGCCGCTCTATCTCCAGCAGGTCTCCGACCCCGGTGGCCTCCGCGGTGGCCCGCAGCTCGGCGTCCTCCGCGAGCGGCACGTCGTTGTCGGGCAGGGCGCCGTAGACCATGGCGGAGGTGCACAGCACCACGCGGTGCACTCCGGCGGCCGCGGCGGCGGTGAGCACGGTCTGGGTGCCGCGCACGTTGTAGGCGGTGCGGGCGGCGGGATCGGTCTCCAGATCGAGATCGAGGGCGAGGTGCACGACGACGTCGGCACCCCGCAGCTTCTCGGCGATCGCCGGGTCGCGCACGTCCAGCACGTGCCAGTGCGCCTCGCTCGCCTCACCGCGGCGCTCGTCGATGGCGACGACCCGCTTGATCTCCTCGGATGCGGCGAGCCGCTGCGTGAGCAGCGCGCCGACGCCGCGCGCGGCACCGGTGACCGCCACGACGGGTCGCCGGCCCTGCGGGCTCGTACTGTCTCGCGCGGAACCGTTTCGCGCTGCGCGAACTTCTCGGTCGGGGGAACTCACCGGGCGTCTCCAGCGGTTGTCTTCAGTACGTACGCGAGATGACGCGTACGGACCAGGTGACGTCCATCCTGCCGCAGGCCCCGGGTCGGCGACGCACCAAGCCCGGATCACGGCGAGGTGTCTACGCTGGGTGGTGTTGTCGGGCATTCGCCGCCGGTCGTGAGCCGGCGGCCCTACGAGCCGAGGAAACCCGTGAGTGACACCCCATTCGGATTCGGTCTTCCGCCGGAGGAGCCGGAGAACGGCGGCGACGGCAAGAAGAAGGGCGATGGCCAGGGCGGCCAGGGACCTGCGAATCCGTTCGGGTTCGGCGGGCTGCCCGGCGGCGGGGACAATCCCTTCGCCTCGATGTTCGGTTCCATGAACCCGAACGACCTGGGCGCCGCCTTCCAGCAGCTCGGGCAGATGCTCTCGTACGAGGGCGGCCCGGTGAACTGGGACATGGCCAAGGACATCGCCCGGAAGACCGTCGCGCAGGGCACCGCCGACGGCACCAAGGACTCCAGCGTCACCTCCGGTGAGCGGGCGGCGGTCGAGGAGGCCGTGCGCCTGGCCGACCTGTGGCTGGACGGCGTGACGTCGCTGCCGTCGGGCGCGGGCACGGCCGTGGCCTGGAGCCGCGCCGAGTGGGTCGAGGCGACCCTGCCGGTGTGGAAGGACCTGGTCGACCCGGTCGCCGAGCGCGTCGGCGCGGCCATGGGCGACGTGCTGCCCGAGGAGATGCAGGCCATGGCGGGCCCGCTGCTCGGCATGATGCGGTCCATGGGCGGCGCGATGTTCGGCACCCAGATCGGCCAGGCGGTGGGCGTGCTGGCGGGCGAGGTGGTCGGCTCCACCGACATCGGCCTGCCGCTCGGCCCGGCCGGCAAGGCCGCGCTGCTGCCGGTGAACATCGAGGCGTTCGGCTCCGGGCTCGGCGTGCCCCAGGAGGAGGTGCGGCTGTACCTGGCCCTGCGCGAGGCCGCCCACCAGCGGCTCTTCGCCCACGTGCCGTGGCTGCGCTCGCACCTCTTCGGTGCCGTCGAGGGCTACGCCCGGGGCATCAAGGTCGACACCTCCAAGCTGGAGGACGTGGTCGGCCAGCTGGACCCGACGCACCCCGAGCAGCTTCAGGACGCCCTTCAGCAGGGCATGTTCCAGCCGGAGGACACCCCGGAGCAGAAGGCGGCGCTCGCCCGCCTGGAGACCGCCCTGGCCCTGGTCGAGGGCTGGGTCGACGCGGTCGTGCACGCGGCCGCGGCGCCGCACCTGCCGTCGGCCGGCGCGCTGCGCGAGACGCTGCGCAGGCGCCGCGCCTCGGGCGGCCCGGCGGAGCAGACCTTCGCCACCCTGATCGGCCTGGAGCTGCGTCCGCGCCGGCTGCGGGACGCCTCGCGGCTGTGGGCGTCGCTGACCGACGCGCGCGGCCTGGAGGGCCGTGACGGCCTCTGGGAGCACCCGGACATGCTGCCGACCGCCGCCGACCTGGACGACCCGGACGGCTTCGTGCACCGCGAGCACCTGGACTTCTCCGAGCTGGACAAGATGCTGGGCGAGGCGGCCGGAGGCTCGGCCGCGCCGGAGCGGAAGCCGGACCTCGGCAAGGGCGGCGACGAGGACGAGGGCGACGACCAGAAGTGAGCCTGCACGAGGACGCGGTCCGGGTACTGAAGGAGTACGCGGACCAGGAAGAGCTGCGGGCCGAATACCTCGATCACCTGGCCGCGCATCCCGGCGGCATGTGGAAGCCCTGCGGGGCCGGACACGTGACGGCGAGCGCCCTGATGATCGATCCCGCGCGCGGGCAGGTGCTGCTCACGCTGCACCGCAAGCTGCGGATGTGGCTCCAGATGGGCGGCCACTGCGAGCCCGGTGACGCCACGCTGGAGGCGGCCGCGCTGCGGGAGGCGACGGAGGAGTCCGGCATCGCGGGCCTGACGCTGCTGCCGGGCGGCCCGGTGCGGCTCGACCGGCACCCGATCCCGGCGCCCTGCAACTGGCACCTGGACGTCCAGTACGCGGCCCTGGTGCCCGCGGGCGCGGTGGAGGCGATCAGCGACGAGTCGCTGGAGCTGCGCTGGTTCCCGTACGCGGAGGTGGGCGACATCGCGGACGGGTCCGTCGGCCGGCTGCTGGAGCGGACCCTCGCGCGTCTGTGAGACGGTGACGGGCATCGGTAAGGGGCGGCCACCCAAGGTGGCCGCCCCTTACACATGACCTCTTCCCGCCGATCAGCTCTTCCCGCCGATCAGTTGGACCAGATGTTGCCCTGGTTACGGGCGTGCGCCCCCTGCTGGCCGACGCCGTACTGGGCCATCAGCCCCTGGCCGATCTCCGCGCCCTGCGGCGGCAGCAGCTCACTGGGCTGCACCAGCGCGTAACCCTGCCCGGAGAAGGCCAGCTCCCAGCCCTCGCCGGTGGAGCCGCGCCGCCGCCACACGCTCGACGAGGACGTCGGCGCCTGCATGTTGACCCGCAGCGACGTCGACCAGGCGACGACGGCGTCCGCGTCGGCGTTGACCGGTGTCTGCGGGGTGACCTGGAGCATCAGGGGCTGGCCCGAGGTCATCAGCGCGACCTTGCCCCGGCCGGTGATGACGAGGTTGTACGCGCCCGTACCGGAGACCCCCGTGTGGCTGTCCACGGCGATGGTGTCCCAGTGCAGGGTGGAGTCCAGCGCGAGGACGTAGGCACCGTCCACGGTCAGGCCGTCGTGGTCGACGTCGATCACGTGCACGTGCTGGGAGAGGTTGGCGAAGTAGACGGTGCCCTGACCCGAGCAGCGCATCAGCTCCAGGCCCTCGCCGGTGTGCGCGCGGGCGTTGTGCTGACCCCGGGTCTGGTACTCGCCGTCGAACTCGATCAGCCCCTGGTAGGCGACCATCGAGCCCTTGCGGGCGAGCACGTCGTCGTGGCCGGTGAGGGAGACGCGCAGCATCTGCGGGTTCTGGAGGGCGTACCGGTCCTGGGTCTGGGCCTCGGTGTGCGCGAAAAGCGGGCTCTGCATGGTGTCCTCGTTCCCCCTCAGCCCCGGGCCCGGAGCCGGTCGGTGCTGTCCTCACTGGGCTGTACGACCACGAATCCCTGGCCGGAGAAGCCCAGTTGGTAGGCTTCCCCGCTGCCCCGGCCGATCATGGATGAGGCCTTGAAGCTGCGCTTGCCCTTCATCCTGAGGCCGGTGGACCAGGCGACGAGCGCGTCCGGGTCCACGCAGGTCTCGTCCTCGCCGCTGCCGCAGTCGACGACGATGGGGGTGCCGCGCGAGGTCAGCGCCACCCAGCCGGTGCCCGAGATGGCGACGTTGAACAGGCCCTGCCCGGCGAACTTCGCCATGCCCTTGACGCGCTGGACGCCCCACTGGAGGGACGCGTCGAAGGCGAGGACGTTGGTGCCGTTGACGGAGAGCGACTCGCCGTCGAGCTGGAGGCAGACGACGTCCGCGCCGTAGTCGGCGAGGTAGAGCAGGCCGTCGCCGAAGCACTTCATGAGGGGCACGCCCTCGCCGGTGAGCCACTGGGAGGCCATCTGCCGGACGGCCGGCGGGTTGGCCTCGTACTGGACGTAGCCCTCGTAGGCGACCATCGAGCCG